>NZ_QHJY01000039.1 GCF_003185805.1 Caulobacter sp. D5
CCGCACGTCCAGACCCTCTCCCCGAAGGGGGAGGTGGCCCGGAGGGCCGGAGGGGGAAGTTCCTCCGACTTCGAAGCGGCCGCTGGCCCACAAGCCACCTTCCCCTCCGTCGGCTCCGCCGACACCTCCCCCTTCAGGGGGAGGGTCTTCAGAGCGGCCCCAGGTTCACGCTCACGGCCTTGGTCTTCAGGTACGAGTCGATCCCCTCGCGCCCGAACTCGCGGCCCCAGCCGGACTGGCGGTTGCCGCCGAACGGGGTCTCGGGGCTGAGGGCGGCGTGGATGTTGACCCCGACCTGGCCGCTGTCGATGGCGCGGGCCATGCGGTGGGCGCGGGAGAGGTCCTTGGTCCAGACCGAGCCCGACAGGCCGTAGGTCGTCTGGTTGATCGCGCAGAGGAGCGCCTCGTCATCGTCGCCGAACGCCTGCACGCCCAGCACCGGGCCGAACACCTCTTCCCGCGCCAGGCGCATGTCGGGGCTGACGTCGGCATAGATGGTCGGGGCGACGTAGTGGCCGGGGCCGTCCGGCACGCCGCCGGCATAGGTCAGGCGGGCGCCTTGGGCGGCGGCGGCCTCGACATGCTCCATTACCCGGCCCTTCTGACGGGCCGAGACCAGCGGGCCGATCATCGTCGTCGGGTCCAGGCCCGGCCCCACCTTCAGATAGGCCGCCGTCTGGGCCAGGCCCTCCAGCACCGGCTCCAGCACCTTCTCGTGCACGAACAGGCGCGTGCCGGCCATGCAGTTCTGGCCCGACAGGAAGAAGCAGGCCAGGGCCGCCGACGGGATGGCGTCGGCGAGATCCGCGTCGGGGAAGATCACGAACGGCGACTTGCCGCCCAGCTCCAGCGAAACCCTTTTCAGGTCATGGCTGACCGCGCGGACGATCTCCTTGCCCACCGCCGTCGAGCCGGTGAAGGTGATCTTGTCGACGCCCGGATGCGAAACCAGCGCCGCGCCGATCTCGTGGCCCAGGCCGTGGATCAGGTTGAAGACGCCAGGCGGGCCGCCGGCCTCCAGCCACAGCCGGGCCACCAGGATCGAGGTCAGCGGCGTCAGCTCGGCGCTCTTCAGGACGAGCGTGCAGCCCGAGGCCAGGGCCGGCGCCAGCTTCAGGATGATCATCGACACCGGCACGTTCCACGGCACGATCGCGCCCACCACGCCGACCGGCTCGCGCACCGTGTAGACCAGCAGGTCCAGCGCCTCGCGACCGTTGGCCCGGGCCGGGATGGTCGAGCCCTCCAGCTTGGTGGCCAGGCCCGCGTAATAGCGGACGTAGTCGGCGCAGAAGCCCTTGATGGTCGCGCCCGACAGGGCGATCGGCATGCCGTTTTCCAGCACCTCGATCTCGGCCAGCTTGTCGGCGTCGCGCTCGAGCAGATCGGCGAAGCGCAGCATGATCCGGGCGCGGTCGGCGCCGGAGGTGCGGCTCCAGCTCTTGAAGGCCTTGCGGGCGGCGGCGACGGCCAGGTCGAGATCCTCGGCCGAGGTCGCGCGCACCTTGGCGATCGTCTGCTCGGTGGCCGGGTTCTCGACCTCGATCAGGGTCTCGCCGCGCCCTTCGACGAAGGCCTCGCCGATCAGCTGGCCATGGGTCTGCGCGAGGAAGGCGAGAGCCTCCTGCGAAGGGCCGAAGATCGCTGCGTCGCTGGCGTCCGCCATGGGAAACTCCGTCGATATGAACTGGGATCTGTTTTGAAGCGCGGGCGGCGTGGCCGCCGCTTTCCCGCGCGCCCTCCCCGCCTGTCGATCAAGCCGCGCGAAGCGATGGCGCGCCGCGCGCGAGCCGTCGGATGCTCCAATGGGGCTATTGGGGGACTTGAGGCGTGAGCGAGGTTCGGGACGAATTCCGCAAGGGCTGGCGCGTGGTGCTGGCCGCCGGGATCGGGGTCGGCTGCGGCATCAGCCTGCAGCAGTATGTGGGCTCGCTCTTCGTGAAGGCGCTTCAGGCCGATCTGGGCTGGAGCCGGGGCAAGATCGCCCAGGCCCAGGGCGCGGCGCTCGCCGCGCTGTTCGTCGCCCCCCTGCTCGGCTGGCTGATCGACAAGGTCGGGGTGCGCCCCGTGGCGATGGTCTCCATCGTCCTGCTGGCCATCGTCTATCTGGGCCTGGCCGCCATGCCGCCGTCGCTGGGCGCCTTCTACGGCCTCTTCGCCCTCTTGGTGATCCTGGGCTGCGGCACCGGACCGATCGGCTACACCCGCGCGGTCAACACCTGGTTCGAGAAGGGACGCGGCCTGTCGCTGGGCCTGACCCTGACCGGCGTCTCGCTGGTCGCGGCGCTGAGCGCGCCGCTGCTGAGCTTCGTCATCGCCCATCACGGCTGGCGCGGCGGCTATGCGACGCTGGCGGGACTGTCGCTCTTCGTCGCCCTGCCGACCGTCTTCTTCGCCCTGTGGGAGCGCCCGCGCTGGCTGGCCAGGCAAGGCGCCGCCGCGACCGAGATCGACGCAGCCAAGCGCGTCTCCCAGGTCGGCCTGACCGCCGGCCAGGCCTTGAAGACCGGCCGCTTCTGGATCCTGTCGCTGGCCATCCTGCTGGCCACGGCCGGCCTGACCGGCGTGATCAGCCAGCTTCAGCCCATCCTCACAGACCAGGGCCTCGACGCCCGCGTCGCCGGCTGGCTGGTGGCCCTGCTGGCGGTCTCGGTGGCGCTGGGGCGCATCGTTGTCGGCTGGGCGGTGGACCGCTTCTGGGCCCCGATTCCCGCCGCCATCGCTCTGGTCCTGCCGGCCCTGGGCGTGGGCCTGCTGGCCATCGGCCACGGCCAGTGGCCGCTGGCCGTGCTGGCGGTGCTGCTGATCGGCGCGGCGCAGGGCGGCGAAGTCGACGTCGCCGCCTTCTTCGTCGCCCGCTATTTCGGCATGCGCTCGTACGGCGCGGTCTACGCCCTGATCGGCATCGCCATCTCGCTGGGCGTGCCGATCGGCGCAATCGGCATCGGCGCCCTCTACGACCACGACGGCGGCTACGGCCGCGCCCTGGCGATCGCGGCCGCCGGCTTTGTCGCCAGCGGCGCGCTGATCCTCCTGATGGGACGCTATCCGCAATGGACCACGCCCGAGAAGACCGCCTGAGGCGCTCGCCCGCGCCATCAGGCGGCGCGGGACAGCGGCTCCGACAGGTCGCGGCTGATGGCGGCCGCGGCCGACTTCAGCTTGTCGCCGTACTGCTTGACCGCGTCCGGCATCTTCATCGACGAGCTGAAGAACACCAGCACCAGCGCCCCGCACACGCCCTCGCTGTTGAAGATCGGCGCGCCGATCGACGAGGTCTTGCCCGGGGTGGCGGTGTAGGGATTGCGCCCCTTGGTCGCCCAGCCGGCCTCGACGATGTCGGAGAACATGCCGCCGGACTCCGCATATTGCAGGGTCAGCGGATCGACCTGGCCTTCGCCGCGCCGATAGGCCTCCAGCACCGCCGCCTGTTCGTCGGGGCTGGCGAAGGCGAGATACGCCTTGCCCGCCGCGCTCTCCAGGATCGGCAGGGTGTAGCCGGGATAATAGTTGTTCAGCGTCAGCGACGTCATCGTGTGGGTAGAGTCGCGGATCATCATCTGCTGGCCTACGCGGGTCGCGATGGACACCGGCCAGGTCACCTTGGCCGTCAGGTCGACGATGTGCGGGCGGGCGCAGGCGACCAGGCGATCGCTCTCCTGGAACCCGTGCGACAGCGACTGCACCAGCATGGTCGGTCGATAGCGCTTCCGGGCCGGCTCCCGCTCGATCAGCTTCTCGTGCAGCAGGGTCTGCACGATGCGGCAGGCCGTCGGATAGGGCACGCCCGAGGTCTGGGCGATCTCCATCATCGACAGCGAACCACGGCGGTTGATCGCCTGCAGCACCGAGATGCAGCGGCTGATGGCCCTGATCGGCACACCTTTTTCCATAGAAACGCCTCCTCCAGATTCACGCGAACTCCAGACCGTGGCGGCGAGGGTCTGGCGGAAACCACGTCCCGACTATCCGTTCGCCGGATAGCGCAACGAAGCCCCGCCACGGTCGGAGTCGTCTTTTGTGCGTCGCCTGCTCTTTCGCAGGGCGGATATTTGACCACGCGGTCAACGAAGTGGCAATTCGTGGAATTACGGTCAGGCTCACATAACGTCGGAGCCCGAGATGACCGCTGAAACTTCCGTAACGTCAGCCGACGAGGCTTTGTATCTTCAGCGCTTTCAGGCCGCCGCCAACGCCCCGCAGGAGACCTACGACACGCTGGAGCCCGTGCCCGGCGCGGCTGGGCGCACACTGATTCCGGCCGCCGCGACGGCCACGATCGACGCCGCGGCGCTGGATGCGGCCGAGGCCTACGCCAAGGACAGCAACGCCAAGGCCTTCATGGTCTGGCGCGACGGCGTGCTGGAACGCGAGACCTATTTCGCCGGCGCGGCCCGCCCGTCGCTGCTGGCGTCCAAGTCGCTGGCCAAACCGCTGACCGCGGTCGCCATCGGCCGCGCCCTGGCGCTGGGCGTCATCGAGTCGCTGGACCAGTCGGTCGCCGACTTCATCACCGAGTGGAAGGGCACGCCCAAGGCCGACATCCTGGTGCGCCACACGCTCGACATGCGCACGGGCCTGCTGCCGCAGGGCTTCAGCACCGATCCGGCCAACGTGCTGAACCGCGCCTACCTGCACCCGCGCCATGACGACGTGCTGATCAACGACTACCCGCTCGTCCATACGCCGGGCAGCCGCTACGACTACGCCAACGCCACCTCGGAACTGGTGGCCCTGGTCATCGAGCGCGCCACCGGCCGCCGCTACGCCGAGTTCATCTCCGAAGAGGTGCTCAAGCCCATAGACGCGCCGGGAGGCCAGATCTGGGTCGATCGTCCGGGCGGCCTCGCCCACTCCGGCTGCTGCATCCTGCTGCCGGCCGAAAGCTGGCTGCGCCTGGCGATCCTGCTGCTCGACGACGGGGTCCATGCCGGCACGCGCCTGCTGCCGGAAGGCTATGTCGGCGAGATGCGCACCCCGACCGAGCAGAACCCGCACTACGGCCTGGGCGTCTATATCGGCGCGCCCTATCTGGAGCGCCGCGGCTGGGCCGCGCCGGACCTGCCCTGGCCCAAGATCCTGCACAGCGAGCCCTACGCCGCCGAGGACCTCTATCTCTTCTGCGGCAACTCGAACCAGGTGGTCTACATCGTGCCGTCCAAGCGCCTGATCGTGCTGCGGGTCGGCGACAATCCGCCCAAGACGCCCGAATGGGACAACAGCGTGCTGCCCAACCTGATCCTCAAGGGCCTCTAGCGTTTCCGGCGGAGGGCGACGCGGGCGATGAGCTTGCGGACCTCGCCCTCCTCCACCCCGTCCCGACGCATCAGCAGACGGACGATCGGTTCCGAAAGGAGTTCGTCGAGTGAAGGCGGCGGGTCGTCCAGACCCCGGTCGTCGCGCATCGGGCGCTCCTCTCCGGTCGGGGGCGCCCTCCTCGCATCATTGCGAGTGAATCGCAACTACTATCCTGAAGCGTCACGCATGCCGTGGCGACCGGACGGCCGACTTGCTATCTGCCTCGTCAAAGCATCGAGAGGCCCGCATGACCGACTTCCCCGTCACCATCTTCCACAATCCCAAGTGCGGCACCTCGCGCAACACCCTGGCGATCATCGAAGCCGCCGGCTACGCGCCGACCGTGGTCGAATATCTGAAGGCCGGCTGGACGCTGGAGCAGCTGAAGGATCTGGCCGTCCGCACCGGCCTCGGCGCCCGCGGCCTGCTGCGCGTCAAGGGCACGCCGGCCGAAGAGCTGGGCCTGACCGATACGGCGACGTCCGACGATACGATCCTGGCGGCCATGGTCGAGCACCCCATCCTGGTCGAGCGTCCGATCGTCGTCACGCCCAAGGGCGCGGTGCTGGCCCGCCCCAAGGAGAAGGTGCTCGACATCCTGGATCGCCACCCGCCTGCCGATGCATCCTGATCCGTGGTCGGACGTTTTCCTGGACGGTGTCGCAAATCTGTCGTCGAACTGTGACAAATAGCCGACCTCGCCGCCGCTAGTCTGCGCGCGGCGAGGTTGAAGGATCGCTCCCCCAGATCCTTCAGCGCGTCCAATGATCCCCGTGGCCCCAAGCCGACCATCAGGATGTCGTCCATGAAAGCCTTCCTCGGAGCCGCCGCCGCGCTCGGCCTGCTGGCCCTGGCGCCCAGCGCCCACGCCGCCCGTGACTACGTCTGGGCCGCCGGCTCTTCGACCGTCTTCCCGTTCAGCACCCGCGTCGCCGAAAACTTCGCCAAGAAGACCGGCAAGAAGTCGCCCAAGGTCGAGAGCCTGGGCACCGGCGGCGGCATCAAGATGTTCTGCGGCGGCATGGGCGAGGGCTTCCCCGACATCGCCAACGCCTCGCGTCCGATGAAGAAGTCCGAGTTCGAGGCCTGCAAGGCCAAGGGCGTCAAGGACATCGTCGAGATCAAGATCGGCTTCGACGGCATCGTCATCGCGATGGACAAGAAGTCGCCCGACTACAATTTCAAGCTCGAGCACCTGTATCTGGGCCTGGCTCAGAACGCCCTGCGCGGCGGCCAGTTCGTGGCCAACCCGTACAAGACCTGGAAAGACGTGGGTGCCGGCCTGCCGGCCAACCGCATCCTGGTCTACGGCCCGCCGCCCACCTCGGGCACCCGCGACGCCTGGGTCGAGCTGGCCATCGAGAACGGCGCCAAGAAGTTCCCGACCGCCAAGTCGCTGCACGACAGCGACGAGAAGGCCTTCAAGGCCAAGATCGACCCGCTGCGCAAGGACGGCGGCTGGATCGACGCCGGCGAAAACGACAACGCCATCGTCGGCACCCTGACCAAGACCCC
>NZ_QHJY01000348.1 GCF_003185805.1 Caulobacter sp. D5
TGTCGCGCGTGGCCATAGCCGGCTTGGCGGGCCTCGGCGCGGCGGGGATCGGCGCGGCCTTGGCCCTGGCCCTGCAGCCCCGCGCGCCCAAGCCGGTGGTCATCAAGGCCGACGAGACGGACGGGCGTGCGCCCCAGGCCGTGATCACCGGTCCCCGGACCTATGCCGACGTGCCCAAGCTCGGCCCGCCGCTCCCCGGCGACCTTGGCCGACCGATCCTGGCGGCCCAGCAGCGCGGCCAACCGGTCCAGCCGCCGCCGATCGGCTCAGCCTCCGCCGATCCGACGGTCGAGGCGCACCGCCAGGCCCTGGCCGCCGCGCGCACCAGCGCCGTCTTCAGCCGTAGCAGCTCGACGGCCGCCCAAAGTCCAAGTCCGCCGGCGCTCCCCATGCCGGCGCCGATGCCGGTCTCGACGCAGCTCATCGAGCAACCGGCCGTCACCGATCCGCACCGGGCGTTCCTCGACACCCGCAACACGCCGCCGACAACCAGCCAATTCCAGGTGCGGCCGCCCGCCGGCCGCACCCTGCTCCTGGCCCAGACCATCATCCCAGCCGCCCTACTGACAGCCGTCAGCTCGGACCTCCCCGGACCCGTATCCGCCCAGGTCACGCGCAACGTCTATGACAGCCTGACCGGCAGGACGGTCCTGATCCCGCAGGGCTCCAAGCTCATCGGGACCTATGACAGCCAAGTCGCCTTCGGCCAGAAGCGGGTCCTGCTGGCCTGGGACCGGGTGATCTTCCCTGACGGTCGCTCGCTGCAGCTTGATCGCCTGGCCGGGGCCGACGCTGCCGGCCGCTCGGGCCTCGTCGACAAGACAAACGCCCACTGGGGCGCCATGGCCAAGGCGGCCATGCTCTCCAGCGTCCTGGGCGTTGGCGCAGCCCTGGGCTCCGACGACGACAGCGACATCGCGCGGGCCTTGCGCCAAGGCGTGCAGGACACGGTCAACCAGACCGGCCAGCAGGTGGTGCGCAAGCAGCTCGACGTCCAGCCAACTCTCAGCTTGCGCGCCGGTCTGCCGCTGACCATCCTGGTCACCCGCGACATCGTCTTCGACGACTAGGTCACGCCCGGAAGCAAGGCCAGGAGCTGGCGCACGACCGGCTTCTCCGGCCGCCGGCCCAACACCGCATCAAAACCCAGGAAACTCCGGGCCAGCGGCCGGTAGACCACGCCAGTGGCGCGGCAGGCGTCTCCCTCGCCGACAAGGCCAAGGCCCTGGCCCAAGGCCACAAGCCGCGCGAGGCTGGCCGGTGCCGCCGCCCGTCCAAAACTTGCCCGCCCAAGACGCCGCGCGGCGAGATCGCGGACGCACTCGGCGATCGGCTCGACAACCACGAGCCGGCGGCCGGCCAGATCGGCCCAGCACAGAGACGCGGCCTCCGCCAGGGGATGGGCGACCGGAACGGCGACCACGAGGCGTTCGCGCCAAGCCGGCGTCGACACCAAGCCGACAGGCGGGCTCAGCAGAAAGGCGAGATCGAGCCGGCCTTGGCGGAGCGCGGCCGCCAGGATGTCGGCGCTGGCCTCGACGAGGTCTAGCGCCAAGTCGGGTTCGGCCGCCAACAGCTGGCGAAGCAGATCCTGGAGGACACCGCCTCCCAGGCCGGCGAGGATCCCGACGCCCAAGGTCGCGTGGTCGGTGCGCGCAGACTCGGTCGCACGGTCAACCGCCAGATCCAGCTCACCCACCGCGTCCTGGGCGCCGCGCACGAAATCCTCGCCGGCCAAGGTCAGGCTCACACCGTGGGGACTCCGCTCGAAGATCGGCGCCCCGAGGCGCTCTTCCAGTTCCTGGATGCGGCGCGAGACGGCCGACTGCTGGACGCCCAGGCGCCGGGCAGCCCGGCGAAATCCACCGTGCTGGGCTGCCGCCAGCACGTAGCGCAGATGGTGCAGGCCAAGGCCGGCCCGAGCGCTGGCCTGGCCTTGATCGATGGCGGCAAGATCCGGCGCGGGCATCGATACGCAGAACTCGGGCTGGCGACCCCACTGGCCGCACACCATGCAAGCGCGCCAAGCTGCGCGGAGCCACGCTATAGAGCGAATATAGACAGAATATTCGGCCGCCCGGTGCAACGAGCAGTGGCGCCGACACCATCCGACGCCCTAGACTCTCGACCTCAGCGCCGAACAACCACGGACCCATGAAGATCTCGCTCGACCACCTGCCGGCCGCCAAACGCAAGGAACTGGACTTCGTGGTCCAGACCCTACGCGAGGGCTTCGCGCAGGCGCTGAGCCGACGGACCATGCCGCGCTACCGCAACGGCAAAATCCTCAAGATCATCCTGTTCGGCAGCTACGCGCGCGGCGACTGGGTCGAGGACCCCAAGGGCCGATACTTCTCGGACTACGACATCCTTGTGGTCGTCAACCACGACGACCTGGCCGACCTGGAGGAATTCTGGTCCGAGCCCGACCAGACCTTCCTGCGCGAATACGCCTCGGGCGAACGCCTACGCACCCAGCCCAACTTCATCGTCCACAGCCTCGACGACGTGAACGAGCAACTGCGGTTAGGCCGCTACTTCTTTACGGACATCCTGAGAGACGGGATTACGCTTTTCGAGGAACCTGACTTTCCGTTCGTGGCGCCCGAGACGCTGTCCGCCAAGGACGCATATGCCGAGACCAAGGCATATTTCGATGAGTGGCACGCTAGCGCAGCAGGATTTCTCGATACTGCTCGCTATGTCCGACGCCAGGGACGCCCAAAGGAAGCCGCGTTCCAATTACACCAAGCAGCGGAACGCTCTTATCACGGCCTGATCCTTGCCCTGACGCTCTACAGTGCCAAGACCCACCGACTGAACCTGCTGCGTGACCGAGCCGAAGCTATGGACAGTCGCCTGATCGGTGTCTGGCCTCGCACTAGCAAGTTTGAGCGGCAAGGGTTTGACCTGATCCGCCGCGCCTACGTCGAAGCACGCTATTCGCCGCACTATGAGATTTCGGACGAGCATCTCGCTTGGCTCGAGGCGCAGGTCTCGGCTCTACAGAACGTCGTCCAAACCGTTGCCGCCGAACGGGTCGAGACCCTAAGGAAGGCAGTCGCCTGACCTAGTGATAGCGGCCACTCGACGCCGTAGACACATTGTCCGACCACCCTACCATGGCGGGCTCGCAAGGCGCCGCTTCGCCCTTGCAATCGGGGCAGGGCAACTCACCACCGCCAGCAAGGTGTCCTGCAGCTTCATAAAGCAATAGAGCGGCGCACCGCCTGCCATCCACGTCTTGGCGAATATAAAGCTGAACACACCTTGCTGGACTTCGGTCCAGCGCTTCTTCCTAACGCCGGGCCAGTTCCAAAGCGCTCCCGCGAATTCTGGGGGCAAGGTGTGACCAGGCCCGGCCATGGCGACCAGAGCGAAGGAAGCGAGCCTGCAGCCATGCCCGTACCTCAGCGCGTGGAGCCCGAACGCGACTTTCTGGGTCACCGCGGCAATGCGCTCGATCTCGAGACTTATCTGCACGCGGCCGTCCGAATGCTCGGACAGGGCGTTGATGATGCGGTCGTCGAACTTAGGCGATCCTCGAAGGGCTCTGTCGACGGCGCCTCCTTCCCTCAACTTGGCCGTTAAGCGAGGGCTATCACTGATGTGGGCAAGCACGACTGCCAGATACTCTTCGTGGGAGGACCAGCCCCGATTGCAAGGCTGGCAAGCTGGAACCGTTCTCAGGTTGATCGGCCAAGGCTCCTCTAGGAGCGCCTTCGGAGGCACATGCTCCCTCGTGTCGGCTGCACTGCCACAATAGACACAAAACTGATTGAGCCCCCTGAAGCGGCGGGCGCTCCCCGGTCCCAACGGCAGCTCGAATTGCCTAGTCTTGGCCCCCATCCGTTGTATGTACCGCCCACGCTACCGCTCGCCAACTATGGCGCCGATCGGGGCCTGGAGCTTGTTGCCGCATCCAGCTGCACCTGCAACCGGCGGTTCGGCTATTGGTTGCGACCGCGTATGGCGTGCTAAGCTGCTTTGACTCGGTTGCGGATATTGTAGCTTGCTATCGAGTGAATCTCCTCTGATGCGCGGGGGCGCTGCATTTGAAGTTCTCGGTCTATAGCCATTGTGCTGGTGCAGAGCGTGTTCCAGTCGAGCTACGCAAGCAAATCGAAGACGCGATCGGTCACATCGCCGTCGTTCCGAAAAAGGGCGCAGCGCGGTCCATTCGCCAAGAATTCATCTCCGCGCTCCGCACTTCCGGCTGGTCCGGTGAGGTTACCGTCGCACGCGGCTCGGACATGAGCATCACTTCGCTCAAGGACGGGATCGGCCTCTGCCTTCAGACCGGCAACATGGCGCGCGTCTATGCCGACTTGATGAAGCTGCAGACCCTATATTTGGACAACGCGATCTCAGCGGCGGTCATGGTGGTGCCCTCCCAGCCGATCGCCCTGATCATCGGCAAGAACATCGCCCAGACGACCAGGATCGAACGCGAGCTCGAGATATTCCGCAAAGCCTATCATGTGCCGACCCTAGTCCTCGGCTTGGAGTAACTATGCCTGATATGGCCCTTCCAGACTCGCCTAAGGGTTCGCGCTTCGGCTGGCCGAAGCCGATGAGGCGTGAGGAATTCGACACCCGGCTCAAGGCGGAAGGGCTGCCGACCGACCGTGTCGTCTTCCAAGGGATCGCACAGGACCTACCGATCATCCGCATCCCCATCGACCTTCCGAAATACCGGATGGTCAACGGGCGGACAGCCTCGCTCCAGGTCGAGCATCTGGCTGTGAACCAGGACCTCCGGCCGGACCTCTTCACGGGCGATCCGGAGATGTGGGACGCCCAGGAGGCCCAGCACGAACTGCTGATCAAGCTCGGCCGCCAATCGGAACTCGACAAGTATTTCGCCGACCAAGCCCATAAGCAGGTCGATCCGCTCATCCTCGACCAGAACGGCTTCGCCGTTAACGGCAATCGGCGCCTCGCCTCGTGGCGAGATCTCTTCTTCCAGGATCCGGCCAAGTATGGCCACTTCCAATACATCGACGTCGTCGTCCTCCCGCACTCGACCGAGCGCGACATCAACCAGCTCGAAGCGCGACTACAGATCGAGAAAGATATCCGCGCGGAGTATAATTGGGACGCCCAGGCGAATATGATGGTCGCCAAGATGGAGAGGGATGGGTCGACAACGGCAGAACTCTGCCATCTTTATAAGATGAAGGAGTCCGAGCTAAACGAACTCCTTGATATGCGATCCTATGCCGATGAATACCTGAAATCGCGCGGTAAGGCCGATATGTGGTCGGAGGTCTCCGGACAGGAGCATACGTTCCGCCGCCTGGTGCAAAGCCGGCAGAAGCTCTCCGGCGGCGTGGCCCGCAAGGAGATGTTCAAGGAGGCGGCCTTCGCGCTCATCGACGAGCCGACAGCTGTCGGCCGTCTCTATACCGCTATCCCGGATTTGGCGGCGAGCCTGGACAAGGTTGCAGACAGGTTGCAGGCCGAACTCGATATCGAAGCGCCCCAACCCGACGACGACCTGGATTCGCTCTTCGGCGGCGGGAAGCCTGCCGACGGCGACGAAGCGGGCCTGGGGAACGCGCTGCGCGATCCTTCGAACCAAGCCCGGGCGCGGGAGATCATCGCGGATGTCCTCGAATCCGAACGGCAGATCAAGAAGGATGTGAGGAAGGAACGCTACCTGCTGGATGTCTGCGCGAAGGCGAACGCGGCCCTGACGTCGGCCGTGAAGGATGGGCTACGTACGGAGTCGAAGCTTGGCGGGGTAGCCAAGCAGCTCGACGAGATCGACAAACGGGTAAGGACGATCCGCGAATTCCTGGCCAAACATGCTCAAGCTTGACTATAGGCCGCGTGACGTCAGGGCGAGTTTCAGCTGGGATTCCACGGACAGGAGCGCCGCTTGGGTGCCCGTGCTGCGCCGTCTTGCGCTCGACACCACCAAGGATACGGTCGTCGAGGACGCGGTCAGCCTGACACTCCCCTGGTGGTCGTTCTCCGGCGCCCGCGAAGAGTTCCTGCAGGTATTTCGGACCTATGGCCTGCGCCCTGGCGCCGGACTGGAGATCAGCGCGGCGGCGGCGGAGCTGCTGAGGCAATCTCGACGCGTTGCCGACAGCTACCGTTCCGCCGCCGGCCTCGAGCCTATCGATCCGGAGACGATAACGGCGTCCCTAACCACGGCAGGCTTTGCCCGGACCCTCTCTGAGCGTCAGTTGGAGAACGTCGGCAGGATCGCCGCACTTCCCGCCGCGGCGACCTTCTCAGTGCCGGGCGCCGGCAAGACCACCGAAGCTTTGGCGTTCTTCACGGTCCGCGCAGACGCCTCCGATCGGCTTCTGGTCATCGCGCCCAAGAACGCGTTCGCCGCCTGGGACGAGCAGTTGTCAGAGTGCTTTCCTGCCGGCGCCGGGAAATTCGAGCGCCTGCGCGGCGGCCGCGAGGCGATCCGCAGCCTGCTCAAGACCGATCCCAGGTTCATGCTGATTACCTACCAGCAGCTGACCAGGGTGTCCGACCTAGTCGCCCAGCACCTCGCCCAGTTCCGTTCATACGTCTTCTTGGACGAGAGCCATCGCATCAAGGCCGGACCTGGCGGCGCGAGCGCGCGCTCGGTCTTGGAGCTATCGCACCTGCCTGTCGGCAAGCTGATCATGAGCGGTACCCCGATGCCGCAATCAGTCGCCGACCTGTTGCCCCAGTTCGGCTTCCTCTATCCGGAGATTCCGGCCCAGGAGGATACGGTTGTCGATCTGATGCGCCCGATCTACGTGCGCACGAACAAGGCCCAGCTCGGCCTCCCGGCGGTGACCCGTAACCTGATCGAGCTGCCCATGGCCCCGGTCCAGCGCGAGCTCTACGAGCTGATGAGGAAGGAGGTCGCCAGGGAAGCGTCCGCAGTGCTGGATGCCCACGGTCGTCAAGCCTTTAGGAAACTTGGCCGTTCAGTTTCGAGGCTCCTCCAGTTTGTCTCGAACCCCTCCCTCCTCGCGGCCGAGATCGGCTTCGCCCATGCCGACCTCCTCACCGCGGTCCTAGCCGAAGGGGAGGGTCCTAAACTTGAGTACGTGCTACGCCGCGCCCGCCGACTGTCCAGGGCGGGGAGCAAGGTCCTGATCTGGTCCTCCTTCGTGAAGAACGTGGAGTATATGGCCTCCCGGCTTGCCGACCTGGGCGCAGTCTACATCCACGGCGGTGTCGACGCCGGCAGCGAGGAAGACGCAGACACACGGGAAGGGAAGATCAAGGCCTTCCACGACGACGACACGGTTCGGGTCATGGTCGCCAATCCCGCAGCCGCTAGCGAAGGCGTGAGCCTCCACAAGGTCTGCCACCACGCCATCTATCTCGACCGGACATTTAACGCGGCGCACTACCTGCAGTCGGAGGATCGTATCCACCGCTTCGGCCTCGCGCCGGACCAGACGACGACCATAGAGATCGTCGAATGCACAGGTTCCGTCGACGAGACCGTACGGATGCGGCTGGGGTTGAAGATCAACCAGATGGCCGCAGCGCTCGAGGACTCCAGCCTCAATCCAGACCCGATACCGATCGATCCGACCGACGCCGAGGCTGACGACCCCGAGGAGTATGCCACCGGCCTCCAGATCGAAGACATCCGCAGTCTCGCCCGTGATCTGGGCGCGCCAGGATGACGGCTGTGCTTTCACCAGGGATGGCCCAGGCGGGCCTGGCCCTTCTGGAGATTCTTGAGCGTCAAACGCTCACGACGGCGGCGCTGGTCGAGGGACTGCGCGATGTCGGCGGTATGCAGGTCGGTGATGTTCTAGCCTTCTCCCAGGCGCTCGACTGGTTGGCTGTGGGTGAGGACGGGATACTGGCCGCGACGGCGGGGGGGCGACGCCTAGCCGGTCTTCAGGGCTATGGAGCCGCGCTGAGGCAGATCGTGGAGGACTATGTTGCGCGCTTCTCCCCCGGCTGGCTCCAGAACGCGACCTACGGCCGGGCAAGAGTGCTTGCCTTCAGCCCGCCAGGTGTCCGCCAGGTTCTTGTGGAAGCCGGGGTCGCCAAGGGCGCAGAGCCCGAAGTCGTGGAGTTCTGGGACCGCCTTGCTGGCCTCGCCCGCGGGATTCGCGCCGACCGTCTCCTGGGCATCGGCCGCGAAGGTGAGCGCCTCTCGCTCGCCTATGAAGCTGCGCGCACAGGCGCCGAACCGCGTTGGGTCTCGATAGACAGCAACCAGGACGGCTACGACGTACTGTCCGTCTGCGCTGTTGATGATCGGACACCGCTCTCCGTCGAGGTCAAGGCAAGCCAGCGAGGGGATGGCTTCCTCCACCTGACCCGTAACGAATGGGATCAAGCTCTCGATAGTCGAGCCCACGTCTTCCACCTCTGGAAGCTACAGGTCGATCAGCCTCTGCTTGCGGTCGTCACCGTAAGCGAGATGGCAGAACATGTTCCCAGCGATGTCGGCTCCGGTGAATGGCAGGAACTGCGCGTTCCGTTTTCAAGCTTCAACGGCGCGTTCGGCGGCGTAGAGCTTCTCCTAGGCAGCCGCCCGGCAGACCGCATGCCATCGTAGCGTGTTGAACCACGCCCCTACCAGCATGCCGCTGAGGATGGGTAGGGCATTGTTGGTCAACTTGTTCGATTGGCTGATATTGTCACCGACTTCACCTCTCGCCGCCGCCTCGAGGACGTAGCCGATCGCCGCGTGCCTATCGTCCTTCGACGCGGCGCACAGGTGCTGGTGCACGGCCTCGGCCAATCTACCGAGGGTATCCGTGAGGTCGAACGGGCCGACACCCTCAGCCTTATGCGCCCACACCGATTGGACATCGGCTGGAGACGTCTTCCGCAGCTCACTCTCGACCTGGGCAAAGGCCGCGCCGGTAGCCATCTGGACCTTCTGGATGAAGGGCGATTGAAGCTGCCTCAGCAGTTCATCGTTGAGCTCGATCTCGCGCACGTCGGTTGAGGGGCCGAAGAAGAACCGCACCGTCCAGCTGTCGCGATCGGCCCTCTGGTTGGCCAGTTCGAAGCGCATGCCGCTCTTGAACCGGAGCCCAGGTAGCGCGGACCGGAACGCGCGCGTCGCCGGATAGCTCTGGCCCTCACGCTCTGGCGGCGTCGATGGCGCCTTCGCGCTCGGCAGGCGCAAGAGGGAACCCGCTTCCGCAAAGCTCGGGAGGCTAGCCGCGTCAACGCCCTTGGCCGCCTGGGCCAGCAGGTACGTAAACGAGGGCGGGATCGCATTGCCGACCATCTTCGCCTTGTCCTGGAAGGAACGACCGAAGAATTGGTAGGTGATCGGGAACCCTTGCAGTGACGCGCGCTCCCGGATGGTCAGGCGTCGATAAGCCCCTTCGCCACCGGGATCGGCGATCACGATGCTTTCGCGCGAGACGCGTGTGCACGTGGCGGTAACGGTCCTCGAGGGCTCATTAGTGGCGTCAGGGAACGCCATGTTATTGTAGACTGGATGGTAGAGCTTCGCTTCCCGGTTCATGCGCAGCTCCTCCGCGTTGAGGGGTGGCTCGGGCAGGGTCTCGGTGACCTGATCCCTCGGAAGCGTCACGCCCCACACCGGATCGATGATGGCGCCGTCGGCCTGCGCGAACGCATCGACCACATCGCCAAGCGTGACCCTCTGCACTTTCGCCTTGTAAGACTTGATACGGTCGAAGCAGATATTTGTGGCAATACAGCGCTTAC
The DNA here is from genome assembly GCF_003185805.1 of Caulobacter sp. D5. Taxonomy (GTDB): domain Bacteria; phylum Pseudomonadota; class Alphaproteobacteria; order Caulobacterales; family Caulobacteraceae; genus Caulobacter. The sequence goes on from NZ_QHJY01000348.1 coordinate 9,664, forward strand.
GAGCCTGAGGGGTCCCGTACTCTGAGAAGTCGATGACTTCGATCTTCGGCGCCAAGTGCCGGAAACGATATAGCTCGTGCTCTTCGTCTTCAAAGGCGCGCCGCAAGACATCGGCGACACGAGGGACGTTCTCCATGGCCCACCAGGTGGGTCTTACATGATCGACGACTTCGAAGAACCGGACCAGGTCCTTGGTACCCTCGGCGAGGTCGCCGCCCCCGCCCCTGTTCGAGTAAGAGAACTGGGTGCACGGCGGGCTCCCGACGACGATGTCCACATTCTTCGGGATGCTCGAGAAGTCGAGCTGGCGCACGTCGGTGGGGGTGAATGAGCCGCCGTGGTTGCCATTGTGGGTGTCCACTGCCGGCGCCCACCATTCGTAGGAGGCGACCACCTCTATACCCGCCAGGCGGAGTCCAAGACTCCATCCACCGATGCCGGCATAGAGATCTATAGCGCGCACGGTTCGCCTCCTCCGCGAGCGAATCGCGCTCGATCGTCCAAAACCCAAACGCAGATGGTATCGCTTTCTCACCGCCGCGCAAGATCCTCGGAGGAGGCATACGACCGATCTTGACGTACGGGACCAACGAAAGAGCGCAACCGCGCCTCAAGTGCGCCGATGTCCCGGGCCTCGCATTCCCATACCGTCAGGACCTCCCACCCGTCAGCCTGGGCCCTGGCGAGGTCGCGGGCATCGCGCGCCCTATTGCGCTCGAATTTCGCCTTCCAGAAGTCGGACCGGGGCTTGTGCTCGCCGGCCAATCTGCAGCCCGGATGCTGATGCCAGAAGCAACCGTGGACGAAGATCATCTTACGACGCCCCGGGAACGCGACATCGGGCCTTCCAGGAGCGGCCTTCCACTGGAGACGGAAGCGGTACCCGAGACGATGTAGCATGCGCCGAACGGCCAGCTCCGGCGCGGTGTCCGCTCTGCGGATTCGGGACATGAGCTTGCTACGCTGCTCAGGGGTAAGCCGGTCCGGCATTCAGACCTCCCGCTGCCTCGCCATATCCTGGAAGCGCCGACGCCGGCGCAGCTGTTCCGGCAGCTACGTTGCGGATCGGGCCGATGCAGCTTCACGGCTCTAGTTCGGCCGCGGGAACACAGGGTCAGCGGTCGCCACAAGATAATCTCGGATGTCGCGCTTAGTGATATTTCCCGTGATGTGGACCTCGACACCGTATCTCAATTGCTGCGCGGCCGTGGCCTGCTCGAACGTCTCAGCGCCGATGTAGCAGGTAACCATGCGACCGCTGTCATGGTCCTGAAGCACGAAGGTCGAGCTCTTACCATTCAGCAGCTCGACGCGCCCACGTAGGGTCACCGGCCGGGTGACGGCGGCGGTGTAAGCGCGCTTCATCTTCTCCCCGACGCTGGCGTCGATGAAGAGATACTCCGCGCCACCATGGTTGGCAGCATTGAATTCCGTCGTTGCGATATCCGTGTCGTCGGTCGGGATGAGGCCTTGGACAGCCTCCAAGAGGCCGAAGTTGTGCGACGCTATATTGTCGGTGACCTCACCTCTCATCGCCTCCGAGACGATCTCATTGGCCCGATCGAAGAAGTGTGAACGGCGGTCCAGCGCGGACGCGATAAAATCCTCAGGAATGTACTGCTCCTTCCTACGCCGCTGGATTTCCCGCACATCGACGATAGGTCGTTTGACGGCGATTAGGAGGCTGGCGAACTTGGGAGGTGCCAACGGGAAATCGAAGACGTCACCGGAGCGAAGCCCCGAAAGGCTTGCTGGGGTGAACAGCTTCTTCGTCGCATTGTAGACGCGATCAGTCAGCTCCCTGAAGAGCTTGAAGCTGATCTCGTTTACGCCCAGCGCTTGGCCGGAGAACTTCACAGCGAAGAATGCGTCCGCCTGAGCAACGGAGTCCGGCAGAGGAAGATCGTGCGGCCGGATACCCACGCCCGCGTCGGGTAGGTATTCGTCAGGCAGCCGCTCGGCCGGAACATACCAGCTGCTAAGCGCCACAAGGTTGCGACTGACTTCGACCAACCAATAGCCCGGAGCGCTCAAGGCGCCCTTGATGGAGATCGCGCCCTGCTTCAGCGCGTCCAATACATGTTCGTTCGTCGTCGATAACAGGTAGAGGTCCGTATTCTGCAGCTCGTCCGCCTTATAGCAGAGGGCCTCGAACACCCCCATCTTCACGGTAAAGAGTAGGGGCTGCTCATAGAAATATAGGACTTCGTCTGGGGTTATCGCCCCCGTGAACCCATTGCGCGCTGGCGCCTCTCGGGGAGTCCATGCACCGGTCATCATGGCACCGGGAAGATCGTTATGGCGAAGTCTGGGCAAGGATCATACGCCAGAGGTTTCCACCAGGTGCAATGGTGCGGATTGTTGTTGCTCGGCGTCTCAAGCACCCGACCCTGGCTCGGCTGCCCAAGGGCGATATGCCACTTCCTCATCCACTTGAACGCGCCACGGGCGTGCGCGACCGCCTCTGCCGTACGCCATACGGAGAGGCCCCAGGATTTCGGGTCGGCGGGGTCGGCGTTCGGGTTGCCGAGCTCCGCTTCGCTCAGGAAACTTCCCTCAGCTAGTGGAGGCTGCTTGATGCCTCGATAGAGGCTTCCGGCGACTGGCTGAGATGAGCTCGGCGGCAATCCAGTTGGAAGTCCCGAATGGTAGACGGTCATACGCGTGGTTAGACCCGCTAGGCTTGAATTGTCTAGCTAACTAATTCCACAGTTGTCGCCGAATAGCTATGCCTTGGATTCAGCGGCCATTCGCCCCCCGCGTCAGCGATCGCAACCCTCTGGGCCGAGATCGCCCCGCGGGCTCGGCGGCGCGGGCGCCGTAGAGCGCGGCCGCGCCCTGGCGCGGGACGCCCAAGCCCTCTAACCTCCCCTCGCGGGCGCCGCCCTATAGGCGCCGATCTGGAGCCGGGGGTCATCGGCAGCGGTCGGCGTTGAAGTCGGCGGGCCTTCGCCATCGCAAGGTTTCCAACGCCCGCCCCCTCCATTCACTCCCGGATCGATGCCGCCCCGGCCCGCATCCCATTCAGGGAGCGGCGGCTCCTCGACCTTCTTCGTCGGCCCCAAAGCCTCCTTCGGCAACAACGAACGGGCCAGGTCGGAAATCTCACCAGGCTGAGGGCGAACGATGCTTCGGCCATCCTAGACATCAGAGCGTGTGAAGCTCCATCTGAACATGCTCGTCGTCCAGGGTGACGTCGCTTACGACCCAGACTGGCGAGGTTGGGTGGCGGCTGTCCCAGATGCCGTCGCCGTCCGCGATCTTCTCGGTTTCCGCGGTACGCTTGAACGTGACGCGCCCACCTTTGGAAAACGGATACCGCGTGTCGTCGAGATCTCGCAGCTGACCTCCGGTGCGGAGGCCGTTGAGCGTGAAGCCTGAAGGCGGTGTAGCAACCGGGCAAGGGATCGCCTGGTCGACGGCGTCGGCGAACGTCTGAAGGCTCGGCGGGCTAGCCTTGGTTCCACCCCAGTCCCAACCGTTCTGAGCGTTGCCGCCGCGTGAGAAATAGCGAACGTGGGTGACGCCATTTTCGGCGAAGATGTTCACCACCTTTCGCTCCTGGCCGGTTGCGGTTCGATAGCAATCACCGATCGTGATCGAGCTGGTTGGAAGCGGCATAAGTGGCCCTTTTTCGACGCGACGACTAACGCTACCGTTGTTTCGAATGCGCTTTAAGATTGCGTTTCCGAGAATGTGCGCAGTCCGGATCTTGAGTGCTGCCGGCGCCGAAGTCGGGCAGCCTTTCGCGAACGTACGAAGTTCGCCCGCCCCCTTTCAAATTCGCCTAACAGCGATCCTCGGCTTGCGCCGGAGTGCCATTTGATTCAGGCTCGAGGGGCCGGCGCCAATGCGCGCGGGTGGGGCGTGGAAACCCCGTGCGATGTCTAAGAGCCATAGCGGCGGGCCGATCATAGCGGCGCGTCGATAGCGCCCATGCCCCCGGGTCGCGTCCCCGTGTCCGCCGTTCGCGGCCACGCGCCCTTGTCCGCCCCTGCGTTTCCGAGCGCCCCGTCGAACCGACGGAGTAGGCGATGGACCCCAAGCTTCCCCGCGTCGCGACCCAGCCTGAGGGCAGCTGGGACGAGCGCGACGACCTGGATGGGCTTTATCGGCGCTATGCGCCCTGGCTGGGGGCGATGCTGCGCCGGCGGTTCGGCCGCGGGATCGAGGCCGACGCCGACGATCTGGTGCAGGAGACCTACGCCCGGCTGGCACCGCATGACACCGCCAAGATCGAACGCCCTCAGGCCCTGCTGATGCGGGTAGCATCCAACCTCGCCACGGACCTCCTGCGTCGGCGAGCGGTCCGCACCCGGCACGCCCAGCAGGTGCAGCGAGAGCCGGATACGGCTCAGGCCGCAGCCAGCGCCCTCGACATCCTCCTGGCCAAGGAGGCGATCCTGCAGATCCCCGAGCCCTATCTCGACGTCTTCGTCTTGAGGCGCTTCCATGGATTGACCTATGAACAGATCGCTACACGCTGCGGTTTAACTGTAAAGAGCGTAGAATGGCGTCTGGCGCGGGCGGTAGAACATGCCCTCGCGGCGCAGGCAGGACTGAGCGGAAGAAGCGACAAATGAGTCTTTCGACTGTCCCGACGGACCAGGCCAGGCGGGAGGCGACCGAGTGGTTCGCCCGCCTGAACAAGCTCGACGTCCCGCTCGCCGAGATGCAGGCCTGGAAGCTCTGGCTGGACGCGCCGGGCAACAAGGCGGCCTATGATGAGGTCGACGCGTTCTGGCGCAAGAGCGAGGCGCTCAAGGACGATCCCGACATCAAGGCCGCCGTCGCCAACGCCCTTGGCCGCGCCACGCCGACCGCGCCTGCGGCCAAGCCGCGCCGGCGGGGCCTCACCGCCGCAGTCGCCATGGGCGTGGTCGCGGCCATCGCCGGCGGCTACGTGCTCTGGGCTCCAAAGGTCTATTCCACCGGCGTGGGCGAACAGCGCACGATCCAGCTGTCCGACGGCTCGACCGTCGTGCTCGATACCGACAGTCGGGTCTCCGTCCGGCTGACGGGCGCACGACGCGACATCCGCCTTGGCCGTGGCCAGGCGCTGTTTGACGTCGCCCACGACGGCCGCCGCCCCTTCGTCGTCACCGCTGGCGCGACCTCGGTGACGGCCCTGGGCACGCGCTTCGACGTCCGTCGCGAGGCCAGCGGCGCCACCGTCACCCTCGTCCGCGGGGCGGTCGAGGTCAGGCAGGGCTCGGCAGCAGACACTTCGCAGGTCTGGCGCCTGACGCCGGGCCAGCGCGTGGCGACCCAGGGCGCCGCACCGCGGCCCAGCCCCGTGGATGCCGACACCGCCACCAGCTGGGCGTCGGGCCGGCTGGTTTTCCATGCAGTGCCGCTGCGGGCGGCCGTGGCCGAATTCAACCGCTATGAGCGCCAGAAGATCGAGGTCGCGGACGGCCCGGTGGGCGACGAGCTGGTCTCCGGGGTCTTCGCGGTGGGTGACAGCGAGACCTTCGTAGGCTCCATGGCCGACCTGCACGACCTCGCCGTCGTGCGGTCCGACAAGGACGGGACCATCCGTCTTACGCGCGCGGGAGACGGCGACGGCGCTCGGTAGGTTTTTTCTCTACACCGCCAGGGAAGCGGACGGGGTGGCGCGTCAATGCCCCGACGTCTTGCGCCGTGCACAGAAGATCCGTCCCGCGACGGACGCCGCCGCAGCGTCAAAGGGGGTCCCTTTCATGCTGCAGTCTTCTCTTCGCCGCCGCCTGCTGGTCGGCTTGGCCACCACCGTCTTTCTCGCCCCGGCGCTGATCGCGCCGGCCTCGGCCGCGCCCCAGGAGGCGGCCCAGACCACCGTGTTCGACATCCAGGCGGGCACGCTGGACGCGGTCTTGGTCGCCTTCGCCACCCAGAGCGGCCGCACGGTGGCCTATTCGCCGACGCTCGTCGCCGGTCGGAGATCGGACGGCCTGCGCGGACGCTTCACGCCCGAGGCGGCGCTTGACCGCCTGATCGCCGGAGCCGGCATCGACATTCATCGCCGCGGCGACAAGGGCTTCGTGCTGAAGGCTCGAAGGGCCGGCATCGCGCCCATCACCACCTTGGAGGCGCCCACGCCGATCGAAGGCGTCACCGCCGAGGAGCCCAACCAGCTGGCGGAGCTCGTCGTGACCGGGTCTCTGATCCGCGGCGCGGGCAATGGCGTCTCGCCCGTAGTCACGGTAACGCGGGACGAGCTCGACCGTTCGGGGCGCGCCAACATCTCCGACTTACTGGCCAACCTGCCCCAGGCCTTCGGCGGCAGCGCTTCGCCCGACACCGCGCTAGCCGCCACTGACGGCACCGGCTCCAACCTCGCCATGTCGACGGGTGTCAACCTGCGCGGCCTTGGCCCATCGGCGACCCTGGTCATGGTCAACGGCCGAAGGATGGCCGGCTCGGGCCTGACGGGCGCGTTCGCCGACACCTCGGCCATCCCGGCGGCGGCCGTTGACCGCGCCGAGGTGCTGCTCGATGGGGCCTCGGCGCTCTATGGCTCGGATGCGGTCGGCGGGGTGGTCAACATCATCCTTCGCAAGGACTTCTCCGGCGCCGAGACCCGCGCACGGATCGGGGTGGCCCAAGGCGGCGGAGCCTTCGAGCGTTCGGTCGCCCAGACCCTCGGCAAGGCCTGGGAAAGCGGTCACGCGTTGATCTCCTACGAGCATTATCAGCGCGACCGGCTGGCTAGCGCCGATCGCGCCTTTACCGCCAACGCCGACCTGCGCGCCCTGGGCGGGACCGCCCATCGACAGGTCGCCAGCCATCCGGGCAATATCCTCGTGCTCGACGCCGCCTCCGGAACCTATGTTCCGACCTGGGCCATTCCCGCCGGGCAGTCGGGCGTGGGACTGACGCCGGCCAGCTTTCAGGCCGGGACGGTGAACCTCGAGAACCAGCGGCTGGCCACCGACATCCTGCCCGAGCAGAACCGGGACGCGGTCTATCTCGCCTTCGGCCAGCGCCTGGCGTCGCGCCTGGAGGTCAGCGGCGACCTGCGCGCCAGCAAGCGGCGCAACGGCTTCGCCATGCCCGGCTCGATCAGCAACCTGACCGTGACCCGCGCCAATCCCTACTTCGTCTCGCCCAACGGTTCGGCCTCGCACGTCATCGGCTATTCGTTCACCGACGAACTTGGCCCGCTGCGCTCGCGCGGCAAGGCCGACAGCCTGGGCGCTTCGCTCGCGGCGGCGGTCGACATTGGCCGGACCTGGCGCGCGGATTTCTACGGCGCCTACGCCGAGGAGGTGACACGGAGAGCCAGCGACCATCGCCTCAACACCCGCTTTTTGAGCGAGGCGCTCGGCACCATCGCCGACGATCCCGCGACCGCCTACAGCGCTGCGCGTGACGGCTATTTCAATCCGTTCGGCGACGGCGCCGCCAACAGCCAGGCCGTGCTGGATTTCATCGGCAGCGGCTACATCCATACCCGCTATGTCAGCACCGTCACGACACTGAACGGCCAGCTTGACGGGACCTTGCTGGAGCTTCCGGGCGGCTCGGTCAAGCTGGCCATCGGCGGTCAGTTCCGCCAGGAGCATTTCGACACCCGAACCCTGGCCAAGACCTCGCGCGCGACGGAGACCCGCACGGTGACCGGGCCGTTCGAACGCAAGATCAGCGCCGGCTTCCTGGAATTGCGGGTCCCGCTGGTCGGCCCGGGCAACGCGCTGCCCGGCGTCCAACGGCTGGAGCTGTCCCTGGCCGGCCGCATCGAGCACTACGACGATGTCGGCGACACCAAGAACCCGAAGTTCGGCGTGCTCTGGGCCCCGACCGGTTCGACGACGTTCCGCGCCAGCTATGGCACCTCGTTTCGCGCGCCGTCGCTGCCGGAGGTGTTCGAACCGCAGGACGCGGGCCCGGTGTTCCTGCCCAACGCCGGCGTCAACAGGCTGGTGCTGTTGCGGGCCGGCGGCAATCCGACCCTGCAACCAGAGAAGGCCAAGTCCTGGACGGCCGGGGTCGACTACGTGTCGGGGCGTTGGCCGGGCCTGAAGCTCTCGGCGACCTGGTTCGACACCCGCTTCACGGGCCAGATCGGCACGCCGGTCTATGAGAACATCTACAATGTGCTCGGCAATCCCGTGTACGCGCCCTTCGTCCAGATGCTGAGCGCCAGCAATCCCGCCGATCAAGCCAAAATCGCCGCGCTCCTAGCCACGACAACGAGCGGCGGCCTCTATCCGGCGAACGCCTATACCGCAATCGTCGATGGCCGCTACGTCAATACCGGCGGCCTGCATATCCAGGGGCTGGATGTGTCGGCCCGGTTTGGCCGCGCGATCGGCACGGGACGGCTCGACCTGACCGCGGCGGCGACTTACCTAATCCACTACAAGCGCAAGCTGACCCCCGCCGGCGACTGGCTGTCCCTGGTCGACACCGCCGGCCAGCCGGTCGATCTGCGGGCCAAGGCTTCGGCGACCTGGACGCAAGGCGCCTGGTCGGCGACCGGCGGTCTCAACTATGTCGACGACTACGCCACCGCCGCCGGGGTCAGGATCGACCGCTGGACCACGATCGACGCGCAACTGGCCTGGCGCGCCCCTGGCGAGAGGCTGGCGAAGGGTTTGTCGCTGGCCTTGTCGGTGCAGAACCTCCTGGCGAGCGATCCGCCATTCTACGATGCGCCGCAAGGCATCGGCTATGACACCGCCAACGCCGACCCGCTGGGGCGGTTCGTCTCCCTGCAACTGACCAAGCGCTGGTAGCATGCCGGTCTCCCCGACCTGGCCAGGTCGCCTCGCGGCGGCCTGGCTGGTCCTGGCCGCAAGTGTGGCCGGGGCCCAGCCCCTGACCCTGGATCGGCTCCTCAAGATCGAGAGCCTGGGGTCCAGCGCCCTGTCCCCTGACGGTCGCCATCTGGTCGTCGAAACCGAGCGACCCTACGACACCGCCGCCCGCTTCGACTTCGCGCTGTCGTCGGCCGCCCTGGGCGAACTTCGCGTCATCGACCTGGGCGGCGACCGCCAGCCGCGCCGGCTTCTGCCCGCCGATCGGACGGCGGGCTACCTGGCCGGTCCATTCTCACCGAGCGGACGGTCGATGATCGTCTATCGCTGGAAGGACCGTCGCTGGGACAGCGGCGTCGTGGACCTGCAGACGGGGGTGGTGCGCTGGCTCGGCTTTGGTCTCGACCGGAGCTTCTATGGCCGCAGTGTGCAGTGGCTCTCCGATAGAGCCTTCGTCGCCATCGCCCTGAGGCCCGACGATGCGCCATTGCACATCAAGCTGGCCTGGCAAAATCAGACGCGGACCAGCACCCTGTGGCGGCGGCAAGCGGAGGGCCGCGAAACGTCGGTCACGGTGATGGGCGCCGGCCGCGCCCGGGACGCCCAGCCTCGACGGGATCGCAGCCTGGTCCTCTACGATCTCGTCAGCGGTCGGCGACGAGCGCTCGCAACGGGCGGCTTCCTCGATCTCGAGCTGTCGGGCAGCCGGCGGTTCGTAGCGGTTTTGGGCGAGGCCGAGCCGATCGGCCTGGCGCCGACGCAGGCGGTGCGGATGGGCGCGCCTGCCCGACGGCGCAACCTCACCGTCGTCGACCTCGCCTCCGGCGCGCGGTTCGAGGCCTCCCCGCGATGCACAACGTTGGTGCGGCCGATGGCGTGGGCGGCCGGGAGCGACCGCCTGCTCGTCTATCAGCACGAAGCCGGCGCCCCCGAAACAAGCGGCGGCCTCTTCGAGATCGACGCCGCGACGCAGCGCCAGACCCGCCTCGACACGAGCGTTGTCCCGGCGATCGATTATGGCGGCGAGGGCTTCGCCACCGTCCAGGCTGACTGGCTGGGCGAGCGGCCGATCGTTCTGGCGCGACGCGACGCCAGCGATCGCCTGGACTGGTTCGCGCTGGCCGGCGCCAAGATCGACAACCTCACCGCGGCCCTGCCAAGCGCGCCCAGCGAGATCGCCTTGACCGACGACGCGGCGATCGTGGCGCTGGCCGGCGGAACCGCCTGGCGCGTCGACGCGGCGGGGGCCGTCCGGCCCTTGCCCGGCCGTGGCCAGAGCGTCTTCCGTCCCGCGCGTTTTGGCGCCGGGACCCGGCTGGCGGCCGCGCCGACCCGCGCCGCCTCGATCTGGCGCGTGACGACCAACGGGCTCGAAGATCTTGCGGGCCATCACGTGCCGTTGGCGCCGGAGACGACGGCGTTGGCGATCTGGCGAGATCGCGCGATCGTCGAAGCCCGCAAGCCCGACGGACGCGCCTTCGTCGGACTTGCCGGAACGACCCAGAAGCCGCTGCTGACGGTGAATCCCGACCTTGGCGAGGAGCAGCTTGGCCAAGTCCGCGCCGTGGAGACGCGCGGACCGGATGGCCGGGTGCTCAAGCACTGGCTGCTGCTGCCGCCGACCTGGCGGCCCGGGCAGCATCCGCCGCTCGTGGTCGTGCCCTATCCCGGCTCTGCCCCGCAGCGCGTTCCGTTTCGCCTCGGCACGACCAGCCTTACCCTCACCCCGAACGCCGCCCTTTTGGCCGCGCAAGGCTATGCGGTGCTCAATCCCGCCCTGCCGCGCGACCGCGCCAGGGGCGAACCGGGCGAAGGCCTGGCCGACCAGATCCTGGCGGCTGTCGACGCCGTCGTCGCCGAGGGTTATGCCGACCCCGACCGGCTGGCGCTCTGGGGGCACAGCTTCGGCGGCTATGCGGCCCTGATGACGGCCACCCAGACCGGCCGCTTCAAGGCGATCATCGCCCAGTCCGCGCCGTCCAACTATGTCGCGCGGTGGGGCGCGATCCAGACCTACTTCTGGACTGCGCCCGAAGAGGGCGCGCCGAACGCCAGCTATATGGGGTATGGCGAGACGGGACAGGGCGCGCTCCTGGGGCCACCTTGGCGCGAGACCGACCGCTATCTGCGCAACAGTCCGCTGTTTCAGGCCGACAAGGTCACCACGCCGCTGATGCTGATCTATGCCGACCAGGACCAGGTGCCCCTCTCGGAGGGCCAGGCGATGTTCAACGCTCTCTATCGCCAGGACAAGGACGCCACGCTGCTGTCGCTGTTTGGGGAGGGCCATCTGCCGACCAGTCCCGCCAATGTCCGGGCGATCTACGCGACGGTCTTGCCATGGCTGGCCGATCGCCTTGCCCGGCCGCCCTCGGCCCAGGCCGCGGCGCGCGCCTCCCAATGACGCACAAAGGCCTCAAGCGCGAGGACCTCGAACAGGCGGGGATAGTCGCCGACGTGGATGAGCTGGTCCGGGTCAAGCAAAGCCTCCGCCTCGGCGCGATCCAGCACGCCCTGGTCGGCGAGCCGTCCGTCGAGCAGATAGCCCCGCAAGGTCGGTAGGCTGCGCAGGATCATCCGGCCGTAATAGGCGGTGAGATCGCCTTTCGACCGTCTTGTCCGCACGAGCTCGGGTAGTTGGTCGGCGAAGGTGTCACGCGCCAGGCCGCGGCCCTGTCCACCCCGCGCGAGGTCGATCACCGGGGTGGCCAGCACGGCTTCCTGCACAGGCTGGTGCAGCAGGGGATGGACCAGCTGGGCGGCGCGGCCGCGCAGGCTGGCGCCATGGAACAGCTGGGCGCGAATAAGGCTGCGGATCTGCCGTCGCTTTGCGGGCGCCACCGGTTCGGTCAGCCAGGGATGGTCGGCGGCCTCAACCGCCCGTGCTGGCCGCCAGGCCTCGCGAACCGCCTGGCCGAGCAGCGACCAGACCGAACGCCGGTTCCACCGCGCCGCGGCTTCGAGCTGGCGCCAGGCTGGGTCGGCGCGCGGATGGCGCCGCCAGCGTCCCCACAGCTCCGCGGCAACCGCTGGAGACGGGCTCTGGAAGAAGACGATGTCGCCGCCCTGCCCAGTCAGGATCCGCCCGGCCCCCATCGCCTGAGCCTCCGAGGCCATGTCTCGGTCGTAGTGATGGTCGAAGCCGTTGACCGACGGCCGCACGCCGACCGGCAGGCGGTCAAGCGCGTCCTCGTCGAGCGTCAGTTCCGGCTTCTCGCGTTCCAGGAGCCGCAAGCCCGCCTTGTCGGCGATAGCGCGCGCGAAGCGGCGCTCGTCGCTGGCCGGGTCGGCCGCGTGCAGGTTGATGAACACAGTGCCCTCGCCGCCGCCCAGACGCGCCAGGGTGGTCGAGACGATCCCGGAGTCGAGCCCACCGGAAACCTCCGCCAGGATCGGCGCTCCCGAGGACAGCTCGGCCGACAGGACCTCGTCGACGGCGCCGCGCACCGCCTCACGGGCCGCCGCGTAGGAGTCGTGCGGATCGCCCGCGAAGACCGAAGGCCGCCAGATCGATTGCTGCGCTCTATCGCGCCCGGTCCAAAGCGCGCCCGGCATGACGGACGTGACTCCGACCAGGCCTATCGAACCGGCGCCCGCCAGAGCGCCGCGCGCCAAGGCCGGCCAGTCGATGGCGAGATCACGCGGCGCGGCGCGAGGCGGCAATCCTTCGGGCAGGTCCGAGCCGACCGCCCATCCCCAGGCGCTCTCCCAGACAAGGCAGTCCATGGCCCCCGAGGGATCACGCAGAACCGCGCCCTGGTGCGTCGCGATGAGCGCGTATCGTCCCCAGTATGTGTGGAGGAACTCCGTGCAGAGCGCGGCGACGTCACCATTGTCCGGCCAGGGCGGCAAGGCTAGAGCCGCGGGCCGGCCGCTGCCCCGCACGAACAGTTCGCCGACGACGATGGCGCGACCCAGGTCGCGGACCGGCGTGCGGTCGCGCGCCAGGAGCAGGGCATCGGCGGTCGCCCGCGCGACCCGCCAGCCTGCCGGCGCGAGGGTTTTGAGGAGCGCCAGCTCGTCGCCTATAGCGCGCGGCCCAGCCAGGAACAGGAAGCCGTCCATCACACCACCAGGATCGGCTTGAAGGCTTCGAGGCGATCGGCGGTGTCGTCGAGCACCAGATCGCCGACCTGAAGCCAGCAATGGGCCATGAAAGGCCAGGTTCTGACCGCGAAGACCCAGCGCGCGTCATGACCCCGCCAGCGCAACACGCGCAGCAGCAGAAAGGCGCGATAGAAGCAGACGCCCTGGAACGGCAGCCATGGCAACAATCGCTCGAAGGTCGCCACCAGTCTTGCGAGATCGTGTCCCGGCTCGCGCGCCGCGTCATCCTCCCGGCGCCCGAAACGCCATGCTTGGGCGGTCCGCACGACATGACCGAACGGGCGGGGATGGTAGTCGATGAACATCGTCGCCCAGGCCGCGAGGATCAGCACGACATCAGCGGCGCGCAGACGCTTGGCGACGTTCAGGCCAAGGTCGCGGGCGGGGCGCGGGACCAGGATCAAAGGTCGTGTCCCGGCGGCGTCGCTGAGCATGCCGGCAGCGGAGAGCTCGGCAGCGAGATCGGCATCTTCGACGCGGACACCCGTCGTTTCGATCCGTACCAGCGACGCGGCGCCCGGCAAGCAGAAATAGGCGTTACGGCGGGCGTCCAGCAGCACGAGGTCATCGCCTAGGCTGACAACGGCGGCTTGATCGGAAAGGTAGGAGGCCAAGGCTCGTCTCCTGGGCAAGCGCGACGCCGGGGTCGCCGGCGCCGCGATCGGTTCAGCCTTGTTCCCAGCGGAACGTCGCCATCTCCAGGCCCGCGCCTTCTTCGCCGCGGGTCAGACGCTTGGCTTCGCCGAGGCGAACGAGACGGATCTTGCGGGGAGTGGTTTTGGTCATCGTGGTCTCCTTGGGGCGTGGCCGAAGGAATGGGCGGCTCCGCAAGGGAGCCGCCCGACGTCACCGGAAGGCCGGCTTGGTCGTCAGCCCACGTCCTTGCGGATCAGGCCATTCTCGAAGCCGGGGCCTTCTTCGCCCTGGGTCAGCTTCTTGGCGTCGCCCAGACGGACGAGACGGGTCTTGCTGGTCTTGGTCATGACGCGCTCCTTCGGTCAGATCGCCGCGTCATTGCGGCCTCCCATCAAGGGCGCCGCTCGCTCTGCATTGGCAGTATATTGCAGCTATAAGGATGCGATATTCTCGCCCGCGCGCAGAGCGCGCATCAGTTCCGGCGCACGGGCGCGCCGTGCGGCGTGCAGGCGAGCCAGGATGGTTCGCAGGCGGGTCGGGTCATCGAGGCCGGTGGTGAGTTCGGCGAGTTCGTCCGCCAGCGGAAAGACCTGGCTCTCGACACGAACCGCCGGGGCAAGCCGTTCACCAAGCTGGCGGTAGACGTCAAAGAGGGCGCGGTTGCCAGCGCGCGCGACGATCCAGTCGAAGAGCTGGATCATCTGGACGAAAGCGGCGTGAGCCGGGTCGCGCGGTTCAGGCGCGGGGAAGGTCGATGGTCCCACATCGGCGGAGAGGGCCTCGACGAGGTAGAGCCGCCGCAAGCCGTAGAGCTCGACAAGATCGGAGACATCGAGCCGGGGCGCGAAATAGCCCCGGCCCCGACGGTCCTCGATCAGCCGCTCGCCGGCCAGTCGCGACAGAGCCTCGCGGACGGGCGTGGCGCTGAGGCCGAGGTCATGGGCCAGATCGGTGATGGTCAGGGGCTCGCCCGAGACGAGGCGACCGCTCCGCAACTGATCACGCAAGGCGTCCAAGGCGGCGCTGAACGGATCCTTGGGCTTCCCAGACGCGCCAACTCTCACGGGGACCTCCCACCCGGAGATCGCACGCCAGATTTCGCCACCGTTCTCCACAAATGCTAAATAGTCACAAAACACATACAATGCAACTCTAGGCTACTTATTTATCACTCCACAGAATAGCGCAGAAGTTTTGCGCACTTGCGCATTTTTTATGCGCCATATTGTTCTGCGAATATTTACTAGGCGCAGCTTCGATAAACTGCCCCTATGGCACGCTCAACCTGTCCGGTGGTCGAGCGTCAACCCTGGCGCTTGTTGCTTCCGCTACACCGCCAAGCCTTGTTACACCTAGGGTAGATCAGTATGCGTGGATTGGATGAGCGGTAAGGATTCCGACGACAAGCAGCGCTCGACCCTCCTGTCGCGCGCCCTGCGGGCGGTCCGCGCCATCCGCAAGGTCAAACCCCGGGCGCTGGCCGCGGCCCTCGGCCTGTCGCTGCGCGGCTACCAGAATTTCGAGGCCGGCGGCGGCCAGCTCAACATCGAGCACGTCAAGGCCTTCGCCCAGGCCAATGACGCCGACCCGTTCGGCATCCTGGCGGCCGTGCAGATCGGCAAGCCCGAGTTCGCCGCCTGGGTGGCCCAGAACAAGGCGATGATCGCGTTCATGATCACCCTGGAGGAGTTCGTCGACAATACGGGCGAAGCCATGGTTCGGCTCGAGACTACGACCTGGGTGTCGGCCTATCGGGAGATGTTCAAGGGCCTGTCGGAAAAGGCGTTGGCCGCCCAGGCCCAAGACGCGGCCTGGTTAGCCGAGAACGCCCCGCGCGTCGGCTTGGGCGGGGCGCTCCCGCCCACCAGTGGTCCTGAAGGGGATGAGACGGGCGGCGAAGGCGACGACAGCGGCGAGGACGAGACGGGCGACGACCCCGATCCGCCGGGCGAGAGGTCATAGACCCGGTCCGAGTGAGCGCCCCAAGGACCAGCGCATGCCGCCGGGCTCCAGGACCCCGCTGACCTTTCGCCCCAAGTGGCCCTCCAGGGCGGGCCGCCACGGCGCTAGCTGGAATCCGAGGCCGTCGTCCAGGACGGCGAAGCGTCCGGAGGCCAGGTCGAGGCGACGCTGGTAGACGCCGTCCACCGCCTCGCCGGGGGCGGCCGCCCGCACGGGCCGGCAGGCCTGTCGCGCCAGCTTCGCGGCGGCCCGCTCAAGGTCCTCGGCCTGCAGGGTCGCCAGCAACCCAGGGGCCGGGACGAGACGCCCGTCGCGCACCGAGGCCAGCCCGCGAGCCAC
>NZ_QHJY01000349.1 GCF_003185805.1 Caulobacter sp. D5
CGGCTTCTTGAAGTCCAGCGGCTTGCGGGTGGTCACCGAGACCGTGCCGCCGACGCCGCCTTCGGTCATGTCGGCCGTGAAGCCTTTGAAGACGTCGATCGACTTGACCATTTCCGACGGCAGTTCGCGGAAGTCGTTCGAACGGCCGCCGCCGCCGTAGACCGACAGGTTGCTGGCGGTCGACAGGGCGCTGACGCCGTTGATCTCGACGCGGTTGAGGTCGGGCTCGACGCCGCGGATCGACACCGCGTTGCCTTCGCCGAAGTCGCGGGCCAGCTGCACGCCGGTGACGCGGCCCAGCGCCTCGCCGACGTTCTTGTCGGGGAAGGCGCCGATGTCTTCGGCGACGATCGAGTCGGAGACGGTGCCGGCGCGCTTCTTGCGGCTCATGGCCGACTGCAGGCTGGCGCGGGTGCCGACGACGACGATCTCCTCGACGGCGTTCTCGACGTTGGAGTCGGCTGCGGCCTGGGCGGGCGCCGGCGCGGGCGTCGTTTGCGCGAAAGCGGCGCCGCCGCCGATCATCAGCAGGATGGCGGTCATCCCGGTGGTGCGCATCAGCCCGGCTTCGCGCCGGATCTTGCTGTCGACCTTCATAGTATTCCTCCAAGTGCGAGGGCGTTTCCGCCCTGTCTTTCGGGCCGTGCGGCGCCATGCGGCGCGGCCGGCCGATTTGCTGTGATGGAGGCCAGGGCGATGGGCGCGTCCGACGATGACCGGCAGTCGAATCGGAGGCGTCCGGGCCTTGGCCGCGGCGATGGGAGGGGGAACGAGAGGCGGCGCCCGGCGGGGTGCGCGGGCGGACGTCCTGGCGGCGAGCACGGGGTGGGGCCTGCCTGGCGACGACGGACGCCGATGGCGGCCCCGTGTCGCTTGTCTTTCTCGATCCGGTGCGAGCCTGGCGTGAGCGTACACGCGGCGTCGCTTCTATGAGGCGGTCTGTCGCCCGCCGCGGACCTTTGGTCTCTGCTACGGGCGCGATCCATCCATTTCCAAGCTGACGCAAAGAGTCAACGTCGCGGAGATAATTTACCGCCGAGTCGGGGGCTGCCCGTAATTATGTGACAATTAAAGCACTGTGTTCCCACATGGTGGAATGCTCTCGCAACAATCGGGATTAGTGCTTGATTTTGGCGCTAATCCTGCTCATCGTGTCGACATTCGGCGCGTCCGCGCGCCCGGCCGACGACAAGATCGGATCGAGAGGAGACGACAGAAGATGGCAATCCGCCCCCTTGGTCCCTTCGCTCGCCCCGCCCTCGCCGCCGGCTGTACGGGGTAGGCAGCAGGGAGGGACAAGTTTTCCACCGGTCCGTTTCGACGGCGTCTTCCAGGGTCAGTTCACGGCCCGACGCCACCCGCGACGACACCGGTGTCTTTGAGCGGTCTTTTGTTACCAGCGATAAATGACGGCGTTCTCGGCTTTGTGTTTTTGTGCCGTAACCGACGCTGTCGCATGGGCGGGTTTCGCAAGGGGTTGCGAGCACGCCCGACTTCCTCGTCCGCGTCCCGCAGGGAGGCGGACGATCCATTCAATGGGGGGGCTCGCCTGGGCGTCAAAGCGCCTGGCGAGTCTCGACTTTCGCCCGCGACGCGGGCCGTGACGCCCGTGTCGGGCTGTCAGATTTCCTTGAAAGCCCGAACCTGAAACGAAAGAAGCCCCGGACTGGGTCCGAGGCTTCCGATCCGCTCGTCGGCCTGTGCTGATGCACGACCGAAAGACGGCATTTGTCCGCTAAAGCGCTGGGGTCAGTTCAGACCTTCGATCTTCACGGAGCTTTCCAGCGCATTCGCTTTCGACAAATGAGACACTGGGTCACCTCCTTTCGGCTGCGCGTCACACCCTGACGCAAGACTAAGGTTGGGTGCGCGCGCGCCGTTGGCAAGAGGCGCGGTGTCGCAGGCGCGTGCTATGCGGGGGCATGAGCGAAAACCGACCCGCCCCGCGAAAACCCGTCCTGCTCGGCTGCCTGGGCGTCTTCCTCGGCCTGGTCCTGGCGGTCACGGCCGCCGGCGCCTGGATGACGGGCTATCTGCCGGTGCGGCTGTTCAGCCAGGCGCGCTGGAAGGACCCGGCGCGGATTGGACCAGCGCGTCACCATGGTCAGCGCGCTGCTGCTGACCCACAGGCTGGAGGGGCGGACGCAGGGTGAGGTCGTGGACCTGCTTGGAGCGCCGACCAACACCGACTACTTCGGCGACTGGGACCTGGTCTACTGGCTGGGTAACGAGCGGGGGCTGTTCGGCATCGATTCCGAATGGCTGGTGCTGAGGCTCGGCCCGGACGGCCGGGTGGTCGAGCGCAGGGTCGTCACCGATTGAGCTTCTTCGTCGACAAGGGGGGAGCAACCCCGGACCGCGCAAAGGGGGGACAATGCACGATCCGGGGCCGCACCTCCTGGGGCTGGCTAGAGGGCGCGCCAGGCCAGGAGGATCAGGGACCAGAGACCCAGATTGAGCGCCAGCGCCGCCACCCGGGGGCCGTTCACGCGCGCGGCCAGGGCCACGGCGCGAGCGCGCGGGGCTTGGGCGGAGGCGGCGGAAGCGGCGATGCGGGTCACGGCGGTGGTTCCTTGTCCAAAACGGCGCCGTCGACCGGCGCCTGTTGTTGGTAAAGATAGGAACGCCGGAGATAGTTTCATATGCGACAAAAGGGTCGCGGGCCGTCATGGTCGCGCGCGAATTGTCGCAGCGAGTCGCGCCATGCCCGCCTGGGATCCAGACGTCTATTCCCGCTATCGCGCCTATCGCGATCGTCCCGCCCTGGACCTGATGCTGAAGATCCCCCGCGACCTGGCCCCGCGCGAGATTTGGGACCTGGGCTGCGGTCCCGGGGAGCACGCCGCCCTGCTGGCCGCGCGGCATCCCGAGGCGGTGGTGCACGGCCTGGATTCGAGCCCCGAGATGCTGGCCCGCGCCAAGGGGCAGGGGGCGGACGTCGACTGGGTGCTGGGCGACATCGATGCGTGGCGCCCCGAGATCCCGCCCGACCTGATCTTCACCAACGCCGCCCTGCAGTGGCTGGACGGGCACGAGACGCTGTTCCCGCGCCTGCTGGAAAGCCTGGCGCCGGGCGGGGTGCTGGCCTGCCAGATCCCCCAGGTCGAGGACGCCGGCTGGCGGCGCAGCCTGCGCGAGGTCGCCGCCGACGGGCCGTGGGCCGGCAAGCTGGCCGACCTGGACGGCGTGCGGGCGGGCCACGATCCCCGCGCCTATCACGACTGGCTCTCGCCCCTGGCCAGCGACCTCGACGTCTGGGCGACGACCTATATCCACGCCCTGGAGGGCGAGGACCCGATCATCGACTGGACCTCGGGGACCAGCCTGCGGCCGTATCTGGAGCGGCTGGACGGCGCCGAGACGGCGGCGTTCCTGAGCGCCTGGCGGGCGCGGCTGGCGGAGGACTACCCGAAGCGGGCGGACGGGATCACGCTGCTGCCGTTCACGCGGCTGTTCGTGGTGGCGCGGCGGTAGACGGACCCTCCCCCTGAAGGGGGAGGTGGCCCGGAGGGCCGGAGGGGGAAGTTTCTGCTGAGTTCGGGAGGGCGTCGGCTCACAGGCCACGTCCCCCTCCGTCGGCTTCGCCGACACCTCCCCCTTCGGGGGGAGGGTCTGGAGCGACTACTCCATCTCCGCCAGGCTCTTCCTGCGCCGAAGTTCCGCCACCGGAATGTCCAGGCTGTCCAGCGCCACCGCCGCCGCCTCGAAGCCGGCCGCCACGGCCGGTTCGAAGGCCTTCCAGTCGCGGATGTCGATCTTGTCGAGCTTGGGGGTGATCAGGACGTCGCTGGCCTCGCGGCTGGCGGCGAGATCCCGGCCGGTGGAGACGGTGGCCGCGCGCATCAGCAGGGCGACGATCGGCGGACCCTTGCGCCATTCGCCCGAGAACAGCCAGCGCCATAGCGAGGCGGGGCGATCGACGTCGGCGGCGGTGATGGAACGTCCGCGGGTGACGTCGACGCCGATGATCGGCCCCAACTGGAAGGCGCGCATGACGTCGGCGGGGAAGTTCTTCATCACCGCGCCGTCGACCAGCACCGCGTCGCCGTCGGCCACCGGCGGCAGCACGCCCGGCAGCGAGATCGAGGCGCGCAGGGCCCGGTGCAGCGGTCCCGAGCGGTGCAGGTGGTAGGCGCCCGAGGTCAGGTTCGACGAGACGCAGAAGAACGGCAGCCACAGGTCGGCGATGTCGATGTCGCCGAAGTGCTCATGCAGGCGCGCCTTGACCTTCTCGCCGCGGGTCATGGCGACCAGCGGAAAGGCGATGTCGTCGAGCGGGCTGGTGTCGACGAAGGCCTTGCGGATGCGGGCCTCCATCTCGCCGTCGTCCCAGCCCATGGCCAGGCCCGCCGCGACGATGCCGCCCATCGAGGCGCCGCCGACGAAGTCGATCGGCACGCCGCGTTCGCGCAGGGCCTGGATGGCGCCGATGTGGGCGTAGGCCCGCGCGCCGCCGCCGGACAAAACCAGGCCCACCGACTGGCCGGTGAGCACCCGGGCCAGGCGCTCGACGTCGGCCAGGCGGTTTTCGCGCAGGTGGAACAGGCGGGCCGCGTCGGTGGCCTCCAGCCATCCCTGCGAGCCCTGCGGGCGCTCGGCGTTCGGGGGCTGGATCAGGATCAGGTCGATCAGCCGCTGGGCCTGCAGCGGCCGCGAGGCGTAGGCCGGCGGCTCGGGCGGCGGGGCCTGGTCGCCGCGGCCGACGCGGAACAGGCGGTCTACCTGGCGGCCGACCACGTGCTTCCAGGCCGTCTCATGGGCCTCGGCGACGTAGAGCACGAAGTCGTGGGAGCGCTCGACGCGGCTGAACCACTCGGTGGGGGCCAGCAGGCTCTCGCCGCCCTCGACGGTGACGGCGTAGCCGAGGGCGGCGATGCAGCGGCCGATGCGCTCGACGATCGGGCGGATGGCGTGGCAGTCGCCGGCGGCGATGAATCCGTACACGGACGGGTCGCCGATCGAGGCGTGGGCCCCGGCCTGGCGGGCGCGGCGGATCATCAGCCGCGACAGCTCGATCATCACGTCGGGGTCCTGCTCGACCGCCTCGAAGAAGGCGGCGCGGGGCAGGG
Source organism: Caulobacter sp. D5 (assembly GCF_003185805.1). Taxonomy (GTDB): domain Bacteria; phylum Pseudomonadota; class Alphaproteobacteria; order Caulobacterales; family Caulobacteraceae; genus Caulobacter. Next base: position 5,070 of record NZ_QHJY01000349.1, read on the forward strand.
CCAGGATCTCGGAATCGCGCAGGGCGACCATGTGGGCCGAGTGCGGGGCGCCGGCGATCATCGCCATCTCGCCGGCCGGCTCGCCCGGGCGGATCACGCCGAGGAACTGCGGCTCCTGGCCCTCTTCCCGCCGGAAGGCCCCCAGGCGCCCGGTGCGCAGGAAGTAGAGGTGGTCGGAGGCCTCGCCGGGCGCATAGAGTAGGGAGCCGCCCGGCAACGAGAACCAGGCGGCGTCGCCCTCGCGCCGCTCGCGCGAGAACAACCGGGCCAGGGCCGTGTCGGCCATGAAGTCGGGAAGGGTGACCACGGACGGGACGCTAAACCGATGCGGCGAGCTTTGCCAATGTGGGTGAAATATCGCCGCTTTCGGACGGAAACGGAAAAGGCTATGCCTCGCTTATGCCGAAGCTGAACACGCTTATTGACAAGAACAGCGCTTCGTTCGCGAAAAACGCTGCGCACAACACGGCCCTGGCGGAGGAACTGCGCGAAAGGGTCGCGACGGCGGCCCTGGGCGGCCCCGAAAGCGCGCGCCTGAAGCATACGGCGCGCGGCAAGCTGCTGCCCCGCGAGCGCGTGGAGCGTCTGCTCGACCCCGGCTCGCCGTTCCTGGAGATCGGCCAGTTGACCGCCTTCGATCTCTACAAGGGCGAGGCGCCGGGCGCGGGGGTCATCGCGGGGATCGGCCGGGTGTCGGGCCGCGAGGTGATGATCGTCGCCAACGACGCCACGGTGAAGGGCGGCGCCTATTTCCCGATGACGGTGAAGAAGCACCTGCGCGCCCAGGAGATCGCCGAGCAGAACCGCCTGCCGTGCGTCTATCTCGTCGACAGCGGCGGCGCGAACCTGCCCCATCAGGCCGAGGTGTTCCCCGACCGCGACCATTTCGGCCGCATCTTCTTCAACCAGGCCCGGATGAGCGCCCGGGGGATCGCCCAGATCGCCTGCGTCATGGGCTCGTGCACGGCCGGCGGGGCCTATGTGCCGGCGATGAGCGACGAGACCGTCATCGTGCGCGAGCAGGGCACCATCTTCCTGGCCGGCCCGCCGCTGGTGAAGGCCGCCACCGGCGAGGTGATCAGCGCCGAGGAACTGGGCGGGGCCGACACCCACGGGCGGCGCTCGGGCGTGGTCGACCACGTGGCCGACGACGACGAGCACGCGCTGGAGATCGTCCGCTCGATCGTCGCCAACCTCAACGCCGAGAAGCGTCATGAGGCGGTGATCACCGACGCCGAGCCGCCGCTGTACGATCCGCAGGAGATCTACGGCGTCGTGCCAACCGACGTGCGCGCGCCCTACGAGGTGCGCGAGATCATCGCCCGCATCGTCGACGGCTCGGTGTTCGACGAGTTCAAGGCGCTGTACGGCACGACCCTGGTCTGTGGCTTCGCCCGGATCTGGGGCCAGCCGGTGGCGATCCTGGCCAACAACGGCGTGCTGTTCTCCGAAAGCGCGCTGAAGGGCGCGCACTTCATCGAGCTGGCCTGCAAGCGGAAGATCCCGCTGGTGTTCCTGCAGAACATCTCGGGCTTCATGGTCGGCGGCAAGTACGAGGCCGGCGGCATCGCCAAGGACGGGGCCAAGCTGGTGACGGCGGTGGCGAGCGCGGAAGTGCCGAAGTTCACGGTGCTGATCGGCGGCAGCTTCGGCGCGGGCAACTACGGCATGTGCGGCCGGGCCTATTCTCCCCGCTTCCTGTTCACCTGGCCCAATTCGCGGATCTCGGTCATGGGCGGCGAGCAGGCCGCCAGCGTGCTGGCCACGGTGCACCGCGACGCCGCCACCTGGACCGACGAAGAGGCCGAGGCCTTCAAGGCCCCGATCCGCCAGCGCTACGAGGACGAGGGCAATCCCTACCACGCCACCTCGCGGCTGTGGGACGACGGGATCATTGATCCGGCTCAAACCCGCGACGTGCTGGGTCTGGCCATATCGGCCTCGCTGAACGCGCCGATTCCCGAGACGACCTTCGGCATCTTCAGGATGTGACGGTTCAAGCGGAACCTCGGCTTTGGGCGTACCATTAGACTTCCCATTAGAAGGAGCGTGCTCATGACCAACCCCATCGCCGACCCGATCGTCGAGGTGCCGGACACCGACGCCATGAGCCCGCTGGTCCATATCGACTCGACGCCCGAAGGGGCGGTGACGGTGTGGATCAACCGGCCGGAGAAGAAGAACGCCTTCGATTCGGCGACCATCGCCGCGCTCGCCCAGGCCTTCGAGACCCTGCACGGGGCCGAGGGCGTGCGGGTGGTGTTCCTGCGCGGCGTGGGCGGAACCTTCTGCGCCGGGGCCGACCTGGAATGGATGGCCTCCGCCGCCGACTGGAGCGAGGACGACAACCGCGCCGACGCCCTGGATCTGGCGCACATGCTGAAGGCCCTGCACGACATCCCGGCCCTGACCGTGGCCCTGGTCGAGGGCGCGGCCTTCGGCGGCGGGGCGGGCCTGGTCGCGGCCTGCGACCATGCGCTGGCCACGGCCGACGCCAAGTTCGCCTTCTCGGAGGTGAAGCTGGGCCTGACGCCCGCCACCATCAGCCCCTACGTCATCGCGGCGCTGGGTCCGCGTACGGCCAAGCTGCTGTTCGCCACCGGCCGGGTGTTCGACGCCGACGCGGCCTGGAGCTACGGCCTGGTCGACGAGGTGTTCGACGACGTCGAGGGGCTGGTCGCGGCCCAGGACGCGCTGATCGAGGAGGTCATCCCCTGCGCTCCCGGGGCGATCGGCGACGCCAAGGCCCTGGTCAACGACTTCGCTTTCGAGAAGATCGACCGCGGCCTGATCGACGACAGCGCCCGCCGCATCGCCCGCCGGCGTGTGTCGGACGAGGGACAGGAGGGCGTGCGGGCCTTCCTGGCCAAGCGCAAGCCGAACTGGGCGGCCGAGTCCTAGGGCGTCAGCGGGTCCTGTCGCGAACCTCGATGGCGAGCGACAGGATCAGGCCGATGGCCATGCCGATCAGCATCCAGATCGCGCTGGTGACCAGCCAGGAGCCGACGAGGGCGTTGAAGCCCCTGCTGATCCAGAACAGCGCGAACATGCCGTAGTAGCGCATCTTCGCGATATCCTCGCCGAGGACGGCGACGGGCGCGCGATGGCCGATGGCCAGGGCCAGGACCGCGGCGACGCAGAGCGGCGCCCAGGCCGGGGGCGTCTCGCCGACCATCCGCCACGCTAAGGCGCCGATGGCGATCGCCGCGGCCAGCAGGGCCAGCGTGCCGACGACGCGGGCGATCTTGCCGATCTCCAGATGCCAGACCTGGCTCGACAGCGCGCCGCCGCGGAAGTCGACGGCGGCGGCCGCCGCCAGGGCGACGATCATCGGCTGGGTGACGGCGTCGTCGACGTCGAACATCGGCAGGCTCAGCACCCAGGCGAACGGCACCACCTGGGCCAGCAGCCGCTGGTGCAGGGGATGGGTCAGGGGCGAGGGCGGGCCGGTGGTGACGAAGGTCCAGACCAGGACGGGCGTGACCACGCCCGCGGCGATCACCGCGCTCCACAGCGTGTCGGGCAGCAGGGCGGAGGCCGGCAGCAGCGCCAGGCTGAGCGGCGCCCAGCCGACCCGCTCCAGGACGCCGGCGCGCCAGGAGCGATGGGTCTCCCAGGCGGTCTTAAGGCGCAGATAGCCTTGCAGGTAGAAGAGTTGCACGGCCAGGACGGCGGCCGTCGCGGCGACGTAGGTTTCCAGGACGGCCGGGATCGGCAGGCCGTAGCCGCCGGCGATCAGCGGGGCCAGCAGCGGCGCGAGGGCGGTGAACCACAGCATGCCCGAGGTCAGCCGCGGCCGTGCGTAGCGCTGGCGCCAGAGGGCGACGGTCGCGGCGTCGAAGTCGGCCATCAGGGCGCCGTCGCCATCGCCGATGCGGCCCAGCATGTCCCGCATGGCGATCTCGAAGCCGGGATTGAGGCGTCGCATCAGAGGAACCTTGGCCGTCGGCGGTCCCTGCAGGACCTCCATGACCGCCCGGGCATGGGTGTCGAGCGCGAGCATGCGGTCGCGGCCTTCGACGAAGTCGCAGCGCTCGATGACGGCCTCGACGGTCGGGCCGGGCTCGAAGCGCAGGTCCGTGCGCCGCCAGCGGAAGGCCTCGATCGCCGGGGCGAGCAGCGGGTCCGAGCGCGGGGCGGTGCGCAGCAGCAGGTCGGCGATCCGCGCCTCGACGGCGTCGGCGACCGCGATCTCGTCCAGGGCCTCGGCGTTCAGCACCGCATGGAAGGCGGCGGTCAGCTCGGCGGGGGCGGGGCGATCCTGGCCGCCCAGCAGGGCCTCCAGGCGATCGAACCTCGCCCGCAGTTCCTCGGCCTCGTGCGTAGAGGCGTCGGGCAGGGGCGGCGGCGGCGCGGCCGGGGCGGTGGGACGGCCTTCGAGCAGCGTGGTCAGGGCGCCGGGCTCGATGACCAGCTTGAACTCGGGAGAGGCGACCGCCGCGTCGGCGGCCTCGTCGCCCTCGGACCCATCCTCTTCTTCGCTTTCGTCGTCCCACATCCAGTCCCACTGGGCGCGCTGGATCGCCTCGTCGTGGGCCTCCCGCAGGCGCATGAAGGCCTCGGCGTCGTCCTCGGGATTGGTGACGCGCAGCTTGCGGGCGTAGGCGCGGCGGATGACGTCGCGATCGCGGGTCGGCTCGACGCCGAGCACCGCCCAGATGTCGTCCCCGTCGTCGACGAACCCGCTCACAGGAAGCTCTCGCCTTCGATCTCGTCCAGGGCGGCCTGGAGCTGCTGGCGGGCGGTCTCGATCTGGCGCGGGTCCTGGCCGTCGAGCACGCCCTCGAACCGTGACAGGAGAGCGCCGACATGCTCGCGCATGTCGCCCAGGAACAGTTCGTAGCAGCGCTGGGCGCGGGCCACGGCGGCGCGGTTGGCGTCGGCGTCGCGCGGGTGGACCTTGAGGGCGGCCAGCGCCGCGCGGCGCTGTTCGAGGTCGGGGGCGTTCTTGTCGTCCTCGTCGACGATGACCAGCTGGCGGCGCTCGTTGGTCTGGGGCACCAGCACGTCGATCTCGATCAGGCCGTTGACGTCGTAGCTGAAGCGGCACTCGATCTGGACCTCGCCGGCGCGGCCGGGCGGCACGGCGATCTCGACCTCGCCCAGGCGGACGTTGTCGGCCACCATCCGCGCCTCGCCCTGGTAGATGCCGAAGGCGACCTTGCGCTGGCCGGCCTGCATGGTGCTGAACAGCTTCATGCGGCTGGCCGGGACGACGGTGTTGCGCTCGATCACCGGCGAGAAGATGCCGGTGCGCATCGAGCCCATCGGGCCGTGCTCGGCGACGTCGACGCCCAGGGAGTAGGGGCAGACGTCGGTCATGACCACGTCCTTCAGCGCCGCGTCGCGGCTCTTGAGACCGGCCTGGATGGCCGCGCCCCGCACCACGGCCTCGTCCGGATGGACGGCGGTCGAGGGAAAGCGTCCGAACATGCGGGTCACCGCGCGGCGCACCACCGGCATGCGGGTGGCGCCGCCGACCAGGACGATCTCCTTCAGCTCGTCGGGACGCAGGCCGCCGTCGCGCAGGGCGCGGGTCACCGGCTCCTTCAGCTTGGCCAGCAGCGGCGCGGCGGCGGCCTCGAAGTCCTCGGCGGTGATCTCCAGCGTGTAGGGCTGGTCCTTCCAGACGATCGCCATCTCGGCGCGGTCGGCGGTGGTGAGCGCGCGGCGGGCCTTTTCGGCGGCGGCGTCAAGGCGGGTGGACAGGGCCTCGCTGGCGAGGTCGGCGGCCAGGGCCTCGCGGTGGGCGGCGCGCATGCGGTCGATCAGCACCTTGTTGAAGTCCTCGCCGCCCAGCCGGTTGTCGCCGGTCGAGGCGCGCACCTCGATGACGCCCTCGAAGATCTCCAGCACCGAGACGTCGAAGGTGCCGCCGCCCAGGTCGAAGACCAGGAAGCGGGTCTCGTCGGCCAGTTCGTGGATGCCGTAGGCGAGGGCGGCGGCGGTGGGCTCGTTGAGCAGGCGCTCGACCTTCAGCCCGGCCAGCTCGCCGGCGCGGCGGGTGGCCTTGCGCTGCTTGTCGTTGAAATAGGCCGGCACGGTGATGACGGCCTCGGTCACCGGCTCGCCCAGCCAGGCCTCGGCGTCGGCCTTCAGCCGGGCCAGGACCAGGGCCGACAGCTCCTCGGGCAGGTAGGACTGCTTGCCCAGGCGCGTGGCGCGGGTCGTGCCCATGTAGCGCTTGAAGGCGGTGGCGGTCAGGTGCGGGTGGGTCGAGCGGCGCTCGCGGGCGGCCAGGCCGACCAGCAGGGCGCCGTCGTCGTCGAGGCCCACGGCCGACGGCGTCAGCACCGAGCCCAGGCTGTTGGGCACGAGTTCGACCCCGCCCTCCCGCCAGACGCCCACGGCGCTGTTGGTGGTTCCCAGATCGATGCCGATGATCACGCCACGCCCCCCGTCACGCACAGCTCACGCAAACTCAAGCTTGGGTTTAGCCTTGTGTACGGAAGGAGCCAAGCGCGCGGGGGCGCGGCGGCTGTCCGCTGGTCGGTCAGGCGGCGCGAGGCGCACGCGCCGCCGCCTTCGGCGCTTCAATGTGCACGGTGCGTATGCGGCTTTGGGGGAAGGCGTATGATCTCGCGAACGGTCCTGGCGGCGCTCGTCCTTTGCGGTGTCGGTTTGGGCGGCTGCATCGTCTCCGAGAAGGTGGCGGGCGAGAACTGGGGCGGGCCGGCCCAGTCCAATCCCGCGCGGGCCTTCACCTCGACCAAGGCGGCGCTCGCCCGTGTGGAAGGCCATGCCGTGCTGGTCTGCACGCAGGCGCCGGAAGGGCGGGTTGCGGGCTGCCGCGTCGCGACGGAGACCCCGCCGGCGTACGGCTTCGCCGATTCCGCCCGGCGCATGGCCGACCAGCTGATCATCCGCTCGCAGGCGGTTCCCGTCGGCGAGACGGTGGTCGTGCCGCTCGACTTTTGTCCGGACAAGAAGCAGCTGGCGGCGTGCCAGGCGCGTGGTGCGGGGCTGGCCGAGACCGTCCGCAAGTCGATCGGCTGAGAGCCGGGCGCGGGTCGAAAGCGCGGCCGCGAGGGCCGAAAGCCCTTGCCCCGGCCGTAAAAACGCGCATCTAGGCGCCATGCGCAGGTTCGACTTCTCCAGCCCCGACTTCGCCCAGGCCTTCAAGGCCTTCCTCGACGAGCGCCGCGGTTCGCCGGCCGACGTCGACGCCGCGACCGCGGACGTGCTGGAGGCGGTCAAGCATGGCGGCCTGGAGGCCGTGCTCGACTACACCCGCCGCTTCGACAAGGTGGACCTGACGGAAGAGACCGTCCGCGTCACCGCCGCTGAGATCGAGGCCGGCGCCGCCGAGTGCTCGCAGGAAGTTCGCGAGGCCATCGCCTTCGCCGCCGAACGCATCCGCGTCTATCACGCCCGCCAGCGTCCGGCCGACCAGGCCTGGACCGACGAGGCCGGGGTCGAGCTGGGCTGGCGCTGGACGCCGCTGGAGGCCGTGGGCGTCTACGTGCCCGGCGGCCGGGCCGCCTATCCCTCGACCGTGCTGATGAACGCCGTGCCGGCCCAGGTGGCGGGCGTCGACCGCATCGCCATGGTCACCCCGCCCGGCAAGCTGCAGCCGGCCGTGCTGGCCGCGGCGAAAGAAGCCGGGGTCACCGAAATCTGGCGCATCGGCGGGGCCCAGGCCGTGGCGGCTCTCGCCTATGGCGCGGGTCCGATCCAGCCGGTCGACAAGATCGTCGGCCCCGGCAACGCCTATGTCACCGCCGCCAAGCGCCGCCTGTACGGCGTGGTCGGCATCGACGCCCTGGCCGGTCCGTCGGAGATCGTCGTGGTCGCCGACAAGGACAACAATCCCGACTGGATCGCCGCCGACCTGCTGAGCCAAGCCGAGCACGACCCGGCCGCCCAGTCGATCCTGATCACCGACGACACCGACTTCGCCGCCGCCGTCGAGGCGGCCGTGACCGAGCGCCTGAAGACCTTGTCGACCGGCGAGGACGCCGCCGCCTCGTGGCGCGACCACGGCGCGGTGATCATCGCGCCGCTGGACGAGAGCCCGGCCCTGGTGGACGCCATCGCCCCCGAGCACGTCGAGTTCGCCCTGGAGAACCCGGAAGCTCTGTCGGACCGGGTGCGCCACGCCGGGGCGATCTTCCTGGGCCGCCTGACGCCGGAAGCCATCGGCGACTACGTGGCCGGTTCGAACCACGTGCTGCCGACCAGCCGCGCGGCGCGCTTCCAGTCGGGCCTGTCGATCTACGACTTCATCAAGCGCACCTCGATCGTGAAGTGCGACGCGGCCTCGTTCGGCATCCTTGGTCCGCACACGGCGGCGCTGGCGGAGGCCGAGGGCCTGCCGGCCCACGCCCTGTCGGCGTCCATTCGGCTTCCGGGCCGGTTGCCTTCGAAAGCCTGACGCGCCAACCTCGCCGCCAAGATGTCCGAAGACCGCAGCAAGCACTTCCTGAAGAGCATCGCCATCGACGAGGATTCGTTGGCGGCCGCCTCGCGCGACCAGGAGCAGGAGCGCCAGGTGGCGATCTTCGACCTGCTGGACGGCAACTACTTCCAGCCGGCCGACGCCGAGGGCGGGCCCTACGACCTCAAGCTCTCGCTGATCGAGAACCGGCTGGCGCTCGATATCGCCGGCGGCGGCTACGAGAAGCGGCACCTGCTGTCGCTGTCGCCGTTCCGCGGGGTGATCCGCGACTACTTCATGATCTGCGACAGCTACTACCAGGCGATCCGCAACTCGACGCCGCAGCAGATCGAGGCCTTGGACATGGGCCGGCGGGGCTTGCACAACGAAGGCTCGGGCCTGCTGCGCGAGCGGCTGGAGGGCAAGGTCAAGACCGACCTCGACACGGCCCGGCGCCTCTTCACCCTGATCTGCGCCCTGCACTGGCGAGGCTGAACGCGTGTCGGATCTGCCCGATGCGGTGCTGTTCACCTGCAACTACAACCGCGTGCGCTCGCCGATGGCCGAGGCGCTGTTCAAGCGCTTCTATGGAACGAGAGCGTATGTGGACTCCTGCGGCCTGAAGCCGGATCCGGCCGGGGAGGGGATCGACCCCTTCGTGGTGGCGGTGATGGACGAGCTGGGCGTCGATGTGGCCACCCACAAGCCCAAGACCTTCGCCGAGCTGGAGGACGACAGCTTCGATGTCGTCGTCTCGCTGACGCCCGAAGCCCAGCACCGGGCCGTGGAGCTGTCGCGCGACCGCGCGGTCGAGATCGAGTACTGGCCGACCCACGATCCGACCCTGGTGACCGAGGGGTCGCGCGAGGCGATGCTGACGGCCTATCGCGAGGTTCGCGACATGCTTTCGGCGGCGATTCGTCGGCGTTTCGGGACACCATCGACGTTTGGGGGGTGAATGCGCTATAAGCCCCGCCTCGCAGCCGCGGCTCGCGTCACGACTCGTTTTCGGGTCGCGCGGGCCGCGTTGCTATTGAACCCCTTTTGAGAGGCCTGATGGCTAAGGAAGAACTGCTCGAGTTTCCCGGCACGGTCAGCGAACTGCTGCCCAACGCCACGTTCCGCGTGAAGCTCGAGAACGATCACGAGATCATCGCCCACACCGCCGGCAAGATGCGCAAGAACCGCATCCGCGTGCTGGCCGGTGACAAGGTGCTCGTGGAAATGACGCCCTACGACCTGACCAAGGGCCGTATCACCTACCGCTTCAAGTAAGCCGGGCGCGCACATGACGGTCGCCCAGCCTTCGCTGGTCCTGGCCAGTGCGAGCCCCAGGCGCTTGGACCTTCTGGCCCAGGTCGGCGTAACGCCCGACCGGGTCGATCCCGCCGACATCGACGAGTCGCCGCTGCGCGACGAGACCCCGCGTCGCCACGCCCTGCGCCTGGCGCAGGAGAAGGCGCGCGCCGTGGCCGCGCGTTCGCCGGGCGATTTCGTGCTGGCCGCCGACACGGTGGTCGCCGTGGGCCGCCGCATCCTGCCCAAGGCCGAGAGCGAGGCGGACGTCCGCTATTGCCTGGGCCTGCTGACTGGCCGCGCCCACAAGGTGCTGACGGGCGTGGCCCTGATCGGTCCGGACGGCGGGATCAGCTCGCGGGTGATCGAGACCCGGGTGGTGTTCAAGCGGCTCTCGGACGCCGAGTTCGAATCCTATGTCGCCAGCGGCGAGTGGCGCGGCAAGGCCGGCGGCTACGGCGTGCAGGGCGTTGCGGGCGGCTTCATCGTCGACCTGCAGGGCTCCTATCCCAGCGTGGTCGGCCTGCCGCTGTACGAGACCCTCTGCATGCTCGAAGGACGGGGCTGGACCCGCCGCGCGGCCGCCGCATGAGCGAGCGTCGCGCATACCTCTACAAGGGCGTCGGCGAGACCGTCGGCGTCGTCACCCTGGACGGCCGGCCCGAGCGGCTGATCGTGCAATGGCCGGGCGATGATCCGCTGGACGCCGAGGGCGTTCGCGGGGTGGCCCGGGTGAAATCCATCGAGAAGGCCTTCGGGGCCGCCTTCGTGGCCCTGCCGGGCGGCGCCGACGTGCTGCTGCCGATCAAGCCCGACATGCCCAAGCTGGTGCAGGGCGGCCTGGTCGAGATCGAGATCCGCACCGCCTCGCGCGCCGACAAGTCGGCCGTGGCCCGCTTCATCGCCGAGGGGGAGGGCGAGCCGCGCGTGCAGAGCTCCGCTCCGACGCTCGAGGAGCAGCTGCGCCACTTCGTGAAGTCTGGCTCACCGACCCAGGGCGAGCGCGCCCTGGAGGCCGTCGAGGCGGCCGAGGCCGATATACTGG
>NZ_QHJY01000350.1 GCF_003185805.1 Caulobacter sp. D5
TGCACAACAACGCCGCCGACCTGGCCCCCGAGATGAGCCCCGGCTTCGACGGCGATGTCGAGACCACCTCGACCGAGGTCTGGACGCGGGCCTTGCTGGTCAACGTCCGCGGCACGGCCCTGATGTGCAAGGCCGTGATCCCGCACATGGTCGCGGCCGGCGGCGGTTCGATCGTCAACACCGCCTCGAACCTTGGCCTGCAAGGCAACATCGTCCAGGTCGCCTACGGGGCCTCCAAGGCGGCCGTGCTGCAACTGACCCGCTCGATCGCCGCCTCGCACGGCCGCAGGGGGATCCGCTGCAACGCCGTCTCGCCGGGCCTGACCCTGACGCCGGCCGTCGCCGCCCACATCCCCGACAGTCACCGCCAGGCCGTCGAAGCCGAGACCCTGACGCCGTACCTGGGCGAGGCGCGCGACATCGCCGCCGCCGTCGCCTTCCTGGCCTCCGACGAGGCCCGCTACGTCACCGGCCACAACCTCGTCGTCGACGGCGGCACCGCCATCCACGTGCCCGGCTTCGAACGCCTCCAGAGCCTCTGGGCCTAAGGAACCATCACATGAGCAAGACCTACGACGTCGTCGTCATGGGCGCGGGCCACAACGGCCTGACGACCGCCGCCTACCTGGCCAAGGCCGGCAAGAAGGTGCTGATCCTCGAACGCCAGCCGTTCCCCGGCGGCGGGGTGGTGACGCGGGAGATCAACTCGCCCGGCTATCGCCACGACCTGCACTCGTCCTGCCACATCATGATCCAGGGCAACCCGCTGCTGACCAACGACGAGCTGGGCCTCTTCAGCAAGTTCGGCCTGAAGTACAACTACTCGGACGTGCCCTACGCCAGCATCTTCCACGACCAGGAGACGCTGATCACCTACAAGGACCTCGACCGGTCCTGCCAGCAGATCGCCCGCTATTCCGAGAAGGACGCCGAGACCTACCGCGCCTTCGCCCTGCGCAGCATGCAGATGCTGCCCATGTTCGTGTCGGGGCTGTACGCCCCACCGTTCCCGATGGGCGCCTTCATCGCCATGCTCGACCAGAGCGAGGAAGGCCGCGAGATGCTCGACGCCATGAGCCGCAGCTCGCTCGACATCATCGACAACGCCTTCGAGAACGACCGGGTCAAGATCCACCTGCTGAAGCTGGTGACCGAGAACCTGCAGCTGCCCGACGAGCTGGGCACCGGCATGGGCATCTATCTGATGCCGGGCATCATCCACACCTACGGCGTCTCCCAGCCGGTCGGCGGCAGCGGCGGCCTGACCGACGCGCTGGTACGATGCCTGGAGCACTACGGCGCCGAGATCCGCTGCGACGCCGAGGTCTCGCGGGTCATCGTCTCGGGCGGCAAGGCCACGGGCCTGGAGCTTTCCGACGGCGAGCAGGTCTTCGCCAAGGACGGCGTCATCGGCGCCATCCACCCCCATCGCCTGCGCCAGTTCGTCGAGGGCGTGGCCGAACCGGTGCTCAAGCGCGCCGAGCGGGTCAACACCTCGACCTTCAGCCTGTTCGTCAGCCACTACGACCTGAAGAAGCAGTCGACCCTCTACGCCGGTCCCGAGGTGCAGACGGCGACCATGCTGGAGTATTTCACCTTCGACCGGCTGGACGACCTGCTCGACGATTTCGACGCCCTGCGCCGTCGTCGCCTGCCGGCCCGGCCGCTCACCGGCGGCGGCGACGAGACCCACGCCGACCCCAGCCGCGCGCCGCCCGGCGGCGGCATCTGGCACGCCATCACCATGTCGCCCTACGACCTGGCCGACGGCGGCCCCTCGCGCTGGGACGAGATCAAGGACGAGGTGGCGGCCAAGAACCTCAGCTTCTACCAGAAGTTCACGCCCAGCCTGACGGCCGACAACATCATAGCCGCCACCCACTGGTCGCCGCTCGACATGGAGCGCAGTTCGCCCAACAGCTTCGTCAACGGCGACATGCATGGCGCCGCGCCCTTCATGTACCAGACCGTCGCCCACCGTCCGACGCCGGACCTGGGCAACTACACCGTCCCGGGCGTCGACCGGCTCTATCTGGTCGGGCCGTTCCAGCATCCGGGCGGCGGCGTCTACGGCGCGGGCCGGGCCACGGCGATCAAGATGTTCGACGATCTTCGCATCGACTTCGACAAGACCGTGAGCCGGTGAGCGCCATGAAGATCTACGACGCGACCAACAAGGAGCTGATGGCCGTCTCCTCGATCGCCCGCGACGGCGACGACCTGGTCATCAAGGGCAAGATCTTCGGCGCCATGCCGATGACCGCCAAGCTGAGGCCGGAAGAGGCGAGGGCGGCCCTGAAGCTGCTCGACGCCAAGACGGTGCTCTTCCTGCTGACCCTGCTGTTCCGCAAGTCCAGCAAGGCCTGAGACGGGATGACGGGGAGGGCTTTGGCTCTCCCCGAGACCGCTGTTACTCGATTGAAACATACCCCGCCTTCGCCGATGGCTGGTACCCCTCCAATCGCTTTGACCTTAAGGGGCTCCAGCCCCCAGCCTCCCTGCCAACGCCGCGCTCGAAGACGGCGTCATGCATAGAGGGAGGGACTTCGATGAAAGTCGCTTTGCGGGCCGGTGCGGCCCTTGGCGTTCTGCTCGCTGCCGCCGGCGCGGCCCATGCCCAAGGGGCCGCCAAGGCCCCAGGGGCTGATGACGGGACCCAGCTGACCGAGGTCGTGGTCACCGCCGAAAAGCGTGAGACGACCTTGCAGAAGACGCCGCTGGCCGTCAGCGCCATCAGCGGCGAGGCCCTTCAGAAGCAGGGCGTGACCGGGATCAAGGACGCCATCGCCCTGATCCCCAGCGTCCAGATCCAGCAGGCCAACACCGGCGCCAGCTTCTACATCCGCGGCATCGGCGCGCGCGGCGCGCTCGACCTGCCGACCTCGCCGGTGACGGTCAGCTACGATGGCGTCGTCCAGCAGCGCAACGAACTGACCGGCGTGGCCATGGCCGACGTCGAGCGGGTGGAAGTGCTGCGCGGACCGCAGGGCACGCTCTACGGCCGCAACGCCAACGCCGGCGCGGTCAACGTGCTCTACCGCAATCCGGTGCTGGGCGAGTTCTCGGGCGGGGCCAGTCTCCAGGTCGGCAACTACGACGCCCTGCGTACCGAAGGCGTGATCAACCTGCCGCTCGGCGACAAGGTCGCGCTGCGGGTGGTCGGCGGCAGCAACTCGCACGACGGCTACCTGTCCAACGGCCTCAACGACGCCGACGAGAAGTTCGCCCGCGCCAAGCTGCTGATCGCGGCCAGCGACGATCTGCGCTTCATCCTGTCGGCCGAGCGCCAGCAGGCCGGCGGCCAGGGCTCGGGCAACGTGCTGCTGCCGACCAGCAGCCGCAGCGACCCGTGGACCGCCCCGTCCTACGGCAGCCTCTACACCATCCCGGCCGGCGCCGCCGTCTACTGCAATCCCAATTGCGACGCCGACTACAGCATGAAGAACACCACCTTGCGCGGCCAGGCCGACTGGGACCTGTCGTGGGCGCGGCTGACGGCGATCCTCGGCCACCAGGACTTCGAGCGCACCTATCTCCAACCATTCTCGGGCACCTGGGAGAAGGACACCCTGCCGGCCAAGCAGGACAGCGCCGAGATCCGCCTGGCCTCGCCGGCGACCTCGCCGATCTCGTGGGTGCTGGGCGCCTTCTACCTGAAGTACGACGGTTCGGGTCAGTTCCGGATCAACTACACCTTCGACGAGGTTCGCTCGTTCGACCGCAACGTCAGCAAGACCTCGGCCGCCTTCGGCCAGGTGATCGTGCCGCTGAACTACCGCCTGCGCCTGACCGGCGGCCTGCGCTACACCAAGGACGAGGTCGACGCTCTCAACAGCAGCGGCACCCAGGCGTCCTACGCCGCGGGCGGGCTGACCTCGGCCGGCGCGGTGACCAACAGCTACAGCAAGCTGACCTGGAAGGCTGGCGCCGAGTTCGACCTGGCGGCCCGCTCGCTGGTCTACGGATCGGTCTCGACCGGCATCAAGGGCGGCGGCGTCAACGCCAGCGGTATCACCTACGGACCCGAGGAGATCACCGCCTACGAGCTCGGCAGCAAGAACCGCTTCCTCGACAACCGTCTGCAGGTGAACGCGGCCGCCTACTACTACGACTACACCGGCTACCAGCTGTCCTATTACTACTATGTCGGCCTGGTCCCGACCTTCCTGACGGCCAATGTGCCGGGCAAGACCAAGGTCTACGGCGTCGAGCTGGAAGGCAGTTACCTGCTGACCGGCGCCGACCGCTTCGACGGCAGCGTCTCGTGGCAGGAAAGCAGCTTCGGCAACGCCTCGGTGGCCACCTCGTGCTCGGGCACGACCTGCACCATGACCGACCTTACCGGCCGGCCCCTGCCGCGCACCCCGCGCTGGACGGTGACGGGCGCTTACGAGCACCGCTTCGACCTGGCCAGCGGGGCGGCGGTCACCGCCCACCTCGACGCCCAGTGGAAGTCGAGCTACTTCGTGGACCTGCTGCGGTTCAACAACTCGCTGGCCAAGTCCTACACCCTGGCCAACGCCCGGGTGACCTATGACGAGCCCGACGGCAAGTGGTCGATCGGGGCCTATGTCAACAACATCGGCAACAAGGCCGTGCTGGAGCAGGCCAACACCGCCGGTCCGGTCAACGTCTACGGCGTGATCGGCAATCCGCGGACCTACGGCTTGGTCCTGACCGCCAAGTTCTAAAAGGGAAGGGCGGCCCGGATCCCGGGCCGCCCAACTTGTCGATCAGTAGCCCGCTGTGAACCGCGCCCGCACGTGGCGCGGCGTTTCCAGTTCATCGACCAGGGCCACGGCGTAGTCCTCGAACGAGATGGCGCTCTTGCCGTCGGCGTCGAAGATCAGGTGGTCCGTTCCCAGTCGGAACGTGCCGGTGCGTTCGCCGGGCGTGAAGACCCGTGACGGGCTGAAGAAGGTCCAGTCCAGGTCGCTGGCCCGCAGCTGCTCCAGGAAGGCCCAGCCGGCCCGCGCCTCCGGCTTCACATGCTCGGGGAAGCCCGGCCCGTCGACCTCGCGCACACCGGGCGACACCCACAGGCTGCCCGCGCCGCCGACCACGACGTAGCGCTTCACCCCCGCCCGCCGCACGGCCTCGATCAGCCCGGCCGTGTCGACCGAGGTGAACTTCAGGGCGCTGGCCACGGCGTCCGATCCGCGTATGGCCTGCGTGGTCGCGTCGATGTCGGCGGCGTCCAGCGCCCGGGCGTTCACGCGGGGCAGCGTCGGCGTCTTCTCCGGATGGCGCGACAGCGCCGCGACCGTGTGTCCCCGGTCGGAAAGCTCCTGCAGGATCCTCGATCCCGCCGCGCCCGTGGCGCCCAGCAAGGCGACCTTCATGGTTTCGTCTCCCTCGTCTTGGTGAACCGCCAGCCTAGCCTTTGCCCGTTGCTCGCCGCGCATCGCTTTCCTGGCCGCCAGCTATCGGATCAGGCGATTTGACCCTTCGCTGCGCGCAGCCTTTCAAGGGAACGAGAAGAACCGGCCGCAGCGCCGGAGGGGAGGGACGATGCCGAGGATCACCTTCATCGACGCGCGGGGCGTGCGCCGCGAGATCGAAGCCCGCGCGGGCGCTTCGCTGATGGAGGCGGCCGTGCGCGCCAACGTGCCCGACATCCTGGCCGAGTGCGGCGGGGCGCTGTCCTGCGGCACCTGTCACATCTATCTCGACGAAGCCGGCTTCGCCCTGGTCGGCGCGCCCGAAGGCGGCGAGGCCGACCTGCTCGACTTCTCGGACCATCGCCGCGAGACCTCTCGCCTGGCCTGCCAGATCATCGTCACCGACGCTCTCGACGGCTTGGTCGCCACCACCCCTGAGAGCCAGTACGGATGACCGCGCGACCGCCGCCCCGCCGGGTCGTCACCGGCCACGACGCCCAGGGACGCTCGGTGATCCAGCAGGACGCCGGTCCCGCCCTGACCCGCCGCATCGGCGCGGACGGGCCGGTGTTCCACGAGATCTGGCGCACCGAGGATCCGGCCTGGGGCGCGGCCTTCCGTGAGCCGACGCCGGAAGGCCGCCTGACCCTGGCGCCGCCGACCCGCGGCACCCGCATCCGGATCATGGACATCCCGCCCGAGACGCAAGCGATGACCCTTGAGGCCGCCCAGGCCCAGTTCGCGCAGATCGGCGGCGCTCACGCCCTGACCGCGCTCGACCCGGCCGCGCCGCATCCGCTGATGCACCGCACCCGCTCCATCGACTACGCCCTGATCCTGGAGGGCGAGCTGGTGCTGATCCTCGATCGCGAGGAGACGGTGCTGAGGGCGGGCGACGTCGTGGTCCAGCGCGGCACCAATCACGCATGGTCCAATCGGGGCAACGGCAATTGCCGCGTCGCCTTCGTGCTGGTCGACCAGGCCGACAGCGAGGAGGCGCGATGACCGCTGGCGCTTCCAACCAGGTCCTTCAGGGGCTTTTCGGCCTGTCCGGCAAGACGGCTCTGATCACCGGCTCGACCCGGGGCATCGGTCTCGCCATGGCGCGCCTCTTCGCCCAGGCCGGGGCGCGGGTCGTGATATCGAGCGAAAGCGCCGATGACTGCGCCGGCGCCAAGAACGAACTGGCCGGCGAGGGGCTGACGGTCGAGGCGGTGGTCTGCGACGTCGCCGATCCTGAGCAACTGGCGGCGCTCGTCACCGAGGCCGAGGCCCGTTGCGGACCGATCGACGTGCTGGTCTGCAACGCCGGCGTCTCGCTGCACACGGGCTCGCTGACTGAGGCGCCCGACGCCGTCTACGAGGCGATGTTCGACATCAACCTGCGTCACGCCGTACGGCTCTGCTCGCTGGTCGCTCCGGCCATGGCGGCGCGGGGCGGCGGCTCGATCGTGCTGACGTCTTCGATCGCCGGCCTGCGCGGCAACCGCGCCCTGGGCGTCTACGGCCTGACCAAGGCCGCCCTGATGCAACTGGCCCGCAACCTGGCCGTAGAGTTTGGTCCGGCCGGCGTGCGCTGCAACGCCCTGGCCCCAGGCCTGACCGCCACCAGCTGGGCCTCGGCGATCCTGTCGAGCCCCGAGGCGGCGGCCAAGCGCCTGGGCGCCACGCCGCTGCGCCGGGCGGCCGATCCGTCCGAGATCGCCGCGGCGGCGCTGTTCCTGGCCAGTCCCGCCGCGAGCTTCATCACAGGACAAGTGCTGGTCGCCGACGGCGGCACGGTGATCTCCGACGGCGGCTAGGCGTGTGGGGCAAGAACAAGAAACGAGGGGAGGCCCTTTGAAGAAGCCGTTGGTCGCGCGCCTGCGCACCTATCACCGCTGGATCGCCGCCGGCGCCATGCTGGTCCTGACCTGGATCGCGGTCACGGGTCTGGCCCTGATGCTCGACCTGCTGACCGAGCCCCACTTCCCAACCCCGCCGCCGCAGGCCGAACTACCGCTGGAAACCATGGTCGCCGTGGCGGCTGAGGGAGCGCGCCAGGCCGTCGCCACGACCGCGTCGCCCACCGAGATCGTCGTCAAGATCGGCCAGGCCCAGGGCGCGCCGCGCCTGCTGGCGGCGCAGGCCTCGAAAGGCCCGGCGACCACCCGCGTCGTCGCCGAACCGCCTCGCCGGGCGTCCGGCGCCTACCTGCAATTCCGCATCAAGCTGCACGTGCTGCTCGAGCGCCTGCACCGGGGCAACATCCTGGGACTGCCGGGCCAGTTTCTCAGCGTGCTGGGGGGCTTAAGCTTCCTGTTCCTGACCATCAGCGGCGTCTGGATGTACGTCGACCTGCTGCTCAAGCGCCGGCGCCTGGGGCGTCCCGGCCTGTTCTGGAAGGCGTGACCGCATGCTCGTCAAGACGATCCACCGCTGGGTCGGCACAGGGGCGATGGTCTTCGTGGCCTATCTCGTCGCCACCGGCTCGATCATCGCCGTCAACGAGTTCGCCAATCCGGCCGTGTTCGGCGCCGGAGGCGGGCAGGGCGGCCCGGTTCGCACCGAAGCGCAACGGGCGGGGGACCGTCCGATCCCGTCGCCTAGGGACCTCGACCGCATGGCCGCCACGGCCCTGCGCGCGGCCGCCGACCTGCTACCCGACGCCCAACTGACCGGCGCCGAGATCCGCCTCTACGAACGCGACGGCAAGACCCTGGCCGACGTCACCCTGGGATCGGGCCAGCACGCCGAGCGGATCACGGTCGACGCCCTCAGCGGCGCCCGGGTGAGGGGCGCGGCCGAGGCCCAGGCCGCCGTGCGGCTCAACACCCTGCTGCAACGCTTCCATTCCGGCGCGATCGGCGGCCTGGCGGGCAAGCTGTTGATCCTGGCGACGGGGCTTTCCCTGCTGACCCTCTGCGTCACCGGAATCTGGCTCTATCTCGACATGGCCCGACGCCGTTGGGCCATGGGCCGCAGGGAGGTGTTCTGGGGCTAGACCGCGCTCGCCTCCCCGAACCTGGCGGCGGACCAGGGCGCGTCGGCGACGTCGAGCGCGATCAGCTCGAGGATGGGCGCCGGCGCGCCATGCCTTTCGGCCAGGCCGATGTCCGGCCGCGAACGGCGAACAGCAGGCCTGGCGTTCGCGTCCGGCGCGACGACGTCGTCGAGAGGGGCGGGCACGGCTATTCCGCCGCGATCCGGCCGGGCGCGTGCGTCCAGCGGTTCTCGGGAACCGGCAGGCCCAGATGGCCGCGCAGGGTGTCGTGCTCGTACTCGGTGCGGAACAGGCCCTTAGCCTGCAGCAGCGGCACCACCTGCTCGCGGAAGCGGGCGAAGTCGCGCGGACCGGTGACGTGGAAGATGAAGCCGTCGACGGCGCGTCCGACGAACCAGCGCTCGATCTCGTCGGCGACGGTCTGGGGCGAGCCGACGAAGTTGGCTTTCCAGCGGCCGAAGCGCTCGGCCGTCTGGCGCACCGTCAGTTTTTCGGCCTGGGCGGTGCGGACGATGCGCTCGGCATGGCCCTTGTAGCTGTTGAGGCTGAGCTGGCTGACGTCCGGGAACGGACCATCCAGCGGATACTGCTTGAAGTCGTGGTAACCGAAGGCGCGGCCCAGTTCGACGAGCAGCTTGTCGATCTCGCGGCTGCCGGCCCGGGCCTCGGCGATGGCCTGGGCTTCCTCGTCGGTGTCGGCGATGATCGGGGCGATGCCCGGCAGCACGCTGATGTGGTCGGGATCGCGGCCCTGGGCCGCCGCGCGGGCCTTGAGGTCGGCGTAGTATTCCACCGCGTCCTCGAAGGTGTCGACGCCGGCGAACACGCCCTCGGCGATGCGGGCGCCCAGGTCGCGGCCCGCGCCGCTGACCCCGGCCTGGAAGATCACCGGCTGGCCCTGTTTGGAGCGGCTCAGGGCCAGCGGTCCGGCCACCGAGAAGTGCTTGCCCTTGTGGTTCAGCGCATGCTGCTTGGTCTTGTCGAGGAAGACCCCGGCGGCCTTGTCGCGCGGGAAGGCGTCGTCCTCATAGCTGTCCCACAGACCCTGGACGACGTCGACGAACTCGCCGGCCCGCTCGTAGCGCACCGCGTGGTCGAAGTGCTCGTCGCGGCCGTAGTTGCGCGAGGCGCCTTCGAGGCCCGTGGTCACCACGTTCCAGCCGGCCCGACCCTTGCTGATGTGGTCCAGCGAGCCGAACTGGCGGGCCACGTTGTAGGGCTCCCAGTACGAGGTGGTCAGGGTGCCGACGAGGCCGATCTTCGAGGTCGAGACCGCCACCGCCGAAAGCAAGGTGAGAGGCTCCAGCCGGTTGAGGAAGTGCGGCGCGGTGTCGGGGGTGATGAACGGGCTGTCGACGATGAACACCAGGTCGAACTTGGCCGCCTCGGCCAGCCTGGCGTTGTCGATGTACCAGTCGATGTCGATGCTGGCGTCGCCGGCCAGGTCGGGATCACGCCAGCGGGTGTGGTCGGTGCCGACGCCGGCCAGGATCGCGCCGAGTTTCAGTTGGCGCTTCGCGTCATTGGTCATGATCGCCTCCATGTTGTCGTCGCAGCCTTAGCGACGGGCATGAAGTCCGAAAAATCAGCTCTTCTCATGAGCCGTATTCGAGCCGTTCAACGGCAGTGATCCGCCTTGGGATTCCAGGCTTTCCGTCGCCTTATCTTCAGGCGGGATCAGAATTACTGGGTCTGGAAGTGCGAGACGTTCGGCGGCGAGGCGCGCCGCCGAACGTCCGACCCGGCTAGTGCGCGCCGGCGACCATCAGGATCTGCGCCATGGTGGTGGCGATGCTCTCGACGTCGCGGTCCTTGTTGACCTCCATGCCTTCCTCCAGCGAGTGGCCGCGGAAGGTGACGAAGCCCGCGCCCAGCGTCACCGCCGGCTTGCCCAGGCTCATCGGGATGTTGGCGTCGGTCGAGCCGGCCACATAGCCCATCGGCTTGCCCAGGGCGTCGCCGACGGCGGCCAGCTGCTGCACGAACGGCGTGGTGATCGCGGTCTCGCCCACCGGACGGTCACCGACCATCTTGTTGTCCAGGCTGATCACGCCGCGCTTGGTGGAGCGGGCGGCGTTCTCGGCCTCGACGGCCTTGGGCAGGATGGCCAGATAGGCGTCTTCCACGGCCTTCAGCTCGGCCTTGCCCGACGAGCGCATGTCTACCGTCATCGACACCGCGAACGGGATCGAGTTGACCGAGGTGCCGCCCTCCAGCAGGCCGATGTTGTAGACCGTGCGGGGATCCTCGGGGACCTTCAGCTGGCCGAACTGGCGGGCGGCGTCGGCCAGGGCGTAGGCGGGGTTCACCGTGCCGAAGTCGCCCATGCTGTGGCCGCCCGGACCCTTGAAGGTGGTCTTGTAGCGCTTGGACCCGACGCCGCCGTTGACGATCACGGTGGGGCCGCTGGGCTCCAGCGAGATGAAGGCGTCGATCCTGTCCTTGTAGCGGCCCTTGAGGAACAGCTCCTTCATGCCGCGCAGGTCGCCCGGGCCTTCCTCGCCGACGTCGCCGACGAACAGGATGTCGCTCTTGGTCTGGATGCCGGCGGCGTTGATGGCGCGCAGTATGGCCAGGATCGAGCCCAGGCCCACGGTGTCGTCGCCGATGCCGGGGGCGTACAGCTTGTCGCCGTCGCGGCGGACCTTGGTGTCGGTGCCGGCAGGAAACACGGTGTCGAGGTGGGCGGCCACCACCAGCAGGCCGCCGCCGCCCGTGCCCTTGCGCAGGCCCATGACGTTGCCGGCCGCGTCGGTCTCAAGCTCGGTCAGGCCCTCCTTGGCGAGCATGGCCAGATAGGCCTTGCCCTTCTCGGTCTCGCCGAAGGGCGGGGCCGGGATCTCGGTCAGGGTGACGATGTCGGCCACGGTCTGGTCGTAGCCGGCGGCCAGGGTCGCCTTGGCGGTCTTGAAGCCCTTGCTCGCCAGCAGGACCTTGGCCTGCTTGGTGAAGGGCGAGGTCGGGGCCGGCGGGCGGACGTTGCCGAAGTCGACCTGGGCCGGCGGCTTGGCCGGCGCCTGGGCGAGCGCGGAAGCGGCTGCGCCGGCGCAAAGGACGGCCAGGAAAGCCGCCGGGATCATGCGATGTTTCATGGGATAATCTCGGTACTGATGAAAGGGGATCAGAAGGTGCGGCGGACCATCACGCCCAGGGTGCGGGGCGTCAGGCTGACGACCTGGTCCAGCGCGCCGGCGGCCGAGGTGATCGAGACCGGGCCGACCGAGTTGGTCAGGTTCTGGGCGAAGGCGTAGGCGCCCCAGCCCTCGCCCTCGACGCCCACTCGAGCGCCCACGACCGTGTAGGCCGGGACCTTCTCGTAATAGACGTATGTCGGACGGAACTGCGAGGCCGTGCCGCCGGTGTAGCTGGCGTCCAGGTGGACGAGGCCGTTCATCCCGTCGGCCACCGGCCAGGTGTAGTCGGCGTTCAGCGAGCCGCTGAACTTCGGCACGAAGGGCAGGCGGTCGCCGCGCAGGCCGGTCGAGCCCGACACCGTCACCGACGAGTTGGTCATGTCCTCGGTCAGCTTTGCGTCCGACACGCCGATGGCGCTGCTCAGGGTTAGGCCGGTCATCGGGCGCAGGGTGGTCTCCAGCTCCAGGCCGCGGATGCGGGCCGCGCCGGCGTTGGTGATGATGAAGAAGTTCGCGCCGACGTTCGCCTGGGCCTGAACCTGGATGTTGTCCCAGTCGATCTGGTAGGCCGACATGTTCACGGTCAGGCGACGGTCGAACCAGTCGCTCTTCACGCCGGCCTCATAGTTCCACAGGCTGTCGGGCTGGAAGGCCACCAGGCCGCTGGTCAGGCCCGGGATGTTGTTGGCGCCGCCGGGGCGGAAGCCCTTCGAGGCCTGGGCGTAGACCATCAGCGACTTGCTGAACTCGTAGTTGACGTTGACCCGCTCGACCCAGCCCTTGGCGCTGGCGTCCACCTGGCTGAAGGCCGTGACCGGCGAGTTGGAGATGACGTTGCCGATGGTCACCGCGCCCGAGACGGTCTTGTCGTAGTCGAAGCGACGAGCGCCGCCGGTCACCGTCAGGGCGTCGGTGACGTGATAGGACAGCTCGCCGAAGAAGGCGGTCTGCTTGACGTCGTTGTCGATGTAGCGCGCGCCCAGGGCGTCGAACGGCGTGACGGCCATGCCGGTCGTGGCGTCGGCCCGGGTCTGGATGCTGTCGACGTGGTCCTTGCGGGTCTCGTAATAGACGCCGCCGGTCCAATCGAGCTTGTCCTCGAACAGGCTGCCGGCCATCCGCACTTCATGCGTCCAGGTTTCCAGGCTCATCGGCTGCCAGGAGACGGCGGGGCCGCGCGAGTCCGCCCAGGCGGTGTACTGGCTCAGCTGGGCGCTGGAGCAGGTCGTGCCCGACAGGCCGAAATAGCGGCCGCAGGCGGCGCTGCTGGTGCGGTTGTTGGCGATGTTGTTGGTCCAGTCGCTGTTCCGCAGCATCTTCCACTTGTAGTAGGAGGAGGTCGCCGTCAGCGTCGCGAAGTGCAGGTCCCACTCGGCGGTGACGTTGTAGAGCGCCAGCTTGGAGTTGCTCTGGGCGATGGTCTTGCGGTCGGACTTGTAGCGGCCGGCGGCGGCCGACCAGCTCGACTGGCCGTCCACGTCCTCGTTCTGCAGGGCCGCCGTGGCGCGCAGGGTCAGGTCCTCGGTCGGGGTGAAGGTGAACATCAGGCGGCCGCCGCTGGCGGTCGAGCCGTTGATGTCCTGCTTATTCAGCGGAACGCTGTCGACATAGCCGCCGCGCTCTTCGCGATAGAGCACCAGGCGCGCGCCCAGCTTGTCCTGGATCAGCGGCACATTGACCATGCCCTTGCCGTAGAAGCCGCCTTCGCCGCCCTTGGTGGTCGTCGCCTGGGCCTCGACCGCCCCGGCGTAGTCGTTGGTGTCGGCCTTGTTGAAGATCACCCGCAGGGTGCCGCCCATCGAGCCCGAGCCGTACAGCGTGCCCTGCGGGCCGCGCAGCACCTCGACGCGCTCGACGTCGAACAGGTTGATGTCCGGCGTGGTCGAGCCGGCGTCCTGGGTGGTGCCGGTCGGGCCGGTCAGCGGCGTCTCGTCGTAATAGAGGCCGGTGGTGGCTTCACCGGCGCTGCGCACGCCGCGCAGGGTGATGCGACGGTTCGACGGCGTGCCGCCGTCCAGCGCCAGGTTCGGCACCTGGCGGAAATAGTCGTTGATGCCGGTCGCGCCGATGCGGCTCAGCTGGGTCTCGCCGACGGCCGAGATGCTGAGCGGCGTCTCCTGCAGGCTGGTCGAGCGCTTCAGGGCGGTGACGATGATCTCGTCGACGGCCACGTCGGGCTGGACCTTTTCGACCTCCTGGGCGTGGGCCCCGGCGGCGACCAGGCTGGCGAGCGCGCTGGTGGCCAGGGCCGCGCGGCGAAGCGTGCAAAGAGCGGTGCGGTTCATGTTCTTATCCCCTTCGTTGAGGACCGGCCGTGAGCTCGGTTCCGGGCCGCAAGACGGGCGAGGGGCGTTTGCCCTTGCGACTTTCTTCGCCCTTCGGCGCGAAGGCGCGGCTCTGGTCAGGCTGCGCGCAATTTGGGCGCCTGCTGATGAAATGGGCGGCGCGGATGGGAAACTGCGAGGCCTGGGGTGGTTCGCTCGTCGCCAGGCGGCCAAGTTCGCTTAGCCGGTCCTCCCGGTGGCGGGAGTACGGGGTGTCCGGACAATCGAGTTTGGGTCAGGCGGCTTTCGGCCAGTTCCGATCGGACGACATCGACCAGGTCGTGCGGCGGCACGAAGGCGTGCTGCGGCGGTTCATCGCCCTGCGCGTCGGCGGCGGGGCCGATGTCGACGACCTGGTGCACGAGGTCTTCCTGCGCTTCGCCCGCAGCCCGCCCGACGAGCGCGTCGAGCGGCTGGACTCCTACCTTTTCCAGACGGCCGCCAACCTGATCCGCGACCGCGCGCGCCGCCAGCAGGTGCGCCGCCTGGCGGTCCCCGAGATTGAGGAGGCCGCCGCCTCGCAGGCGCCGGCCACCCCCGAGCAGACCCTGATCGACCGCGAGACCCTGACGGAGGTCCGCCGGGCCCTGGCCGACCTGCCCGAGCGCACCCGGCACGTCTTCCTGCTTTACCGGATCGACGGACTGCGGCATCAGGCCATCGCCGACGCTCTGGGGGTGTCGATCAGCACCGTTGAGAAGGACGTGCGACGGGCCATGGCCCATCTGACCCGACGGGTTCGCCGTCCATGACGCCCGCGTCCCATACGCCCGACGAGGGTCTGGCCGACCTCTATGACGCGGCGGCCGCCTGGTATGAGCGCCGGCGCGCGCCGGGCTGGAGCCCGGCCGACGAGGCGGCCCTGACCGCTTGGCTGGAAGCCGACCCCGAACATGTCGAGGCCTATGCCGCCATGGCGGAGGTCGAGGCG
>NZ_QHJY01000351.1 GCF_003185805.1 Caulobacter sp. D5
GGCCGGCCGCGAACAGCCGGCCCGCGGTGGCGCCGAACAGCACGGTGTTGCCCAGCAGGGTGTTGGTCTCCGGCGCCGCCAGGCCGCGCGGCGGCTTGATGACGATCGTGGCGCCCGACAGGCCCTTGCCGACATAGTCGTTGGCCTCGCCGGTCAGTTCGATGCGCAGGCCCTGCACCGCGAAGGCGCCCAGGCTCTGGCCGGCCGAGCCCTTGAGCTGGACGGTCAGGTGGCCGGCGGGCAGGCCCTTCATGCCAAACTTGCGGACGATGTGGCTCGAGGTGCGGGTGCCGATGGTGCGCGCCGTGCTGCGGACCGTGTAGGTCAGCTGCATCTTCTCGCCGCGCTCCAGCAGGGGAGCGGCGTCGCGGACGATCTGGGCGTCCAGCGTGTCCGGCACCGCGTTGCGGCCGACGACCGTGTTGTACGGCTTGTTGGCGCCGGGGTCGGCGCGAACCAGCAGCGGGTTCAGGTCGAGGTCGTCGAGGTGCTCGCCGCCGCGGCTGACCTGCGCCAGCAGGTCGGTGCGGCCGACGATTTCCTGCAGGCTCTTGAAGCCCAGGCCGGCCAGGATCTCGCGCACTTCTTCGGCCACGAAGGTGAAGAGGTTGACGACCTTGTCCGGCGTGCCGGTGAACTTGGCGCGCAGCTTCTCGTCCTGGGTGCACACGCCGACCGGGCAGGTGTTGGAGTGGCACTGGCGCACCATGATGCAGCCCATCGCCACCAGCGAGGCGGTGCCGATGCCGAACTCCTCGGCGCCCATCATGGCGGCGATGACGATGTCGCGCCCCGTGCGCATGCCGCCGTCGGCCCGCAGGACGACGGAGTGGCGCAGGTTGTTCAGCGTCAGCACCTGGTTGGCTTCCGACAGGCCCATCTCCCACGGACCGCCGGCGTACTTCACCGAGGTCTGGGGCGAGGCGCCCGTGCCGCCGACGCCGCCGGCGACCAGGA
Organism: Caulobacter sp. D5; assembly: GCF_003185805.1. Lineage (GTDB taxonomy): Bacteria > Pseudomonadota > Alphaproteobacteria > Caulobacterales > Caulobacteraceae > Caulobacter. Next base: position 958 of record NZ_QHJY01000351.1, read on the forward strand.
TGACGTCGGCCTTGGCCTTCGCAACACCGGCGGCGATGGCGCCGATGCCGGTGGCCGCGACCAGCTTCACCGTGACCCGAGCGACCGGGTTGATCTGCTTCAGGTCGTAGATGAGCTGGGCCAGGTCCTCGATCGAATAGATGTCGTGGTGCGGCGGCGGGCTGATCAGCATCACGCCGGGGGTCGAGTGACGCAGACGGGCGATCATCTCGGTGACCTTGAAGCCGGGCAGTTGCCCGCCTTCACCCGGCTTGGCGCCCTGGGCGACCTTGATCTCCAGCTCGACGCACTGGTTCAGATATTCGGCGGTGACGCCGAACCGGCCCGAGGCGACCTGCTTGATGGCGCTGTTGGGGTTGTCGCCGTTGGGCAGGGGCTTGTAGCGGGCCGAGTCCTCGCCGCCCTCGCCCGAGACCGACTTGGCCCCGATGCGGTTCATGGCGATGTTCAGCGCGCCGTGGGCCTCGGGGCTCAGGGCGCCCAGGCTCATGCCCGGGGTGACGAAGCGCTTGCGGATTTCGTTGACGCTCTCGACGTCGTCGGTCGAGATCGGGTTGCGGTCCGAGCGCCAGTCCAGCAGGTCGCGCAGCTGGATCGGCTTCTGGGTGCGCAGGCCCGAGGACCAGCGGCGATAGAGCTCGTAGTCGCCGGTGTCGCACGCCGTCTGCAGGGTGTGCATCAGGCGGGCTTCGAAGGCGTGGGCCTCGCCCGAGCGGCGCGACTTGTAGAGGCCGCCGACCGGCAGGGTGACGGCCGCGCTCTCCCAGGCCTTGCGGTGCAGTTCGACGGTCTTGCTCTCGATGCCGGCCAGGCCGATGCCCGAGATGCGCGAGGGCATGCCGGGGAAGAACTCGGCGGCCAGGGCGCGCGACAGGCCGACGGCTTCGAAGTTGTAGCCGCCGCGGTACGAGGAGATGACGCTGATGCCCATCTTGGAGATGATCTTCAGCAGGCCGCCCTCGATGGACGTCTTGAAGTTGATGCAGACGTCGCGCAGCGACTTGTCGCCGATCAGGCCGCGCTCCAGGCGGTCCTGGAAGCTTTCCTGGGCGAGGTAGGCGTTGACCGCCGTGGCGCCGACGCCGACCAGCACCGCGAAATAGTGCGTGTCCAGGCACTCGGCCGAGCGGACGACCAGCGAGACGTACGACCGCAGGCCCTTGCCGACCAGGTGGGCGTGCACGCCGCCGGTGGCCAGGATCATCGGCAGGCCGACGCGGGTCGCGTCGCTGGCCTCGTCGGTCAGGACGATGGCGCCGCAGCCGCGCAGCACGGCGTCCTCGGCCTCGGCGCGGATGCGGTCGAGGTTGGCGCGCAGGGCGTCGCCCGCGCGGGCTTCCTGCGCCGGCAGCGGCATGGTGCAGTCGATGACCGCGACGTTCTTCTCACCCAGCAGCTCGTGGATGCGGATGTACATGCCGGTGGTCAGCACGGGGCTTTCCAGCACGTAGACATCCGCTTGCGCGGCGTCCTGGGCCAGGATGTTGCCCAGGTTCTTGAAGCGGGTCTTCAGGCTCATGACGCCGGTCTCCCGCAGGGGGTCGATCGGCGGGTTGGTCACCTGGCTGAAGTTCTGGCGGAAGTAGTGCGACAGCGGACGGTACTTCTCCGACAGCACCGCCAGCGGGGTGTCGTCGCCCATCGAGCCGACGGCTTCCTTGCCGTCCTCGACCATGGGAGCCAGGATCATCTCCAGGTCTTCCAGGCTGAAGCCGGCGGCGGCCTGGCGACGGGTCAGCTCCTCGCGGCCGAACTTGCGCGGCTCGGGACCGGGCGCGATCTCCTTTTCGAGATCGACCATGTTGCCCAGCCACTCGGTGTAGGGGTGGCGGCCGGCCAGTTCGTCGACGATCTCGTCCTCGCCGTAGAGCTTGCCCTCGGCCAGGTCGATGGCGATCATCCGACCCGGCGCGATGGCCAGCTTGCGGGTGATGCGGCTTTCCTCGACGCCGCACATGCCGGCTTCCGAGCCCATGATCACCAAACCATCGTCGGTATAGGCCACGCGCAGCGGGCGCAGGCCCGAGCGGTCCTTGCCGGCCACGACCCAGCGGCCGTCGGTGGCGCACAGGGCGGCCGGACCGTCCCACGGCTCCATCACGGCGTTGCAGTAGGAATAGAGCGCCTTGTGCTCTTCGCTCTGGTTCGGGTTCGAAGCCTCGGGCACCAGCAGGGCCTTGGCCATCGGCGCGTCGCGGCCGGCGCGGACCAGCACCTCGAAGGTGTTGTCCAGGCTGGCCGAGTCCGAACCGCCCGGCTGGATCACCGGCTTCACGTCGTCCCCGAACTCACCGAAGGCGTCGGCCGCCATCTTGATCTCGTGGGACTTCATCCAGTTGATGTTGCCCTTGATCGTGTTGATCTCGCCGTTGTGGGCGAGCATCCGGAAGGGCTGGGCCAGGCGCCACTGCGGGAAGGTGTTGGTCGAGTAGCGCTGGTGGAAGATCGCCACGGCGGCGGCGAAGCGCTCGTCCTTCAGGTCCGGATAGAACTCGTCGATCGACTCGGCCAGGAACATGCCCTTGTAGATCAGCGAGCGGGCCGAGAACGAGCAGATGTAGAAGTCGGTGATGTTCTGGGCGTGCACGCGCTTTTCGATGCGCTTGCGGCACAGGAACAGGGCGCGCTCGAGCGCTTCGCCCTCGAGGCCGGCCGGCGGGGCCAGCATGATCTGCTCGATTTCCGGACGGGTGGCGTTGGCCTTCTCGCCGATCACCGAGGTGTCGACCGGCACCTGGCGCCAGCCGTAGATGTAGAAGCCAAAGCGCAGGGCTTCGGCCTCGACGATCGTGCGGCAGGCCTCCTGGGCGCCCAGATCGGTGCGCGGCAGGAACACCTGGCCCACGCCGATGGGGCCGGGACGCAGGGCGTGGCCGGTGCGGCGCACCTGGTCGATGAAGAAGTCCTGCGGAACGCTGACCAGCACGCCGGCGCCGTCGCCGGTCTTGCCGTCGGCGTCCACCGCTCCGCGGTGCCACAGGGCCTTGAGGGCCTTGATCGCCAGTTCGACGACTTCGCGGCGCGGCTTGCCGTCGATGGCGCAGACCAGGCCGACGCCGCAGGCGTCGCGCTCGGTGGTCGGGTCGTAGGCGTGGCCGTCGATGAGGGCCTGGCGGTTCTTCAGATAGAGGTCGATCTGGCTCATGGTCTGATCTCTTTCCTCTTACTCAGCCGCGATCAGGGTCGCGGCCGCCTTGGCCTTCAGGTAGCGGTGCATGGCGGCGGCGGCGTCGCGGCCGTCCTTGATCGCCCACACCACCAGCGAGGCGCCGCGGACGATGTCGCCGGCGGCGAACACGCCGTCGAGATTGGTCATCTGGTGGCGCACGTCCGCCTTGACCGTGCCCCAGCGGGTGGTCTTCAGGTCGGGAGCGCCCCACAGTTCCGGCAGGTTCTCCGGCTCGAAGCCCAGGGCCTTGACCACCAGCTGGGCCGGACGGTCGAAGTCGCCGCCGGGGATCTCCTCGGGGCTGCGACGGCCCGAGGCGTCCGGGGCGCCCAGGCGCATGCGGATGGCGCGCACGCCGGTCACCGCGTTGGCGTCGCCCGACAGGGCGCGCGGGGCGGCCAGCCACTCGAAGGTGACGCCTTCTTCTTCCGCGTTCGACACTTCGCGCAACGAGCCGGGCATGTTGGCCTTGTCGCGGCGATAGAGGCAGGTGACCGAGGTCGCGCCCTGGCGGATGGCCGTGCGCACGCAGTCCATGGCGGTGTCGCCGCCGCCGACCACGACCACGTCCTTGCCTTCGGCGTTCAGCTCGCCGCTGTCATAGGCCGGGACGTCGTCGCCCAGGGTCTTCTTGTTGGAGGCGATCAGGTAGTCGAGCGCGGGCACCACGCCCTTGTCGCCGCCGCCGGGCACGGTCAGGTCACGCGCGGCGTAGACGCCGACGGCGATCAGCACCGCGTCATGCTCGGCGCGCAGGTCTTCCAGGCTGGCGTCCTTGCCGACCTCGAAGCCGAGCTTGAACACTACGCCGCCGTCGGCCAGGCGCTGGGTGCGGCGCTCGACGACGTCCTTCTCCAGCTTGAAGCCGGGGATGCCGTAGATCAGCAGGCCGCCGGCCCGGTCATGACGGTCGTAGACGGTGACGGCGTAGCCTTCCTCGCGCAGCTTCTCGGCGGCGGCCAGGCCGGCGGGGCCGGCGCCGACGATGCCGACCGACTGGCCGCGGTCGGCCTTGGCGGCCAGCGGCTTCACCCAGCCGTTTTCCCAGGCCTTGTCGGTCAGATAGCGTTCGACCGAGCCGATCGTCACGGTGCCGTGACCCGACTGCTCTATGACGCAGTTGCCTTCGCAGAGGCGGTCCTGCGGGCAGATCCGACCGCAGACCTCGGGCATGGAATTGGTGGCCTGCGACAGGGTGTAGGCTTCCTCCAGCCGGCCTTCGGCGGTCATCCGCAGCCAGTCTGGGATGTTGTTGTGCAGCGGGCAGTGAGTTTGGCAGTAGGGCACGCCGCATTGCGAGCTGCGCGAGGCCTGCTGGGTCGCTTTGGCGTCGATGAAGTCGGCGTAGATCTCGTGAAAGTCGC
>NZ_QHJY01000352.1 GCF_003185805.1 Caulobacter sp. D5
ACCGAGCGGCCGGCGAGCGCCAGCGGCGCGCCCCGCCCTTTCAGGGCGATCTGGGCGCGGGCGGCGGCCAGGCCGACGCCCTCGATCTCGACGACGCTTTCGGGCGAGGCCAGCAGGCGCTCGACCAGGGCTTCGCGCGAGGTCTCGCGGGCGGCGCGGCGCACGCCCTCCAGGAAGGTCGGCTCCTGCAGCGCGGCGATGGCGCCGTAGGCGATCATGCCGGCCTCGAACTGCTCGGCCTTGTAGGCCGCGCCGGCCTTCAGGGCGCTGGCGACGCCGTCGCCGTCGGTGAAGGTCGCGGGCGAGATCGCGCCGGCGCCCCGGGTGTAGGTTTCGAAGGCGCTGGCCGCGGCCACCACGTCCTGGGCCAGGCTGACGCCCGGCGCCTCACGCTCCTGGCGCGCGCTCGCCAGCCCGCCCACGGCCAGGGCGACAACCGCCGCGCCAGCCACCATCCAATGCTTGTTCCACGCCATGCCCAAAGGCCTCCCGACTTCGAGGGCATTGGGCGGCCGGCGCGGTTGACGACATCGTAATCGGTGTGGTGAATCACCCTTTAACCGACATGTATTCGACCAGTTTTCGTGCGCATAATGTCGCACCCGAACGGCTAGGTTTTCAGTAAGTCAGAGACACGACAAACCACCTGTCCTTATGTCGGCGAACTGACATTCTACAAATGCGACGCAATGCAGGCGACCATTCAACCGCCGCAAGAGAAACGCGAGATCGCAAGAAGCGGGCGGACACCGAAGGCTGACCCCGCCATAATGTCGCCATGCCGACGCCGAGCCCTCGCCTCATCCTCGACCGCGCGCCAAGCCCGATCGGCGAGATGCTGCTGGTCACCGACCAGGACGGCCGGCTGCGCGCCGCCGACTTCCACGATCACGAGGACCGCCTGCGCCGCCTGCTGCGGCTGCACTACGGCCAGGCGCCGCTGGCGAGCGGCCCGGCGCCCGCCGCGATCCGAACGGCGCTGGCGGCCTATTTCGGGGGCGACCTCGCCGCCCTGTCGGCCATCCCCTGGGCGACCGGCGGCACGGCCTTCCAGCAAAGCGTCTGGCGGGCCCTGGGCGAGGTGACGGCGGGAACGACCCTGACCTATGCCGGCCTCGCCGCCCGCATCGGACGCCCGGCGGCCGTGCGCGCCGTCGGCGCGGCCAACGGCGCCAACCCGCTCAGCATCGTCGTGCCCTGCCATCGCCTGGTCGGGGCGGACGGGTCGCTGACCGGCTATGGCGGCGGCATCGAGCGCAAGGCCTGGCTGCTGGCGCACGAGGGCGCGCGGTAGCGGAGACACGGTCAGTGATTGACCGGTTTGCAGCTTTCTCTGTTCGCCTTCCTGGGCCTTGTGCCCAGGACCCATCGTTCAGCCGCTCAGACCTTTCGAACATGTCCAAGGTCTGAGCGGTCGCCAGCATGGACCCTCGCCACAGGGACGAGGGAGGCGACCATTGATGGCGTGATGAAGCGAGTCCGCCCTTCGCCCGCCCTAAACCAGCATGCTCCCGCCGATGCGGTGCAGCGGCAGGGCGCCCTGGTTGAAGAACGGCAGGGCCAGGGTGATCCCCATCAGCAGGTCCAGGACGATGCTGCCGTAGTTGAAGCGACCGCCGGCCTTCTGCATCAGCATGGAGACGAAACGCCCGAAGGCCGCGCCGAACCAGGCCACGGCCAGCACCAGGGCCATGGCCGCGCCGGCGCTGGACTGCCAGCCGAGGAACAACGCCGCCGCGCCGTGCGAAGCGATCAGCAGGCCGCCGAAAGCCCGGCCCTCGGTGACGGCGGCGCTCTCTTCCTCGCTCTTCAGCCCCGCCAGGCCCAGCATCGAGTCCGGCCGCGCCAGCACCAGACCGCCCAGCACGCCCCCGATCACGCAAGCGACCACGGCCAGGATCAGCGACAGGGCGTAGCTCGACATCAGGGACGGTCTCCGGAAAAGGATTCAGACGGGCGGGACTCGGGCGGGCGGGACTCAGGCGGGCGCGTGGCAGACGGCTTCGACATTGAACCCGTCCGGGTCCAGAACGAAGCCGCCGTAATAATGTTCGTGGTAATGAGGGCGAAGTCCGGGCGCGCCGTTGTCGGTCCCGCCGGCCTGGATCGCCGCCGCATAGAAGGCGTCGACGTCGGCCCGGCTCTTGGCCGCGAAGCACACATGCAGCTTGCCGCTCGTCCCGCCGCCGCCCGAGATCCAGAACTGCGGACGCTGCGCGCCGTAGCCGACCACGTCGATCCCGCCGGTGTGCTCCTTGGGCACGGCGTAGAGCCGCCTGATCCCCAGCGGCGCCAGGGCTGCGTCATAAAAAGCGGCCGAGCGCTCGAAATCGGCCACATCGAACCCCAGATGATCGAACATCGAAGACCCTCCCTTTTCGTCCCCGTTTCGCCGCGCCGTTTACCGCGATCGTAAAAAGTTCGCCGGCGTCGTCCTTGACTCCCCAAGGGCCGGCGCCTAACTCGTGCCTGGCGTTGGCACTCGATGGGAGCGACTGCTAACAGCGACGCTCCCTCGGCCTAACGAAGCCTTTTACAGAAACCGTTCCGACGGAGAAGACACATGAAATTTCGTCCCCTGGGCGACCGCGTCCTCGTGAAGCGCGTCGAAGAAGAAACCACCACCAAGGGCGGGATCATCATCCCCGACACCGCCAAGGAAAAGCCGCAAGAAGGCGAAGTCGTCGCCGTCGGCCCGGGCGCCCGCAACGACAAGGGCGACCTGGTCGCTCTCGACCTGAAGGCCGGCGACCGCATCCTGTTCGGCAAGTGGTCGGGCACCGAAGTGAAGGTCGACGGCAAGGACCTGCTGATCATGAAGGAAAGCGACGTCCTGGGCGTGGTCGAGGCCTGAGCCTCCTCCGTCCTGACGCTTTCCTCTTCCGAAATTTCCTAGTTCAGAAAGGCGCCCGACATGGCCGCTAAAGACGTCTACTTCTCCTCCGACGCGCGCGACAAGATGCTGCGCGGCGTCAACATCCTCGCCAACGCGGTGAAGGTGACCCTCGGTCCGAAGGGCCGCAACGTCGTCATCGAAAAGTCGTTCGGCGCCCCGCGCACCACCAAGGACGGCGTCTCGGTCGCCAAGGAAATCGAACTGGCTGACAAGTTCGAGAACCTCGGCGCGCAGATGATCCGCGAAGTGGCTTCGAAGACCAACGACAAGGCCGGCGACGGCACCACCACCGCCACCGTGCTGGCTCAAGCCATCGTCCAGGAAGGCCTCAAGTCGGTCGCCGCCGGCATGAACCCGATGGACCTGAAGCGCGGCATCGACAAGGCCGTCGCCATCGCCGTGGAAGACATCAAGAAGTCCTCCAAGAAGGTCACCACCAACGGCGAAATCGCCCAGGTCGGCACCATCTCGGCCAACGGCGACAAGGAAGTTGGCGAGATGATCGCCAAGGCCATGGACAAGGTCGGCAACGAAGGCGTCATCACCGTCGAAGAAGCCAAGACCGCCGAAACCGAACTCGACGTCGTCGAAGGCATGCAGTTCGACCGCGGCTACCTGTCGCCGTACTTCATCACCAACGCCGACAAGATGGAAGTTCAGCTCGAAGAGCCGCTCATCCTGCTGTTCGAAAAGAAGCTCTCCTCGCTGCAGCCGCTGCTGCCGGTGCTGGAAGCCGTCGTCCAGTCGGGCCGCCCGCTGGTGATCATCGCCGAAGACGTCGAAGGCGAGGCCCTGGCCACGCTGGTCGTCAACAAGCTGCGTGGCGGCCTGCGCGTCGCCGCCGTCAAGGCTCCGGGCTTCGGCGACCGCCGCAAGGCCATGCTGGAAGACATCGCCATCCTGACCGGCGCCCAAGTGGTGTCGGAAGACCTGGGCATCAAGCTCGAGAACGTGTCGCTCGACATGCTCGGCCGCGCCAAGAAGGTCTCGATCACCAAGGACGACACCACCATCGTGGACGGCGTCGGTGAGAAGGACGCGATCGAGGCCCGCATCGCCCAGATCAAGCGCCAGATCGAAGACACCACCTCGGACTACGACAAGGAAAAGCTGCAAGAGCGTCTGGCCAAGCTGGCCGGCGGCGTCGCGGTCATCCGCGTCGGCGGCTCGACCGAAGTCGAAGTGAAGGAAAAGAAGGACCGCGTCGACGACGCCCTCAACGCGACCCGCGCGGCCGCCGATGAAGGCATCGTCCCCGGCGGCGGCACCGCCCTGCTGAAGGCCTCCAAGGCCCTGGCCGGCGTCACCGGCGACAACGACGACCAGACCGCCGGCATCGCCATCGTCCGTCGCGCCCTGCAATCGCCGATCCGCCAGATCGCCGAGAACGCCGGCGTCGAAGGTTCGATCGTGGTCGGCAAGATCCTGGAAAACGACAGCCCCTCGTTCGGCTTCAACGCCCAGACCGAGCAGTATGTCGACCTGGTGACCGACGGCGTCATCGACCCGGCCAAGGTCGTGCGCACCGCCCTGCAGAACGCCGCCTCGGTGGCCGGCCTGCTGATCACCACGGAAGCCGCGATCGTCGAAGCCCCCAAGAAGGGCGGCGGCGCTCCGGCCGGCGGCGGCATGCCGGGCGGCATGGGCGACATGGATTTCTAAGAGAAATCCATAAAGTCGCCCATTCTCGGAAGGGGTCGGGATCGGTAAGCCGATCCCGAGCGGCGACATGGATTTCTAAGTCCAAGTCAGCATCGCTGAACAAAGAGAAGGGTGGGGCCGCGAGGCTCCGCCCTTTTTCTTTGCCGCTCGAAGATCCGCCGACCAACCAACTCGCACCCTGGTTGCCCCGACACGCAAGCTCCACTAGCAACGGCATGGAGACGTCGGGGGACGAGTAGATGAGCTTTCTGATCGCGGCGATGATGATGGCGGCGGCGACCGCCGACGTGGACTGCCCGACGGGCGGCGATCCGTCCATTCCGCGGGTCCGCGCCAACTGGAAGACGCCCCTGTCGGCCGACAGCGTCATGTGGGCCTATCCGCCCCAGGCCGTGGCCAGCCGCCAGGGCGGCAAGGCCGTCATCCACTGCACCGTCGATGTCGAGGGCAAGGCGACCGACTGCTTCGTCGTCTCCGAGACGCCGGTCGGGCTGGGCTTCGGCGAGGCCGCGATCAGCCTGCACACCCAGATGGAGTTCACGCCCGAACTGCGCTGCGGCAAGCCGACGCCGTCGAGCGTGACGATCCCGATCACCTTCTCCACCCCGCCGGAGCGCAAGGCCTCCAAGGAAGCCATGCCCGCCCTGACCGACCAGCTGCTGGGCCGCCGGCTGGCCCTGGCCCTGCGCGTCGGCGACGACGCCGAGGCCGACCTGATGGCCTACGGCTCGGCGATGCTCTATCGGACCGACAGGCCCGTTCCGCCCGAGCAGCGCCGCGCCCTCTACCAGATGCTGCAGGAGACCCGGCCCAAGGCCCGCCAGATCATGGTCGAGGCCGCCGGCGTCGCCCTGGCCCGCGAAATGAGCTCGGCCGACCTGGAAACCGCCGTCGCCTTCTACGAGGGCCCGGTGGGCCAGGCGCTGGTGCGGGCCCAGGGCGCCTTCCGCTACCAGGCCGGCAACGAGGCCCAGGCGGCCGGCGCGACGATCCGCAACCTGCTCGACACCCAGTTCTGCGCGATCACCGCGATCTGCAAGGACGAGGCTCCACACGCCAGCGGCAATTGAACCTGGGCCGCCGGCCCGCTACACCCGGCCCATGTTCCGACAGCGCCCCGACGCCGACATGATCCCCCAGGGCTGGGTGATCGCCGTGATGGTCGAGGTCGCCGGCGAGCGCACGCCCGTCCCGCACTATTTCGCCGTCGGCAAGGCCGACCGGGCCCTGGCCGAATGGGCGGCGACCGACCTGGCCCAGCAGGCCGGCACCATCGCCTCCAGCCCCGTCGACGGCCGCGAGCCGGTCGACGCCATGCGCCAGATCCTCGCCTACCGCATGCGCGAACTGGGCCTGAAGACCGGCGAGGCGCGGGCGTTGGGGGACAAGTATCCAAGAAGGTGGTTGTTCTAGAGGCCTGAACGGAAGGCGGATTCCCCCGTCCCCGTAAAATCCCCGCGAAAGCGGGGACCCAGGTGTTTTATCGTCGAGCGCCCCACGTTTCAGAAAAAGCCTGGGTCCCCGCTTTCGCGGGGATTTTACGGAGGATGGAGCGGCCTGCCCCGTTGAGAACGCACGGTCGCATCCTCTCACCACCCTTACGCAATCTTCTGCGAGCCGTTCGCATTGCCCAGGGCCGCCTCAGGCCCTAAAGCCTGAGCACGAGACGACGAAGGCCGACCGCCATGATGCTGCAGATCCCCGACGTGCTGAGCCCCGACGAGGTGGCCCGCTGCCGCGCGATCATCGACGCCGCCCCGTGGGTCGACGGCAACGCCACCTCGGGCTTCCAGGCGGCCATGGCCAAGAACAACCAGCAGCTGCCGCAGGACGGCGCGGCCGCCCGCGAGGTCGGGGCGATCATCGTCCAGGCCCTGCAGAGCAACCCGCTGTTCGTCTCGGCCGCCCTGCCCCACACCATCCTGCCGCCGCTGTTCAACCGCTACGGCGAGGGCATGGGCTTCGGCGACCACGTCGACAACTCGATCCGCCGAAACCCCGCCACGGGCGCCCAGATCCGCACCGACCTGTCGGCCACCCTGTTCCTGACCGATCCCGACGACTACGACGGCGGCGAGCTGGTGGTCGAGGACACTTACGGCAGCCACCTGGTCAAGCTGCCGGCCGGCTCGCTGATCCTCTACCCGGCTTCCAGCCTGCACCACGTGACCACGATCACGCGCGGCGCGCGCACGGCCAGCTTCTTCTGGATCCAGAGCCTGGTGCGCGATGACGCCAAGCGCGCCCTGCTGCTCGACATGGACGTCTCGATCCAGCGCCTGGCCGGCCAGGTCGGCCAGGGCGACGCCTCGGTGCTGTCGCTGACGGGCACCTACCACAACCTGCTGCGGATGTGGGCCGAGGTCTGAGCCCGCGCAGCCCGGCGGACACGCAACCTCAGGCGGCGGAATCAGTCATAGTGATCGCAGTGTCCGAACGGAGGGGATCATGGGTTCGATGTCGTGGCTTCATTGGGTGGTGCTGCTCGCCGTCCTCGCGATCTTCTTCATTCCGGTCGCGCGCATCTTCAAGCGCGCCGGATGGTCGCCCTGGCTGACCCTGGTGGCCTTGATCCCCGGCGCCTCGATCGTCGTGCTCTGGGTGTTCGCCTTCGCGCCCTGGCCGGCGGTGGACGGCGCCAAGCCGCCCATCACCGACTAGGGTTCAGCCCGCCTTCCTCAGCGCCTCCGGAACCGGCGCCGGGCAGTACTGGCGCAGGAAGTCGCCGTGGCTGGGCAGGGTGTCGACGAGATCGCTCAGCATCGGGGCGGACTTGTCGAGCAGGCCCTTCACCACCCCGGCCGGCAGGGTGTCGACCAGCTGCTGATAGCGCTGGGGCCGGATGCCCATGCCTTCCATCACCGACTGCCAGCTGGGGGCGCGGAACATGTCGTCGACGCCGTCGCGCAGCACCCCGCCGGCCTTGAACAGCGCGATCCGCTCGCGAAGGCTCTCGGGCGGCGTCACCTGCTGGTAGGCGCGCCAGAACGGCGTGTCGTCGCGCTTGGTCGTGAAGTAGTGCAGCACGATGAAGTCGCGGATCTCCTCGTAGTCGGCCCGCATGCGCCTGTTGTACTCGGCCGCCAGGGTGGCGTCGCAGTCGCGGTCGGGGAAGAACCGCAGCAGGTAGTCGACGCCGCGATAGATCAGGTGCAGGGCCGTCGACTCCAGCGGCTCGATGAAGCCGCCCGCCAGTCCGATGGCCACGCAGTTCTTGTTGAAGAGCTGCTTGCGCATGCCGGTCTTGAACGGCACCAGCCAGGGCTCGCGCACGGCCTCGCCCTCGACCTGGCTCATCAGGGTGGCCCGGGCCTCGTCGTCGCTGCAGAACTGGCTGCAATAGACATAGCCGTTGCCGGCCCGGTGCTGCAGCGGGATGCGCCAGCGCCAGCCGGAGTCCTGGGCCTGGGCCAGGGTGTAGGGATGCGGGTCGCGGAGGTTGGCGGTCTGCACGGCGATGGCGCGGTCGCACAACAGCACGTCCGACCAGTCGAGGAACTCGGTGCCCAGGGTCTTGCCGTTCAGCAGCGAGCGGAAGCCCGAGCAGTCGATGAAGAGGTCGCCCGAGGCCTCGCGGCCGTCCTGCAGGATCACCTTCTCGATGAAGCCGTCGGGCCGCGTGGCCACGTCGCTGACGATGCCCTCGGTGCGCTTGACGCCCCGGGCTTCGGCGAACTTGCGCAAGAACTTGGCCAGCAGGGCGGCGTCGATGTGCACGGCGTAGTTGGCGTTGGCGATCATGGTGCGCGGGGCCATGGCCGGCGACATGAACTTCCAGCGGTCGGCCATCACCGAGGCCGGGGCGAAGTCCTGCAGGGCGGCGGGATGCCCCTCGGCCTTGCCGCGCAGCCAGACCTGGTAGAACTCGTGCACGTCCACCGGCCCGCCGATCAGGCCGAACGGGTGGTAGTAGACCTCGCCCTTCTGGCGCCAGTTCTCGAAGCGAATGGCCAGCTTGAAGGCGGCCTGGGTCTCCTGCATGAACTCGACCTCGTCGATGCCGAGGCCGCGGATCAGCTGCAGGAAGGGCGGGATCGTGCTTTCGCCGACGCCGATGATGCCGATCTGCTCGGACTCGATCAGCTCGATCTCGCAGGAGCTGTCCTTGAGATAGTGGCTGAGCATGGCCGCCGTGATCCAGCCGGCCGAGCCGCCGCCCACGATCACGATCTTCCGCAGATTGTTGGCCATCGGGCCTCTCCCGTCGTCTTGTCTTTTATCGTTGTCGTCTATTCGGCGGCCGCCGGCTGGGCGGCGACGTAGCGGCGCAGGAACTCGCCGTGGGTGGGGGCCTCGGCGACTACCCGGGCCACGCCCGCCCGCATCTGGTTGAGGCTGGCGGCCAGGGCTCGGCCGTCGATCCCATCCAGCGCCGGATCCCAGCCCTGGGGGCGGATGTCGAAGCCGTCTAGGATCGCCAGCCAGCTGGGCGGCTGGAACATCTCCCAGCGATAGCGGGCCACATGCCCGCGGGCGCGGAACAGCTCGACCTTGCGGGCCAGGGTCTCGGGGATGTCGGCGTCGCGGGTGGTGCGCCAGAACGGCGTGTCGCCGCGCTGAGCGGCCTTGTAGTGCAGGATCACGAAGTCGCGCACCCGCTCCATCTCGCGCCGCGACCAGTCATTGAACTCGTCGATCACGGCCGGGTCGAAGCCGCGATCGGGGAACAGGGCCTTGAGCTTTTCGATCCCGGTCTCGATCAGGGCGATCGAGGTGCTTTCCAGCGGCTCCAGGAAGCCCGACGCCAGGCCCAGGGCCACGACGTTGCGGTTCCAGACCTGCTTGCGGCGACCGGGCGTGAAGCGGATCAGGCGCGGCTCGTGCAGCAGCCTGTCGGGCACGGCGGCGACCAGCTCGGCCTTGGCCGCCTCGTCGTCGATATGGCGGCTCGAATAGACATAGCCGTTGCCGTAGCGGTGCTGCAGCGGGATGCGCCAGCGCCAGCCGGCGTCATGGGCGGTGACGTCGGTATAGGGCGGCGGCTCGGCGCCCTCCCCAGAAGAATTGGCGGGAGGCTGGCTCTGCACGGCCAGCGCCCGGTCGCAGAACAGCCACTGCGACCAGTCCTCGTAGCCGGTCTCCAGCGCCTCCTCGATCAAGAGGCCCCGGAAGCCCGAGCAGTCGATGAAGAGGTCGCCCTCGATGGTCTGGCCCGTATGCAGGTCCAGCGAGGCGACGAAGCCGTCGTCGGGCCGCAGATTGACCTTCACGACCTTGGCGTCGATGCGGCGCACGCCGTTGGCCTCGGCCACGCGGCGCATCAGCTGGGCGAACAGGCTGGCGTCGAAATGCAGGGCCCAGTCGAACACCGACAGGCTGGACGGCGGATTGGCCGCCGGCACGGTGAACTTGCCCGCCGCCGCCAGGCTTGCGCCCAGGCAGTACTCGCCGAACGCCCCGACCTCGCCGCTGGCGCGGGCCTTGGCCCAGTAGTGCTGGAAGGCCACCCCGTTCAGGTCCTGGCCGTAGAGGCCGAAGGGATGGATGAAGGCCGAGCCGGGGGCCATCCAGTCCTTGAAGCGGATGCCGAGCTTGCAGGTCCCCTGCGTGGCGCGCAGCACCTCCAGGTCGTCGAGACCAAGGTTGCGGTAGAAGGCGCGGATGGTGGGGATGGTCGCCTCGCCCACCCCGATCGTGCCGATCTCGGAACTCTCGACCAGGGTGATGCCGATCGGCGACTGGCCGAAGTGGCGACGCAGGGCCGCGGCCGCCATCCAGCCGGCGGCGCCGCCGCCGACGATGACGATGCTGCGGATGCGCCCTTCGCGGACGTCTTGGCTCATGGCCGATCCTCCCCGACCGAAACTGGCGCCCGAAGGCGCAAACGGAAAGCACCTGCTGAAACAAAAAAGACCCGTCGCGGCGGCCCTAGGGGAGCCGCCGCGAC
>NZ_QHJY01000353.1 GCF_003185805.1 Caulobacter sp. D5
GAGAGACCCCTCACCCGACCTCGCTCCGCGAGGCCACCCTCTCCCGCAAGGGGAGAGGGACCGTGATTACCCCTTCGCCGTCTTCACATAGCGATCCACCACCTCGCCCAGCACGGTCAGCGGCGTGCCGCCGGTCGAGACCACGGCGTCGTTGAAGTCGCGCAGGTCGAAGCGCGGGCCGAGCGCCGCCTTGGCCTTTTCGCGCAGGCGCAGGATCTCGGTGTGACCGATCTTGTAGGCGCAGGCCTGGCCGGGGCTGGCGCAGTAGCGGTCGACCTCGCTGACCATGGCCGGCTTGGCGCGGCCGGTGGTCGAGGTCATGAACTCCACCGCCTGGTCGCGGGTCCAGCGCTTGTGGTGCAGGCCGGTGTCGACCACCAGGCGGGCGGCGCGGAACTGCTGGGCCTGCAGGTAGCCGAGCTGGCCCAGCGGATCGCCCTCGTAGTAGCCGGCCTCGTCGGCGATCTGCTCGGCATAGAGCGCCCAGCCCTCGACGAAGGCGCCGAAGCCCATGAGCGAGCTGATGGTCGGGATCTGGCTGGCCCGCTCGGCCAGGTAGGCGCCCTGCCAGGCGTGGCCCGGAATGGCCTCGTGGGTGGTCAGGGTCGGCAGGCTGAACTTGGGCCAATTGCCCATATTTTTCAGGTTGATGTAGTAGATCGCCGGGCGCGAGCCGTCGAGCGAGGCGAAGTTCATGTAGCCCTGCGGCGCGCCGTCCTGGATCTCCTTCGGCACGGCCTTGACCATGACGTCGGCCTTCAGGCCCAGGCGCGACAGCTTGGGCATCAGCAGGCGGATCGCGGCGATGCGGTCGTTGAGATAGGCCAGGAGCTCGGCCCGGCCCGCGTCGCTGTCGGCGTAGAGGTAGCGCGGGTCCTTGGTCAGGGCGGTGACGCGTTCGCCGACCGAGCCCTGCGTCAGGCCCTGGCCCTTCAGCAGCACGTCCATGCGGGCGGCGATCTCGCGGCCCTGCTCCAGGCCCAGGGCGTGGATCTCTTCGGCGTCCATCGTGGTGGTGGTGTTGTAGCGCAGGCCCCAGCCGTAATAGGCCTCGCCCTGCGGCAGCTTCCAGACGCCCGCCTTGTCGTCGGCCTTCTCGCGCGCGGCCTTGAGGGCGGCGATCTGGCGGTCGAGCGCCGGATAGACCTCGCCCTCGATGATCTTCGTCGCATCGCCCGCGCGGTCGGCCAGGCCCTTGGCCTTGGCGCGCTCGGCCAGCGAGCCGACCATGCGGCTGTCGGCGGCCTTCTGGGCGCGCATCTCGGTGAGCTGGCCGATGGCGTTGTCGAGGATGAAGCTCGGCGGGATGACGCCGGCGCCGACGTCCTCGGCGATGCGGCCGTTCTCCTGGTCGACCACCTTGGCGAAGGCGGCCAGGCGCGAGACATAGGCGTCGACGTCGGCGGCGGTCTCGACGCCGTGCTGCGAGTTCAGGAACTCCGGCACGAACGAATAGGCCCCGCCCTGCTGGCTGACGACATAGGGATTGGCGAAGTCGCCGCCGTAGCTGAAGGCCTCGCCCTCGGCGCCGATCTTCTGGGCCGCCAGCACCGTGTCGCGGATCGTCAGGTCGTGCGGGTTGAGGGTCTTGGGATCGATGGCGGCGATGCGCTTGGCGCGGTCGGCATAGGCGGCGACCTGGGCGCGGCGACCGGCGGCCGAGCTGTCCGACAGCTTGGCCTTCAGCCCCGCGCGGGCGCCCTTGTCGAGGCCCAGGCCCGTGGCGGCCTCGGGCTGGTCGATCAGCATCTCGTCGACGAAGGCGTCGAGCAGCTTGGCCAGCTTCGGATCGGCGATCGGGCCCTTGGCGGGCGTCGCGGCGAAGGCCGGCAGGCCGCAAGCGGCCCCCGAAGCCGCAGTGGCGGCGGCGGCCGAGAGAAGAAGATGACGACGGGACAGGCGCATGGACGCGGCTCGCTGAAAGAGGCTTTCGAGCGGCCGTAGGCGCGGACCTTCCCCCGCTCAACGACCCTCGACGGGCGGGAGAAGATCATTCCCCCGTCGCCGTGAAAAGCAGCAAGCTTGGACTTAATTCGGGCAGAAACGCAGACGGCCTCGCTCATGGAGCGAGGCCGTCGCAAAACACATCAGGATAAGACCTGCGAGACCTCAGTCGTCGCGGTGAACCCGCTCGCGACGCTCGTGACGCTCCTGGGCTTCGAGGCTCAGGGTGGCGGTCGGACGCGCGTCCAGACGGGCCAGGCCGATGGGCTCGCCGGTCTCTTCGCAGTAGCCGTAGCTGCCGTCTTCGACCCGGCGCAACGCCTGGTCGATCTTGGAGATCAGCTTCCGCTGCCGGTCGCGGGTCCGAAGTTCCAGCGCCCGGTCGGTTTCCGACGACGCCCGGTCGGCGAGGTCGGCATGGTTCTCAGTTTCGGTCTGGAGGTGGGAGACCGTTTCGCGAGATTCGCGAAGGATTTCCTCTTTCCAGGTCAGCAGCTTCTGTTTGAAATACTCGAGCTGCCGCTCATTCATGAACGGCTCGTCCTCGGAAGGACGATACGTATTCGGTTCCTTAAGAACAGTGGCCGTCTGCATCAACGCCTCACGCCCCGATGAACTCCGCCCTCAGCGGGCGGTGTGCTTATACCAAAACGATAGCCCCGTTCAATGAACGTCGCATGAGCGGTGCATTCAGGCGCGCGCGCCTGCCTGACACGGCGGCGACGCTGCACGGGGGCGACGAGCTTCGCCGCGCCGGCCGGGGCAATAAAATCGCGGGAATGGGTTCGAGGTTCCATCCCGCCGCTCCTCACGCGCCTTGCGCCACGGAGAGCTTGGCCTCTTCGACGGCCGCGCGGGTCTCGATCTCGTTGAGCAGGCTCTGCAGCTTCGGATCGTCGACGCTCTCGCGGTGCTCGCGAACGGCGCGCTTGAGCTTGTCGATGGTGCTGGAGGAGACCTCCCCGTCCAGCACGGCGATCTTCAGGCCGTCGAGGATGTCCAGAATGTCGTCGGCCCGGCGGATGGCGCGACGCTTGCGCTCCATCGGGTCCATGTTGGCTTGGAGGGCCAGCAGAGCGTCCAGCGAACCCACGCCGGCCAGACCGCCTGCCGCGGCCGTCCCGGCCACGCCGCTGGCGCCGCCGACGCTGGGCAGGGCGAAGTTCGATCCGCCGCCCGCCGGCCGCGCGCGTGATGCGCCAGCTGCGCCCACGCCTCCCGAGCTCGAAACCTTCATGACGACCGTCGCTCCAAAGCTGGTCTTGCACGCCTACATATAGGGAGTCGGCCTCCCCGATGAGAGCCCATATTCGAGATCGGCGCTTGCGGTATGGTTAATGCCGGGCAGAATCTGCCGGACAGGATTGTCGCAGGCGTTTTTGCCCGACTTTTTCATTGATTTTCCTCACCTTTTCCGTTGGCCCGGTTCTGGCATGGGCCGCGACGGAATTGCGTCCTTCGGTGTGGAAATCCATGCGTCGTTCATTTTTCAGCTCCGTTCTCGCCGGCCTGGCCCTCGCGGCCATGACCGTCATCGCCGGTCCGGCCGCCGCCAAGTCGCGGATCAAGGACATCGTCTCGTTCGAAGGCGTGCGTGAGAACCACCTGATCGGCTACGGCATCGTCGTCGGCCTCAACGGCACGGGCGACAGCCTGCGCAACGCGCCGATGACCAAGCAGAGCATGGAATCGCTGCTCGAGCGCCAAGGCGTCAACGTCCGCGACGCCAACCTCAACGCCAAGAACGCGGCGGCCGTCATGGTCACCGCCAAGCTGCCCGCCTTCGCCGGCGCCGGCTCGAAGATCGACGTCTCGGTCTCGGCCATGGGCGACGCCAAGAGCCTGCAGGGCGGCACGCTGATGGTCACCGCGCTGCAAGGGGCGGACGGCCAGACCTACGCCGTGGCCCAGGGCCAGGTGCAGACCGGCGCCGTCTCGGCCGGCGGCGCTTCGGGCAGCTCGATCAGCCGCGGCGTCCCGACCGCCGGCCGCATCGCCGCCGGCGCCGACGTCGAGCGCGAGACCGGCTTCCAGATGGTGGCCATGAGCGAGCTGCGCATGACCCTGCGCAACCCCGACTTCACCACCGCCCGCCGCATCGCCGACGCCATCAACATCAAGTTCCCCAGCTGCGCCCAGGCCCAGAACCCCACCGTCGTGGCGATCCGCTCGCCGGGCGGCATGGACATGATCAGCTTCATCACCGCCATCGAGAACCTGGAAGTCGAGCCCGACGGCCCGGCCAAGGTGATCATCGACGAGGTCAACGGCGTGGTGGTGATGGGCGACGACGTCCGCATCAGCCAGGTGGCGATCGCCCAGGGCAACCTGACCATCTCGGTCCAGGAGACCCCGGCCGTCAGCCAGCCGGCCCCGTTCAGCCAGGGCCAGACCAAGGTGGTCCCGCAGTCGACGATCAACATCGACGAGGAAAAGGGCAAGAAGCTGATCACCCTGGGCGGCGGCGCGTCGCTGAAGAGCCTGGTCGGCGGCCTCAACGCCCTGGGCGTCACCCCGCGCGACATGATCACCATCCTGCAGGCCGTGAAGGCCGCGGGCGCCCTGCAAGCCGACATCGAGGTGATGTGATGAGCGCCCTCTCCTCCGCCGCCAGCGCCGTCGACGCCTACTCGGCCATCTCCGGAACCGGCGCGACCTCGGCCGCCGAACTGGCCAAGCGCGGCAAGATCAAGGAAACGGCCCAGAAGTTCGAGGCCTCGTTCCTGTCGTCGATGATGCAGTCGATGTTCGAGGGCGTGAAGACCCCCGAACCGTTCGGCGGCGGCCAGGGCGAAGAGATGTTCAAGTCGCTGCTGACCGACGCCATGGCCAAGGAAGTGGCCAAGGCCGGCGGCGTCGGCATCGCCGCCTCGGTCCAGCGCGAGATGCTCAAGATGCAAGGCCTGCAGGAGGTCGCCCAATGATGAGTCCAGCCGACGAGCGCGTCGAACAGCTGATCATCCTGACCGAGCGCCTGACCGACCTGATCGCCAAGCAGGCCACCGCCTTCGAGGCCCGCCGCCCGCACGAGGCCGCCCGCCACGTCGAGGAGACGGCCAAGCTCGCCAACATCTACCGCCACGAGTCGGCGCGGGTGCGCGGCAACGTCGCCGTCGTCCAGGCCGCCACGCCCGAGCGCCGCATGCGCCTGGTGCGCGCCACCGAGGCCTTCGACGCCGTCCTCGCCCGCCAGTCGCGCGCCATCGCCGCGGCCAAGACCGTCACCGAGGGCCTGGTCCGCGCCGTCGCCAACGAGATCGCCGCCCAGCGCCCGCAAGCCGCCGGCTACGGCCCCAGCGCCCAGGGCTCGGCCTACCGCAACAGCGCCACCGCGATCACGCTGAACCAGCGGGCGTGACCGGATCCTCCCCCTGAAGGGGGAGGTGGCCCGAAGGGCCGGAGGGGGAAGTTCCTGCCCACGCCGGCGCGGTTGCAGGTTCAACAGTCACATCCCCCTCAGTCGCTTCGCGACAGCTCCCCCTTCAGGGGGAGCATTTTTACTCCACCCCCGCCACGGCCAGCAGGGCCGCCAGGCCGACCTGCATGCCCTTGAGGGTCTCGCCCTTCTCGACGTCGATCCATTCGTCCAGGGCGTGGGCGCGGCCGCCCTTGCCGCCGGAGCCGATGGTCACGGCCGGGATCCCCACGCTCATGGGCAGGTTGGCGTCGGTCGAGGAAGCCTCGTGGGTGGGCGTGAAGCCCAGGGCCGAGGCCGCGGCGGCCGTGGCCGTGACGATCGCGGCCTTCGGGTCCGTGCCGCCGGCCGGACGCTCGCCGATCACCTTGGCCTCGTAGGAGACCTCGCCCGGCTTGGTCGAGCGGGCCGCGTTCTCGCCGGCCACGGCCTTGTCGAGGATGGCGACCAGCGTCCTGTCCAGCTTGGCCAGTTCGTCGGCGCTCTCCGAGCGCATGTCGAACTCCATGAAGATGGAATTGGGGATCGAGTTCACCGAGGTGCCGCCACCGACCACGCTGGCCGAATAGGTGGTCTTGGGATCGGCCGGCGGCTTGACCGCGTAGAGATCGACCACCGACTGGGCCATGGCCGTCATCGGGTTGACCACGCCGAACGCGCCGTAGCTGTGGCCGCCCGGGCCCTTGAAGGTGACGCGATAGCGCTTGGAGCCGACGCCGCGGTCGACGATGCGCGAGGGATCCGAGCCGTCCATCGAGAAGAAGGCGCCGATCCGGCCCTGGTACTTGCCCTTGGTGAACAGGTGGCGCACGCCGCGCAGGTCGCCCGGCCCCTCCTCGCCGACATTGCCGACGAACAGGATGTCGGACCTGGTCTTGATCCTGGCCGCGTCCAGCGCCCGCACATAGGCTAGCAGCACGGCCAGCGAGCGGGTGTCGTCGCCGATGCCGGGGGCCGACAGCTTCGTGCCCTCGCGCTTGACCTTCACCTCGGTCCCTTCGGGGAAGACGGTGTCGAGGTGGGCGGCGATGACCACGAACGGACCCTTGCCCTTGGTCGCCGTCCCGGGCCGCACGCCCATGACGTTGCCCTCGGCGTCCATCTCGACATCGGTCAGGCCCACGGCCTTGAGCATCTCCAGATAGGCCCTGGCACGCTTTTCCTCCTTGAAGGGCGGCGCGGGGATCTCGGTCAGGGTGACGATGTCGGCGACGGTGCGGTCATAGTCGGCGTCGAGCTGCTGGACGGCGGCCTTGAAGCCGGCCCCGCCGACGATCTTCTGCACGGCCTTGACCGAGGTGTCGGCCTTCTCCGCGGCGTCGGCCTCGGGGCCGTAGAGCGCGCCGGCGGCGAACAGCGAGGCGGCGAACAACAGCGAACGCGACATCGAACGCGACAGGCGGCGCATGGGCGGGCTCCGATTCTTGCAGTCCGCCGACCAGAGCGACCGCGTGCCCCGATTGGCAATCCACAATTGGCGTAACGGCGGCTCCCAAAAACACCGGGCGCCAAAAACGCCGGACCTCTGGACGAACCGATCTCGCCACCCGACATTGACCTATCGTCAAGGAGATCGGTCATGGCCAAAGCTAAAGTCGCATCCGCGCTCGCGGGCCTGGGTCTCCTGCTGCTCGCCGCCCCGTCCCTCGCCCAGGCGCCGGCCGCTCAGGCCAGCGGTCCCCTGGGCGTCGGCGGCAAGTGGATGCTCGACCTGCCGCGCTCGCACTTCAACGAGGCCCTGACCGGCGCCGCCCCGCTGAGCGGCGAGCTCGACATCACCAAGGACGACGGCAAGTTCATCGCCTGGACCCTGGTCGAGGAGGACGACGAGGGGGTGGCCGCCATCCAGTTCGCCGACGCCGGCCTCGACGGCTCGCCGACGCGGGCCGTGGTCAACTTCAACTTCGTGACCCTGAGCGTCGATCGCACCGGCCAATCCAGCGTCGCGGTGATGACCCACGGCCAGACCGGCCGCCGCCAGACCATGCGCGTGGCCCTCTCGGCCCCAGACACCCTGCTGATCGAGCAGGACGTCGACGGCAAGCCCGGCCCGCCGGACCAGACGCTGATCTTCGTGCGGAAGAAATAGGATTTCAGGACCCTCCCCCCGAAGGGGGAGGTGTCGGCGAGGCCGACGGAGGGGGAGGTTGACCCCCGCGTCCGCGGCCGCTCTCAGTTCAGCAGGGACTTCCCCCTCCGGCCCTTCGGGCCACCTCCCCCATCAGGGGGAGGGTCTTCGAGCCCGTCAGTCCGCGTGAACGCGGTCCACGCGCGGGGCGAACATGTAGCCGGCGTGGCGGACCGTCCGCACCATCTGGGCGCCGCCCTCGGCGCGGCGCAGCTTGCTGCGCAGGCGGCTGATGGTGACGTTGATCTGCTGCGGCGGCGCCTTGCTGCGGGCCTCGGGCGGCCCCTGCTGCAGCTGGTCGCGGGTGAGGATCTGCTGGGGCTTGGAGACCAGGGTCCACAGCACCAGGAACTCGGCCGACGACAGGTTCACCGACTCGCCGCGCGGATCGAACAGCTCGTGGGTGGCGACGTTCAGGCGCCAGCCGCTGAACTGATAGACCGGCGGGGCGGCGATCGGCTCGGGCGCGCGATAGGCCTGGCGGCGGCGGACCGCGGCGCGGATGCGGGCGGCCGTCTCGCGCGGGCGGAACGGCTTGGCGATGTAGTCGTCGACGCCCATCTCCAGGCCGACCACCACGTCGCTTTCGTCGTCGACGGCGCTGACCACCACCACGCCCGGAGCCGGGTTGAGGCGGCGCAGGCGGGCGCAGACCGACAGGCCGGCCTCGTCGGGCAGCAGGATGTCCATCACGACCAGTTCGATCTGGGTGCGGCCGAGGATCTGGTCCATCTCGCGGGCCGAACCGGCCTCGAGCACTTCCAGGTCGAAGCGGCCCAGAAGGGCGGTAATGGCGGCGCGGGAGTCGATATCGGGATCGACGATGAGCAGGCGGGGTCTCACGGGCGTTCTCAGAACATCGCCCGGCCGACAAGCCGGGCAGAATAGCGGGTCTGGCGACGGGACGCTTCGGCCCCGCCCTCCAGGGCGAAATAGGAAAGATCCGAACCGGCGCGCAGGGCGACGTTCAGGGTCACCGCGCCGTTGCGGGCGTTGTCGGCCAGGATCGTGAACGGCGTGCCGCCCGCGAACGAGGCCGTGGTGTCGGCGAACTTGCCGGCCAGGGTCTTGCGATAGCCGACGCGGACTTCCGGCTTGAACCAGACTTCCTTGCCGAACTGGCGACCGAAGACCACGCCGATGTCACTCGACAGGTTGCTGTACTTGCGCGAGGCGACCGTCAGGTCGAAGCCCTCGCCGCCGCCGTGCTCGCGACGCTCGCCTTCCCACATGTAGACGTAGTCGAGGCGGGTCTCGGGGCGGATGTAGTTGGCGCCGAAGGTCACTTCGTAGCCGACGCCGGCGAAGGCGTTGGCGGTGAAGCCATTCCAGGAGGCGGTGTTGCGGACGATCTCGTCGGCCGCGCCGTCGCTGTCGGCGTCCTCGCTGATGAAGCTGCGGTCGCCGTTGAAGCGGATGTAGCCCGCGCCGCCGCCCAGGTTCAGGCGCCAGCCGCCGACCGAGCGGCGCCAGTAGGTTCCGGCCTGGAACACCGAGGCGGTCGTCTCCTCGCCGACCTTGGCGGCGGTGTCCTTTTCCTCGAGGCTGACGAACGACAGGGTCACGCCCAGCGCGCCGCCGGCGTCGCCCATGGCCTCGTAGCCGGCGACCAGGCCCACGGCCTTGGTGTCCGAGCCCTGGACCGCCCCGTCCTCGATGCGGACCAGACTGTTGATCTCCTGCACCCAGACGCTGTCGGGGCCGTAGCGGTCGGCGCCGTCCGGACGCACCGACGTGGCCGACGACAGCTGCTGCTGCACCGCCTGCAGGCTGGTGAACATCCCCTGCCCGGTGCTGGGCAGCATCTGGTCGTAGAGATTGTAGAAGCCGTCGGCGGTCGACTGGCTGAGGAAGGCGCCGGCGATGCCGTCGTCGTTGCTCAGGGCCGCGAACACCGCCTCGTAGGCCGAGGCCTGGCCGCTGGTCATGCCCGCCTCGGCGGCCGTGCGGCGGCGCACGTCGATCAGGACGTCGTTGTCCTGCGTATAGGCGCTGGCGACGTAGAGGTAGGGCGCGTCGCCCAGCAGGTCCTGGTCGATGTCGCCGGCGGTCAGGGTTCCGGCCGAGATCACCTTGAAGGTGCTGGCCGTGGTCAGCAGGTTGTTGAAGACCAAGCCCAGGTTGGCGCCGCTGGCGATGGTGGCGGTGTCGACCACCAGCTGGGTCGCCGTGCCCGCCGAGGGATCGACGGTGAACACCAGCTTGGCGTCGGCGCCGAGGGTCAGGCTGGTGGCGTTGATCGTGTTGGTGTTGGTCAGCATCAGGCCGCCGTCGCCGATGTTGATCGACAGCTTGCCGTCGCTGTCGCTCAGCTTGGTGACCGCGTAGGCGCCGCCGTCGATGTTGAAGACGTCGGCGCCGTCGCCGAACGAGATCTCGCCGTACAGCGTGCCGTTCAGCAGATTGAGGGTGTCCGCGCCCGAGCCCAGCAGGATCTGGCCGATGATCGTCGGCTCGTCGGCGTCGTCCACGCCGTCGCCGTCGGTATCGGTGTCGGCCACGTCGTCGTCGCCGTCGTCGCCGTCATCGACGCCGGTCTGGGTGATGGTGACGCCGGTGGTGTTGGCCTGCAGGTTGATGGCCACGGCCTTGCCGGTGACCACTTCGTCGTCGGCGTCGTCGTTGCTGTCGTCGAGGTCGTAGTCGTCGTCGGTGGCCGTCAGGTAGGCCGCGATCGTGCCGGTGTTGTTGATCGTGGTCAGCGTGCCCGAGCGATCGACGATGGCGTTGGCGGTTCCGGTCTCGCCGTAGAGGGTGGCCAGGATCGTGCCGCTGTTGTTGACCGTGGTCATGGTCGCGCCGGCGTCGATCAGCAGGGCGTAGGCGGCGGAGTCGCCCTCGGCCGTGACCGAAGCGGAGAGGCCGCCGCTGTTGTCGAGGATCCGGGCGATGGCGCCCGAGGTCAGGTGCAGGCCCACGGCGTCGGCCTCGTAGGCGTTGGCCGCGATCGAGCCTTCCAGGTTGATCCCGTTGGTGACCAGGGTCTCGTAGCCGGCCGAGCCGCCGATCTGCACGCCGGTGGCGGCCACGCCCGGGTGGATGCCGTAGGCGCCGACCGAGCCGCGAATGACCAGGCCATAGTCATAGATGCCGTCGCCGGCCGAGCCGAGGGTGACGGTCTGGGTGTCGGAACCGATCTGGATCGCCGGCGCGCCGCCGTAGACCGAGACCGAGGCGGTGCCTTCCTCGTCGTCGGCGACGCCGTCGCCGTCCTCGTCGTCGGTGGTGTCGTCGTTGGTGTCCTCGGGCGGGGCGTCGAGCACCAGGCCCTTGGCGACGTTGCTGGTCACCTGGATGGCCGAGCCGCCTTGCAGCAGGTCGTCGGCGTCGAGCAGGGCCTCGTCGTCGGGATCGGTGTAGCGGCTGGTGTAGCGGTAGCCGGTGGCGGTGATCGAGCCCTGCACGATGACCGAGCCGTCGACCTCGCCGTTGACCGCCAGGCCGATGCTGTTGGCGCCCGTGACGCTGATCGAGCCGTCGCTGACGATGTCGCCGGTGATGCTGGCGGTGTTGCGGATACCGTAACCGTCGTCGCCAGTGACCGCGATCGAGCCGGAGTTCAGAATGTCGCCGATCACCGACGACTCCAGGATGATGCCGATCGAGTCGTTGCCCTCGATGGTGATCGCGCCCGAGTTCTCGATCGTGCCGGTGAAGTCGCCGGAACCGGTCAGGTGGATGCCGTAGCGATTGGTCCCCAGCGCGAACTGGCCGTCGTAGTCGCCGTCGCTGTCGGTGTCCTCGTAGTCGTAGTCCTCGGTCAGCGAGATCGTGCCGCCGTTGGTCACCGTCGAGGTGAGGCCGCCGCTGATCAGTATGCCGGTCGAGTTGGAGATGTCGGCGCTTTGCAGCGTGCCGTTGTTGGTCAGCGTGTTGCTGCTGTCGACGGTGGCGATCGCGCCTTCGGACGCGTAGGTGATCACGCCGTCGCTGGTGATCTTGACGTCGTCGGCCGCGCCGTCGTTGGCGGTCGAGGTCGCGACCGCCTTGGTGCGGCTGCTGCTGGTGATCTCGGTCTCGGCGACGGCGCCGCCGGCGTGCAGCAGCATAGGCAGAGCTGCGGCCGACAAGATCAGAAGCTTACGCGACATGGAGGACCCGCCTGATGGAACCTCCGAGCCTTAGGGGCCGTGCATGGCCCAGGCGTGTCTATGAAATTTCCGTCATGCTACGGCGACGCTCGCACCGATACACTTCCGTTTCAAACGGCCCGGAAGGTTGTCGCCATGGCGCCGGCTCGCCTCCGAAGTGTTGCCGTTCCCGGCTCAAAGCCGCCGTTATTCCGACGCCCGCGCAAGAAAAGGCCGCTCGGGCGCACTCGGCGATTCCAGAGCCGTTGCAGACCGTCCACGCCCTGAAACGGCAAAGAAAAAGCGCGCGGGGCCGGGGCCGCCGCGCGCTTTCACTTATAGAGCCTTGGGGTCCTGACCGGACCGACTGGCTTAGAGCACGCCGTCGACGGCGCGCTTGACGCCCCACGGGTTGGCTTCCTTCAGGGCCGCCGGCAGCAGCACGTCGGGCAGGTCCTGGTAGCAGACCGGGCGCAGGAAGCGCTCGACGGCGCGGGTGCCGACCGAGGTCGAGCGGCCGTCCGAGGTGGCGGGGAACGGGCCGCCGTGGACCATGGCCGGGGCCACTTCCACGCCGGTCGGCCAGCCGTTGGCCAGGATGCGGCCGGCCTTGCGCTCGAGGATCGGCAGCAGGCCGCGGGCGGCCTCGGCGTCTTCGGCGTCGAGGTGCAGGGTCGCGGTCAGCTGGCCTTCCAGGCCTTCCAGCAGCTTGGCGAGGGTGGCGAGGTCCGGGGCGCGGACGACGACCGACGACGAGCCGAACACTTCATGGCTGAGGGCCGGATCGGCGGCGAAGGTCGCCGCGTCGACCACGAACAGGGCGCCCTGGCCCTGGTTGCAGCCTTCGCCGACCAGGCCGCGCGCGGCGACGGTGACGCCCGGACGCGAACCCAGCTTTTCCACGCCCTGCTCATAGGCGCCGAAGATGCCCGGGGTCAGCATGACCTGCGGGTGAGCGGCGGCCAGGGCGGCCGAGGCCGAGGCGATGAAGGTGTCGAGGTCCGGACCTTCCAGCGCCAGGACCAGGCCGGGATTGGTGCAGAACTGGCCCGAGCCCATGGTCAGCGAGCCGACGAACGCCGCGCCCAGGGCCTCGGCGCGGGCGGCCAGGGCGTGCGGGAACAGCACGACCGGGTTGACGCTACTCATCTCGGCATAGACCGGGATCGGCTCGGGACGGGCGTTGGCGATCTTCATCAGCGCCACGCCGCCGGCGCGCGAGCCGGTGAAGCCGACGGCCTTGATCCGCGAGTCGCTGACCAGGGCGCCGCCCAGTTCGTGGGTCTGACCGGTCAGCAGGGCGAACACGCCGGCCGGCAGGCCCGCCTTCTCGACGGCCTTGCTGATGGCCGCGCCAACCAGGGCGGCGGTGCCGGGGTGGGCCGGGTGGCCCTTGAAGACGACCGGGCAGCCGGCGGCCAGGGCCGCGGCGGTGTCGCCGCCGGCGGTCGAGAAGGCCAGCGGGAAGTTGCTGGCGCCGAACACGGCGACGGGACCCAGGCCGATGAAGCGCTGGCGCAGATCGGCGCGCGGCAGCGGCTTGCGCTCGGGCAGGGCCGGGTCGACGCGGG
>NZ_QHJY01000354.1 GCF_003185805.1 Caulobacter sp. D5
CCGAAACGCTAAACAACATCACGGTCTCCGGGCTCCGCCCGGCCGCTCCGCGCCTCCCCACCGACTTTCGTGGATTTCCACGGGAGTGCGAGAGCCCATGCCTGCGCTGACCCCCTCCGGCCCTCCGGGCCACCTCCCCCAGAGGGGGAGGATCTGAAGCGCCAAGATGTTCCCCCTCTGGGGGAGCTGTCGCGGAGCGACTGAGGGGGTGCGCCGCAGGCGCTCCATCCCTTCCAAGCGGAGAAGTCCCATGCCCAAGTCCAAGCCGCCGCGCCGCCGCCTGCGCCGAACCTCCCGCAACCCCAAGCTCGACGCGGCCTATCGCGGCGTCATCGCCGCCTGCGAGCAGAACATCGGCCTGATCCAGAGAACCCTACGCGACGTCGAGAGTGTCGCTCACGACGCGCCGGCCGAAGAGCTGGCCAGCTTTCGTCAGGAAATGGAGGAAGGCGTGCGCTGCTGGACCAGCGTGAGGAACATGCACCTGGATGCGATGCAGCGGCCCAGTGAGCCGACATGGCCCGGTATCGAAAAGGCCCTGAGGCGGGCCGGCATCACCGAGCTGAAGCGCCGCTAGCGCTTGCCCACGCCCGGGAACATCGCCGCGTCGCCGTCGAATACGCCCAGATAGCCCAGCTCGCCCAGCAGCGGCGTCAGGTCTTCCAGCTTGTCGGCGCTGGCCCGGGCGGTCGCCAGTTCGCTGGGGCGGCCGGTCTGGTCGTGCAGGCGGTAGACCGTCCACATCTTGCCCTTCGGCGCCTCGGCGCCGGGGGCGAGATAGCGGTGCTCCCAGCCGACCAGGGCCGGGACGCGGCCGATCTCGACGTCGAACGGACGGTCGCGGAAGGCCAGGTCCATCTCCAGCCGCGTGGCCTCGGCCAGGCGCTGGTCGAGCCAGGCGGCGAAGGCCTCCAGCACGCAGCCGGCCGACAATCCTTCCGGATTGGCGACGACGTGGTTGCGGCTGGCGAGGGCTGCGGTCATGTCGCAAGGGATACGACCGCAGGTCTGTCGGAACGGCTAAATCTCTTGGTTTATTGACGTTTACCGCGAGTGGGGGCTCAGCCCTCGGCTTCCGCCAGCTGCTCGGCCAGCTCCATCCACGCGGCCTCGGCCTCGTCGAGCTTGGCCTTGGCGTTGTCGCGGCGCTTCTCCAGCTCGGGAACCTTGGCCGGCGTCTTCACATAGAGCTGCGGGTCGGCCAGCTGGGCTTCCAGTTCGGCGAGATCCCGGGTCTTGCGGTTCAGCACCTGTTCGGCGGCCTCGACCTTGCGGCGCAGCGGCTCGATGGCGACCTTCTTGGCGGCCGGGGCGGACGCCGTCTCGGCCTTGGCCGGCTCGCGCGCCACCTGGGTCGGCTTCACGGCCTGCTTGGCGCGGTCGAGCACGAACTTGGCGTAGTCGTCCATGTCGCCGTCGAACGGTACGACCTTGCCGTCGGCGGCCAGCCAAAGACGATCGGCCACCAGCTCCATCAGCGAGCGGTCGTGGGTGATCAGCAGCACCGCGCCCTCGTAGTCGTTCAGGGCGTCGAGCAGGGCCCGGCGGCTGTCGATGTCGAGGTGGTTGGTCGGCTCGTCGAGGATCAGGACGTGCGGGGCGTCCATGGCCACCAGGTTCAGCAGCAGGCGCGCGCGTTCGCCGCCCGACAGGTTGGCGACCGTGGTCTCCTGCTTGTCGAAGTTCAGGCCCCATTGGGCCAGGCGCGAGCGGCGCGAGGATTCGCTGGAGTCCGGCATGGCCCGGCGGACGATCTCCAGCGGCGTATCGTTGGGATCCATCGCCTCGATCTGGTGCTGGTGGAACCAGCCGACCTTCATCTTCTTGTCGCGGTGCAGTTCGCCGGTCTGGATGTCGAGCGCGCCGGCGATCATCTTGGCGAAGGTCGACTTGCCCGCACCGTTGACGCCCAGCAGGCCGATGCGGTCGTCCAGGTCCATGCGCAGGTTGAGGTTCTTGAGGATCGCGCGGCCCTGCTCGTAGCCCACATTGGCCTTCTCCAGCCGGATCAGCGGCGGCGGCAGCGGGCGCGGCGGCGAGGGCAGGGTGAAGGGCGCGACGCGCTCCTCGATCGTGGTGGACACCGGCTCCATCTTGGCCAGGCGCTTCATCCGCGACTGCGCCTGGGCGGCCTTGGAGGCCTTGGCCTTGAAGCGGTCGACGAAGGATTGCAGGTGGGCGCGCTCGGCGTCCTGCTTGGCCTTGGCCGACAGTTGCAGGCGGGCCTTCTCGGCGCGGCGCTTTTCGAAGTCGTCGTAGCCGCCGGTGTAGAGTTCCAGCTTGCCGCCGGCCAGATGCAGCATGTGCGTGCAGCTGTTGTTGAGCAGCTCGCGGTCGTGGCTGACGATCAGGGCGGTGTGCGGGTACTTCTTCAGGCGCGCTTCCAGCCACAGGGCGCCTTCGAGGTCGAGATAGTTGGTCGGTTCGTCGAGCAGCAGCATGTCGGGCTCGGCGAACAGCGCCGCGGCCAGGGCCACGCGCATCCGCCAGCCGCCCGAGAACTCGCTCATCGGCCGTTGCAGATCTTCCTGGGTGAAGCCCAGGCCCGCCAGGATTTCCGAGGCCCGCGACGGCGCGGAGTCGGCGTCGATCTCGATCAGCCGGCTCCAGATCTCGCCCATCTCCTCGGGATCGGCCGTCTCCAGCCGGGTCAACAGGTCGTGACGCTCCTCGTCGGCCTCCAGCACGGTGTCGAGCAGGGTCACGGGCGTGGCCGGGTGCTCCTGGTCCACCGAACCGATGCGGGCGTTCTTGGGCATGCTGATCTCGTCGCCGGCGGCGATCAGGTGCCCGAGGATCAGCTTGAACAGCGTCGACTTGCCCACGCCGTTGCGGCCGATCAGGCCGACCTTGGCGCCGGGAGGCAGGCTGACGGTCGCCTTGTCGAAGAACCGGCGTCCCCAGGCGTCGAAAGTAAGTTCGTTGATCTGAAGCATGTTGGGAACGCGGGGTTGGCGGGGAGGAGGCGCCCGGCTATAAGCCCGCAACCTCCCAATTCACAAACTTTCTCTGTGAGATTTTCGGAATGACCGAACGCACCTTCTCGATCCTGAAGCCCGACGCGACCCGCCGCAACATCACCGGCAAGATCAACGCCGTGATCGAGGAAGCCGGCCTGCGCATCGTCGCTCAACGCCGCGTCCACCTGACCGAAGCTCAGGCCAAGAAGTTCTACGAAGTGCACGCCGAGCGCCCGTTCTACGGTGAACTCGTCGCCCAGATGACCGCCGAGCCGGTCGTCGTGCAGGTCCTGGAAGCCGAAGGCGCCGTGGCCAAGTACCGCGAAGTCATGGGCGCCACCAACCCGGACAACGCCGCCGAAGGCACCATCCGCAAGCTGTTCGCCCTGTCGATCGGCGAAAACTCGGTCCACGGTTCGGACAGCCTCGAGAACGCGGGCATCGAAATCGCCCAGTTCTTCACCGACGCCGACATCGTCGGCTAAGGCTTTCGAGCTTTAGAACGTGAAAAGGCCGGCGGGGCGACCCGCCGGCCTTTTTGTTTGGAGCGCAGGAGGCGCTCGAAGGGGGGCGGGAATGATCGACACCAAGCGCCTGAGCGTACTTGTGGAGCGCGAGCTGGAGGCGATAGCCGATGCAAGGGTCAGGGATCTCGTCAGGAGCCTGCTCGTCGAACCCAGACCGGTCTTGCGCGACTGGGACTATGGCGAACCTGGCCAGCAATACGTCTGCTGGACCGTCGTGGAGGACTGCGCGCGTTCCGATGTCGCCATCGCCTACTGTGAGCAGGGCTTCGGTCCGGCTAGTCCGTGGGGCTTGGTCTGGAGCCGCGAAGATGCGCGTGGCGAGGGATCGATCGGCATGGACAGCGCCTGGTTCTTCACGTTGGAAGAGGCGGTCTACGAGTCCGTGGCGTCCTCGCTGCCAATCTGGCGGCTGTACGGGCGGGACGGCGCGCTTAGCGAGGAGATGGACTGGGACGCCGCCTGGAAGGCGTGCGCTTCTCTGCGAGCCGCCGATCCGGGCGGGTTCTACGCCGTGGACTGCACACGGGGAAAAGACCGCGGCGAGCCCGCAGCGGACTGAATCTCAAAGCCCCCGCACGAACTGGCCCAACACCGCCGGATAGAGCCTGTGCTCTTCCTTCAGCACCCGCGCCGCCAGGGCGTGATCGTCGTCGCCGGCTTCGATCGCCACCCGCGCCTGGCCCAGGATCGGACCTTCGTCCACCCCGGCCGTGACCAGGTGCACCGTGCAGCCGGCCTCCGCATCGCCGGCCGCAATGGCCCGGGCGTGGGTGTCGAGGCCCGGATACTTGGGCAGCAGGGACGGATGGATGTTCAGCATCCGGCCTTCCCAGGCGTCGACCAGGAAGGGCGTCAGGATCCGCATGTAGCCGGCCAGGGCGATCACCTCGATCCCGCGCTCGCGCAGGGCCGCATCGACCGCGCGCTCGTGGGCCTCGCGGTCCTTGCCGAACGGCTTGCTCGGCACGCACAGCGCCTCGATCCCGGCCGCTTCGGCGGTGGCGAGGCCCCCAGCGTCGGCCTTGTTGGCCAAAACCAGGGCGATCTCGAACGGGCAGGCCGGGTCCTTGGCGGCGCGGACCAGGGCCTCCATGTTGGAGCCCCGGCCCGAGATCAGGGCGGCGACCTTGGTCTTCGCAGTCATTTAGGCCGCGGCCAGCTGGCCGCAGACAAAGGCGTCTTCGCCTGCGTTGAGCAGGGCGGCGAGCACCGGCTCGACGTCCGACTGGGCGACGATCAGGATGAAGCCGACGCCGCAGTTGAAGGTGCGGCGCAGTTCGTGGGCGTCGATCTGGCCAACCTCCTGCAGCCACTCGAACACGGGCGGCAGCGGCCAGGCGTTCCAGTCGAATTCAGGAACCAGGCCCTCGGCGATGCAGCGCGGCGGGTTCTCGATGAGGCCGCCGCCGGTGATGTGGGCGCCGCCCTTGACCCGGCCCGACTGAAGCAGCGGCAGGAGCGACTTCACATAGATGCGGGTCGGAGCCATCAGGGCCTCGGCCAGCGTCTTGCCGTCTTCGAAGGGGCAGGGGGCGTCCCAGGCCAGGCCCGAACGCTCGACCACGCGGCGCACCAGCGAATAGCCGTTAGAGTGCGGACCCGACGAGCCGATGCCGATGATCACGTCGCCGGCCCGTTGCTTGTCGAGCTTGGGCAGCACGCCGTCGCGTTCGACCGCGCCGACCGAGAAGCCGGCCAGGTCGTATTCGCCGTCATTGTACATGCCCGGCATCTCGGCGGTCTCGCCGCCGACCAGGGCCGCGCCGGCCAGCTTGCAGCCCTCGGCGATGCCGGCGACCACGCTCTTGGCGGTCTCGACGTCCAGCTTGCCGGTGGCGAAGTAGTCCAGGAACATCAGCGGCTCGGCGCCCTGCGCCAGCAGGTCGTTGACGCACATGGCCACCAGGTCGATGCCGACCGTGGCGTGCATGCCTGCGTCGATGGCGATCCGCAGCTTGGTGCCGACGCCGTCGGTGGTGGTGACCAGCAGGGCGTCCTCGTAGCCGGCCGCCTTCAGGTCGAACAGCGCGCCGAAGCCGCCGAGGCTGGCTTCCGCGCCGGGGCGGCGGGTCGCTTTCGCCAGCGGCTTGATGGCGTCCACCAGGGCGTTGCCGGCATCGATGTCGACGCCCGCCTGGGCGTAGGTCAGGCCGCCGGCTTGGTCGGTCTTCGGATCGCTCATCGGGTCGCTCATCTGTGGTTCCAGGCCCTTCGCGGACCCTCTCGGGCGCTTTGGGACAGAAAAGTGGCTGCTCCGCAACGCTTGACGCTTGCAGACTCGGGGGTGCGCGAGGCTATTAGCAGCCGATGACGCCGATCACCACCACCGCCGCGCTGGCGGAGTTCTGTAATGGTTTGAAGGGGCAGCCCTTCATCGCCGTGGACACCGAGTTCATGCGCGAGACCACCTATTGGCCCAAGCTCTGCTTGATTCAGGTCGCTTCGCCGTCTTCGGACGCCGTGATCGACCCGCTGGCGGACGGCCTCGACCTCGAGCCGCTGCTCGAACTGATGCGCGACGAGACCCTGCTCAAAGTGTTTCACGCCGCCCGTCAGGACGTCGAGATCTTCAACAATCTCAAAGCGATGCCAACGCCGCTGTTCGACACCCAGGTGGCCGGCATGGCCGCGGGTTTCGGCGAGCAGATCGCCTATGACGCCCTGGTGCGTCAGATGCTGAAGATCGAGATCGACAAGTCGAGCCGCTTCACCGACTGGGCGCGCCGCCCGCTGACCGACGCCCAGTTGGCCTACGCCCTGGCCGACGTGACGCATCTGGCGCGTCTGTTCCCGGTGCTGCGCGATCGCCTCCAGGAATCGGGCCGCCTGGCCTGGGTCGAGGAGGAGATGAAGGCGCTCAGCGATCCGGCCGCCTATGACGTCGATCCGGAAAAGGCCTGGCGCCGCCTGCGTCCGCGCAAGACGCAAGCCAAGTACCTGGCCGTGTTCAAGGCCGTCTCGGCCTGGCGCGAACGCACCGCCCAGCAGCGCGACCAGCCGCGCGGCCGCATCCTCAAGGACGAGGCCATCGACGAGCTGGCCACCCAGGCTCCAACCTCGCTGGACGGCCTGAACACCCTGCGCGGCGTGCCCAAGGGCTTCGGCGGCAGCAAGTTCGGTCCCGACCTGCTGGCCGCGATCAAGGCCGCCCTGGCCGATCCCGAGGGCTACGCCCCCGTGGTCGACAAGCCCGGCCCGCCGCCGCCGCCCTCGGCCGGCGCCGTGGTCGAGCTGCTCAAGGTTCTGCTCAAGGCCCGCGCCGAAGAAGCCGGCGTGGCGTCCAAGCTGATCGCCACCGTCTCGGATCTCGAAAAGATCGCCGCCGACGACGAGGCTGAAACCCCGGCCCTGCAAGGCTGGCGTCGCGACGCCTTCGGCACGGACGCCCTGAAGATCAAGCGGGGCGAACTGGCCCTGGTGCTCGACGGGACCAAGGTCCGCGTCGTCGAGGTTCGCCGGGCTCCCCGTCCGGCCTGATACCGTCGTTCCGGCGGCGCGACTCAAAAGGGGTTGCGCCGCCGCCGACCCGGCGCGAAGAGCAAGCGCTGCTTTTGTGCAAGACGGCACAGCGGCCATTTGGCCGACATGTTTTGACAAAATCATCGTGACCTCCGGGCGCTATAAGGGCGTCGCGGAGATGTCGGCCGTGGGGACGGCCGAAGACTGGGGATTTAGGTCGAGTTGGCGTACGCGGAACAGGATCCGTGGCTGGTCGGGGCCGCGCGCAGCTATGTGAGGCCCGCCAAGGCGCTGCGGCAGCAGATTCCGCTGCGTCTGTTCGTCATCGCGGTGATCTGCGCGGCCGTGGGAATGCAGCCATGGCTGGCCTTCATGTTCCCCTGGGCCCTGGGCTGCCTGGCCGCCCAGATCCTTCAGGCCGCCGCCTTGCGCGCCTTCGACCGCGACCCGGAACGTTGGATCCTGCCGTGCCTGGCCGCCGACTTCCTGCTGGCCGTGGCCTTCGGCTGGGCGTCCGTGCCGCTGTGGAAGACGGGCCTGCCCAGCGGCGCGGCCGGCGCGTCTCTGCTGCTGGCCGGCTCGATCCTGACGGCGCTGATGGGGGCCAAGGGCTCGCGCCTGGCCTTCGCCGCCACCGTCACGCCGCATCTGGCCTATCTCTTCCTGGCGCCCGCGCTGGTCGGCGGCCACCACGACCCGGGGATCCGGGCCTTCCTGGCCGGCTGCGGCCTGATGGCCCTGGTCACCGCCCTGGTGTTCGGCTGGTCGCGCCACACCCTGATGGCCGAGCGCGAGGCGAGGGCGGCCGCCGAAATCCGCCGCGAGCAGGCCGTGGCCGCCGACGCCGCCAAGAGCGCCTTCGTCGCCATGGTCAGCCACGAGCTGCGCACGCCGCTCAGCGCCATCCTGGCCGGGGCTGGCGAGATCGCCCGCACCTCGCGCGGCCAGGCCCGGGGCAAGGCCGGCCTGATCGCCGACGCCGGCGTGATGATGCGGGCCCTGCTCAACGATCTGCTCGATCTGTCGAAGATCGAGGCCGGGCGCATGACCGTCGAGTCGATCGACTTCGCGCCGCGCCTCCTGATCTGCGACACCCTGCGGTTCTGGCGCGCCGAGGCCCGAGACAAGGGCCTGGCGCTGCGCTTCACCGGCGGCCGCCACCTGCCGCGCTGGATCAAGGGCGACCCGGTGCGCCTGCGCCAGGTGCTCAACAACCTGCTGTCCAACGCCATCAAGTTCACGCCCGAGGGCCGGATCTGCGTGGCGCTGGAGATGACCCCGCGCGCCGAGGGCGGGCTGCTGCTGACCCTGGCGGTCACCGACACCGGGCCGGGCCTGGGCCCGGAACAGCTGGCGCGCCTTTTCACCGCCTACGACCAACTGGGCGCCGACACGGCCCGCACCTTCGGCGGAACGGGGCTGGGCCTGGCCATCAGTCGGGATCTGGCCCGCCTGATGGGCGGCGATCTCGCCGCCGAGCCGGTCGAGGGACCCGGGGCGCGCTTTGTGCTCACGTTGCCGGCCCCGGTCGGCGAGGAGCCGCCGGCGCCCGAGCCGCTGGACGCGTCCGCCGACGGCTTCGACGACGCGCCGACCGTCCTGGTGGTCGACGACCACGAGATCAACCGCCGCACCCTGGCCCAGGTGCTGGAGGCCTTCGGCCTGGACGTCACCCTGGCGGCCGACGGCGAAAGCGCGCTGGTGCTGGCCGGCGAGACGCGCTTCGACGTGGTGCTGATGGACGTCAACATGCCCGGCCTCGACGGCCTGGACACCACCCGCCGGCTGCGCGCCGACGGCCTCAACCAGCAGACGCCGGTGGTGGCGGTGACCGGCGCGGTCAGCCCGGCCGAGATGGCCGCCTGCCGCGCGGCGGGCATGCAGGATTTCGTCGAGAAGCCGTTCGAGGTCGCCGCCCTGCACGCCGTCCTGGTGCGGATGCTGGGCGCCGCCTAGGCGCGTCAGCCCATCAGGTGGACCACGGCCTGGCTGGCCGCCAGGCCCAGGGCGCCCAGCACCGCCAGATGATAGGCCGCGCCGAGCAGGACGGTCCGCTTCACCGACCAGCCCTCCTTGGCGCCGAACGCGGTCGCCACGTCCTGCTGCAACCGCCTGGCGGGGCTTTCGACAGCCTTCGAGCCGGCATTGGCCAATCGGACGATGTCGCCCCGTGGCGGGCTTGTCTGCGGCGGGCTCGCCGAAGGCGCTTGGATCTGGTCCTGATGTTCGTAGGCGACCTGCTTCTGCATGTCGGCTTTCTCCCCGTGCTGAGACGAGGAGCTTCAGCTTGGCGTGGCTAACAAACCATGCTCGCGGAACGTCGTTCCGCCTGCGACGCGCTGTCGCGGGCTCGAGACGCAGCGCCTAGAGCGGCGCGATCTTCAGCTTCAGGCCCAGCACCTGCGCCAGGGTCGAGGCCCGCTTGGCGGTCTGTTCGCCAAGCAGCATGGCCGCATAGCCTTCTTCGGCCGACAGCTGGACGTCGCTCTTGTCGATCGTCAGCCGCGAGCGCGACAGCAGGGCCGGACTGCGGCCCGAAAGATCGCAGCCCAGGCGGATGGCGGCGCCCAGGGCCCGGGCGCGCTTGATGCGGGCGGGGCTGAGCAGGCGCTCCAGCACGTCCAGCTCCGGCGGGGTGAAGGCCGTGGCGTGGCGGGCGAAGGCGGCCGCCGCCAGGAAAGCGCGTTCGGCGTGGGTCTGGCCGGCGATCGGGGCGCGCAGCACCTGCTCGAACACCAGGTCGGCGCGATGGTCCGGGTGCAGGCGGGCGCCGAGATCGGCCAGGCGGCAGGCGGCGGCCGTCAGCACCGCGTCGCGGCCCTCGAACAGCGGCTCCAGCTTGTCGAAGGCCGGCGTCAGCCAGGTCTGCAGCGCCACGCCCAGGTCGTCGGCCACGCCCTGGCGAGCCGTCAGCGAGGCGCAGCCCTCGATCAGCGGGTCCAGGCCCCGCACGCGCGGCGGCATGGCCTCGAACAGCAGGCCTTCGCGCACGCCGAAGGCCGAAATCTCGATGCGCTTGAGATCCAGGCGCTCGATCAGGCTTTCCAGCACGATGGCGGCGTAGGGCAGGGTCTCGATCCGCTTCTTGGACATGCCCTCGATGCGTTCGAGCGAACTCTTCGACTGGTGCGAGACGAGACGCGCGGCCTCCAGGGCCTCGGCGCGGCCGATCTCGTACTGGTGCACCACCTGCAGCGGATAACTCGACAGCCGCATGTGCAGCAAAGCCAGGTTCCGCCAGGCGCCGCCGACGGCGTGGAAGGTGTCGGCCTTGAAGGCCTCGGCCACGGGGGCCAGGCGCTGGGCGGCCAGGCGGCGCACGCGGTCGGCGTCGAAGCCTTCGGTCAGGCCCAGGCTGAACGGGCCTAGCGGCAGGGTCACGCCCTGGCCGGCGCCGGTCGTCTCCAGCCGCACCAGCTCCAGGCTGGCCCCGCCGAGGTCGCCCACGACGCCAGTGGCGTCCGGCGTTCCGGCCAGCACGCCGAGCGCGGCATAGCGGGCCTCTTCCTCGCCGGAGAGAATGCGGATCGAAAGGCCGGTCTCTTCCAGCACGCGCTTGACGAAGGCCGGACCGTCGGAGGCCTCGCGCACCGCGGCGGTGGCGGCAACGAAGGTCTCGGCCGGCTGCACGGCCTTCAGCACCGCCTTGAAGCGCTTCAGCGCCGCCATCGTCTGGGTGACGCCATCGGGGGCCAGACGGTTCTTGGAGCCGAGTTCGCGGCCAAGGCCGGCGAGCACCTTCTCGTTGAACACGGTCCAGATGGCGCGGCCTTCCAGCCGGTACACCACCAGGCGCACCGAGTTCGAGCCGATATCGATCACGGCCGCGTCGCGCGGCGCCGAGAGGGGCATGAGGCTGGTTTAACGCATTCGGCGCTCAGGGGAAGCGGCGGCCTTGGACGAAACCGTCGCGAAAGCCGTCGCTCCCCAGGTTTTGGGCGCCGGATCCTAGCGCTTGCGCTTGGGGCCCACGTGGTCGAAGGCCCGCGGCAGATCCTGCACGTGATGCCCGCGGCCCGACAGGCTGGGATTGGTCATGAAGTATTCGTGGGCCGAGAAGGCGCCCTTGCTCTCCCAGGCCGGATCGCGGGCGTAGTGGCCCTCGCTGTCGAGGCGCCAGCTCTGGGCCTCGTCGTTGAGGTTGGCGACCATGATCTGGCTCAGCACCTGCTGGTGCACGGTGGGGGTCTCGACCGGCACCAGGCTTTCCACCCGGCGGTCGAGGTTGCGCGGCATCCAGTCGGCCGAGCTGATGAAGGCCCGGGTCTGGGCGCTGGG
The DNA here is from genome assembly GCF_003185805.1 of Caulobacter sp. D5. Lineage (GTDB taxonomy): Bacteria > Pseudomonadota > Alphaproteobacteria > Caulobacterales > Caulobacteraceae > Caulobacter. The sequence goes on from NZ_QHJY01000354.1 coordinate 11,225, forward strand.
CATGTCGGCGCCGTTGGCGAAGGCCACCACGCGGCTGTGCTCCAGGAAGCGGCCGACGATCGACTTGACCCGGATGTTCTCCGAAAGCCCCGGAATGCCTGGGCGCAGGCAGCAGATGCCGCGCACCACCAGATCGATCTGCACGCCGTCCTGGCTGGCGGCGTAGAGGGCGTCGATTATCTGCGGATCGACGACGGCGTTCATCTTGGCCCAGATGCCGGCCGGCTTGCCGGCGCGGGCGTTGGCCGCCTCGGCGGCGATCATCGCCAAGAGGTCGGGCTTCAGCGTCTGGGGCGAGAACGACAGCTTCTCCAGCGCGCCGGGTTGGGCGTAGCCGGTGATGAAGTTGAACAGCTTGCCGCCGTCGCGGCCCATGGCCGGATCGCAGGTGAAGAGGCTCAGGTCGGTGTAAACCCTCGCCGTCTGCGGGTGATAGTTGCCGGTGCCGAAGTGGCAGTAGGTGCGCAGGGACTCGCCCTCGCGCCGCACCACCACCGACAGCTTGGCGTGGGTCTTCCAGTCGACGAAGCCGAACACCACGTGCACGCCGGCCCGCTCGAGGTCGCGCGCCCACTTGAGGTTATTTTCCTCGTCGAACCGCGCCTTGATCTCCACCAGGGCGGTGACGTTCTTGCCGTTGTCGGCCGCCTCGATCAGGGCCGCCACGATCGGGCTGTCCTTCGAGGTGCGATACAGGGTCTGCTTGATCGCCAGCACGTTCGGGTCGCGGGCGGCCTGGCGGATGAACTGCACCACCACGTCGAAGCTCTCGAACGGGTGGTGGACGAGGATGTCCTTCTCGCGGATCGCCGCGAAGCAGTCGCCGCCGTGGTCGCGCACCCGCTCGGGGAAGCGGGCGTTGTAGGGCTTGAACTTCAGGTCCGGACGATCGGGCGGGATCAGCTCGCTCATCTGGGCCAGACCCAGCTTGCCGTCGACCAGCACCACGTCCTCGGGCTGGGCGCGCAGGCCTTCGGTGATGAACTCGCGCAGGTCGGCGGGCATGGTGGTCTGGATCTTCACCCGCACCACGCGGCCCAGGCGCCGCTTCTTCAGGCGCGCCTCGAACTCGCGCACCAGGTCTTCGGCCTCTTCCTCGATCTCCAGGTCGCTGTCGCGGATCAGGCGGAACAGGCCGCGGCCCTCGACCTCGTAGCCGGGGAACAGGTGGTCCAGGAACAGGATGATGAAGCTTTCCAGCGCCACGATCTTGCGTTCGCGCTTGCGGCCCTTCAGCGGGCCGGCCGAAAGCTCCCAGAAGCGCTGCACCTGGTTGGGGATCGGCGCCAGGGCGTAGAGGTGCTTGTCGTCCGAGATCCTGCGCAGCTTCAGCGCCAGGCAGAAACCCAGGTTCGGGATGAACGGGAACGGATGGGCCGGATCCACCGCCAGCGGCGTCAGCACCGGGAAGATGCGCGACTTGAAGATCTCCTCGGCCCGCTCGCGGTCGGCGCCGACGATGTCCTTGGCGTCCAGCAGCTTCAGGCCCTCGGCCCACAGCTCGGCGCGCACCTCGCGCCAGATCTTCTGCTGCTCGCTCATCAGCTCGAAGGCCGAGGCGTTGATGCGGGTCAGCTGCTCGCCCGGCGTCAGGCCGTCCTGGCTGACCACGCGCACGCCCTCGCGCACCTGGCCCTTCAGGCCGGCCACGCGGACCATGTAGAATTCGTCGAGGTTGTTGGCGCTGATCGACAGGAAGCGCAGGCGTTCCAGCAGCGGGTGGCGCGGGTTGGCGCTTTCCTCGAGGACGCGCTGGTTGAAGGCCAGCCACGAGAGTTCCCGGTTGAAGAACCGCTCGGGCGCGGCCAGCAGGTCTTCGTCGAGCACGAGGCGCGCGCGATCCTCGGGCGCGGTCTCCACCTTGTGAGGGGCGGGCGCGAGGGCGGCAGCGTCGGTCATCGTCTACTCCAGGGCAACGGTCCGCATCGTGACCGAGCCTGATGACAGCCGCAAGACAAACGCCGTTTCATCAAGCAGATCGAGGCGTTCCGTCAGTCCTCGAAGCTGTCCTCGTCGCCGAAGGCCACGATCTGGGCGGCGAAGGCGCGGGTGATTCCGCGACCGCCTTCCGACGCCGCCTCGTCCAGCAGCGCCACCAGGGCCACGGCCTCGGGCGCGCTGCGCGGGATGCGGCGCAGCAGGAAGGCGTAGACGTCGTCGGCGGGGCGGATCAGGCGGTCGGCGAAGGCGCGGCGCAGCACGGCCTCCAGCACCACGTCGTCGGGTTCGTCAATGAGGGCGGCGGTCAGGGCGTTGAGGCGCGAGCGCAGGTCCGGCACCACCGTCTGCCATTCGAGAGGCGCGGTCTGGGCCGTCAGCAGCAGGCTGCCGCCGTCGACTCCGGCCATGTTCAGCAGGTGGAAAAGGTCTTCGTCCGAGACCACGCCGCCCAGGGCGCGGCGGTCGGCGTCCTCGACCAGGATCGGGCGGCCGCGCAGGGCGGGCAGGTCCAGCGGCGCGAGGTTGGGATCGGCGGCGTCGATGATCACCGCGCCGGCCTGGGCGGCCCAGGCGCGCGCCAGGTGCGTCTTGCCGCTGCCCGACGGGCCGATCAGGGCCAGGCGGCCGTTGGGCCACTCCGGCCAGGCGTCGACGGCGCGCACGGCGTCCTCGTTGGCCGGCGAGACGGCGAAGTCGTCCCGCTCGAAACTGGGCGGACGTTCCAACGGCAATTTCAGCTGGCTCAAGGTCGGGGCGAAGTCACATGGTGAATGGGTTCGCAAGCTATAGGCGGCTGGGACTCCGACAGCGAGACGGCGAACGGGCGCGCTTGGGGATAGAGCGGGCGATAGGTGTGGACGCTGGTCCGGGGTGTGGACGCTAGTGTGGACGCCCGTGTGGATGGTTGTGGTCAGATGGTTTCCAGCACCGTCGCGCCGTCCGGCGCCACGGCGTGCAGCACGTGGAAGCGCGCGCCGGGACGTCGGCCGGCCAGCGCCTGGGCGATGCGGCGGGCGCGAGTCAACGCCGGTTCGTTCGAGGCCAGCCGCCGCCACTCCAGCCCGACCGGCGACAGCACATAGACGCCGAACGAGGTCGGGGCGGGCAGCGAGGCGCCCAGGCCGTGCTCGCCCTCCATCGTCACCGTCGCCAGCGAAGTGGCGGCCATCGGCAGGTTGAAGGTGTCGCCGCCGCCGGAGATCAGGCCGGCCGCCTCCAGGGCGACGGCTTCGGGCTTGCTGAAGCCGCAGGCCTCTTGGAACACCACGTCGTTCAGCGAATGGGCGGCGGCCGTTGCGAAGAGGCCGATGGTCCGCGACGGCAGCTCGGCCAGCAGGCGCATGGCGTGCACCGAGAAGCTGCCGGGCGACAGCATCTCGCCGGCCAGGACCATGCCCCACAGGGTCAGGGCCCGGTCGCCGTGGGCGCGTTCGACGTGATCGACGAAGGCGTTCATCCAGGCCGGGTCGACCGTGGCCTGGGTCCGGCCGCGCGTGGCGTGTTCGGCGATGCGGGCCACCGTCTCGCGCGCCGTCTGGCGGCGGGCGAACTCGCGAAGCTGGGTCGAGACCGCGCGGGACAACAGGGCGTCCGATCCCGTCGCCGCGCCCATCAGGTCGGTCGCGAAGGCGGGTGGGGCGTCGTGGCCTTCGGGGCCGGCGACGAGGCGTCCCAGAACGGCGGGACGGACGGGCGACGAGGTCGGCGTTTCAATCGACAGGTACAACGGACTCTTGGCCTCGCGCGGAATGCGTCATGATCCCGGCGGTCGGCGTGTCAAATCGGCCCGCCGCCGTGATTCTCAGCGACCTTCAGGCAAGGCTCGCGCCATTCCGGAGAGCCTCCTGGCCCAGACCGCCGCCACCGCCGACCTCGCCGCCTGGCGCGCCGAGATGACCAAGCCGCCCGGCGCGCTGGGCCTGGCCGCCCGCGCGGTGCAGCTGAAGATCAACAGGATCATCCCGGAAAAGGTCCACGCGGCGATCACCGCCGCCATGCAGGGCATGACCCGGGCCATTCTGACGGGGTCCGACTTCGCCACCGGCGCGCCGCTGGTCCAGGCCACGCTCGACGAGCGGCTGGTTCGCGTGCGGGCGGCCATCGACGGCTGGAAGAAGGCCGCCGCCGCCGAGGGCGGCATCGCCGGGGCAGGGGGCTTCGTCCTGGCCGCCGCCGATTTCCCGCTGCTGATGAGCTTCAAGATCAAGCTGCTGTTCGAGATCGCCGCCGCCTTCGGTCACGACGGCGCCGAGCTCTCCGAGCGGCTCTACATCCTGCACATCTTCGAGCTTGCGTTCTCGGACTCCGGGCACCGCGCCCGGGTGTTCGAGGCCATGGACGGCTGGGACCAGCGACAGCAGCCGACCGACCTCTCAAGCTTTGACTGGCGCGCCTTCCAGCAGCAGTACCGCGACCACATCGACCTGGCGAAACTGGCCCAGCTCCTGCCGGTCGTCGGCGCGCCGGTCGGGGCGATCGTCAACTGGCGGCTGGTCGAGAAGCTCGGCCACACGGCGGTGATGGCGTACCGGATGCGGCTGGAATCTCTTCCACCTCTCCCAGAGGGAGAGGGAGGGGCCCATGCGTAGCATGGGAGGGTGAGGGGTTAGGGACCTTTCCGGATAAGGCGCGGATCAAGGGTGACGGGACCGCCAGCAGCGTACGCCCTCACCCTCCCACCGCTTCGCGGCGGGCCCCTCCCTCTCCCCACGGGAG
>NZ_QHJY01000355.1 GCF_003185805.1 Caulobacter sp. D5
TGCAGCGCCGGGGCCGGCTCGGCGGCCGACACGACGGGCGCCGGCGGCGGCTCGGGCACGACCAGGTCCTCGACCGGCTTGGGGGCCGGACGGGCGGGCTCGTCGGCCAGGATCTTCTCCAGGCGGGCGCTGACGCCGGCGGCGGCCAGTTCGGTGGCGCTGGGACCGTCCTCTTCCGGGACGACCGGGGTCAGCGGCGTGACGATCGAGCCCGCCGCGCGCTCGGCGACGGCCTTATCGCCCTCCAGGCGCGTCGAGACGGCGGCCGGGGTCTGCTTGGGAATGGCGCAGGTCGCGTCGTAATCGACCTTGGGCCGCAGCACCGGGCTGGGCGCGGGCACCCAGTGGCCGTCCGGCGGGGTCAGGAACAGGGTCTTCTCAGCGGCGCGGCGACGCACCAGGGCGTCGATGACGATCCGCTCGCCCTCGAAGTCGGCCTTGCGCCACATCTCCATGGCGCAGGCGGCCTGCAGCAGCGAGCCCTCGTTGATCCGGCGCAGCACGCCCGAGCGCACGAAGTTCTCGGTCCCGATGTTGAACGCAAAACAGGTCAGGGCGTCGAACTGGTTCTGGTTCAGCGGCGCGTAGCTGTTTTCGTTCACCGCGTGAGCCACGGTGATCAGGTCGTAGAGCAGCAGGGCCTCGGCGTCCTGTTCCGAGACGGTCGCGCCTCCCCGGGCGGTCAGGGTATGCCCATAGCCGATCGTCCAGCGCCCGTCGGGCAGCTGGGCGGCTTTCTGCCGATAGCCTTCGAACCTCTTGATGAGATCGACGGCGGCGCGGGAGACCTGATGACGCGGCTTCATCGCGAGTTGACCCAATTTGAAACGCAGGCGGATGCCCTCGCCCGGTCCCGCGCAAGACCGGCGCCGTTTCTTAAGGTTCAGGTAAGGAAATTTGCACGAGCCCCGGCCCGCTTGGGATCAGTTGAACAGCAGCGCCGCGATCAGCAGCACCGAGAAGAAGCCCGCGAAGTCGGTCAGGAAGGTCACGAAGATCGACGACGACACCGCCGGATCCCGGCCCATCTTCTCCAGCGCCAGCGGCGCGAGGATGCCGCCGACGGCGGCGGTGAAGATGTTGGCGACCAGGGCCAGGGCCACGGTCAGGGACAGTTTCGGATTGTCATAGAACACATAGACCGCCGCCCCCATCACGATCGCCAGGGTCAGGCCGTTCATGACGCCCACCAGCAGCTCGCGGGTGATGATCCGCGAGGCGTTGGCCGCGGTCAGCTCCTTGCTCGACAGCGCCCGCACGGCGACCGCCAGCGTCTGGGTGCCGGCGTTGCCGCCCAGCGACGAGACGATCGGCATCAGCACGGCCAGGGCCACCAGCTTGGAGATCTCTTCCTGGAAGAGCGCGATGCCGGAAACCGAGATCGTCGCCGTCAGCAGATTCAGCAGCAGCCACGGCAGGCGCGAGCGCACGATCTCCACGACGCTGGCGTCGCGGCCGACGTCCGACACGTTGGCCAGGGCGAGGATGTCTTCCTGCGCCTCTTCGCGGATGACGCCGACGATGTCGTCGACGGTGATCTGGCCCACCAGCCGCCCGCCGGCCTCCACGACCGGGGCGCTGATCAGGTGATACTTGTCGAAGATGTAGGCCACCTCCTCCTGGTCCATGTCGACGGTGATCTCGGTCACCGGCTCCATGATCTCGGCCAGGGGGGTCTCCAGCTTGCTGGTCAGCAGCAGGCTGATCGGCAGGGCGCCGACCGGGGTGAACGACGGGTCCACCACATAGACGTCGAAGAACAGCTCCGGCAGGCTCTCGCCCGACTGGCGCACGTGCTCGATCGTGTGGCCCACGGTCCAGAACTGCGGCGCGGCCAGGAACTCGCGCTGCATCAGGCGGCCGGCGGTCTCGTCCTCATAGGACAGCGTCGTCTCGATGGCCGCCCGGTCGGTCTCGCCCATGGCCGCCAGCACCTGGAAGCGCTTGGTGTCATCCAGGTCGTCGATGACGTCGGCGGCGTCGTCGGTGTCCAGTTCCTCCAGCGCGCGAGCCAGGGTGACCGACGGGGTCGCCTCCAGCACCTCCTCGCGGATGTTGTCCTCCAGCTCGGCGATGATCTCGCCCAGGGCCTGGGGATCGAGGACCGGGATGACCTCCTCGCGATAGGCGGCCGAGAGGAAGCCCATCAGGTCGGCGACGTCGGCGGGATCCAGCGCCCCGACCAGCTCGGACAGGCGCGCGGTGTCCCCGCGATCGGCCGCGTCGACCACCATCTCCACATAGTCGGGATTGAGGGCGTAATCGTCGCCGAGCGCCAGGTCCTCGAGATCCTCGACGACTTCGGGCTCGGGAATGGAGAGGGCGTGGCGCGCGTCTTCGCTCAGGTCGGCTGTTTCCCGGGTCATGGGGACCTCCTGAAGTGCGCGCGCGTGATCCGAATGATTGAAAGCCTAAGCTCGGCGGGCGGTTGCCCGGAAACCTTGGCCGAAAAATGGTTAGAGCGCGGAAGGCGATTCGGAAACCGATGCCTGCCGCGCTCTACGCAAGTTCACCTGGTGCGGTCGAGAAGACTCGAACTTCCACGGGTTGCCCCACAGCGACCTCAACGCTGCGCGTCTACCAATTCCGCCACGACCGCTCGTGGTGAGGCGCGGCAGGTAGCAAACTGAATCGGCTTTGGGAAGAGGCGACTTACAAGATGTCGATCATTGCGACGTCATGGCCGGGTTTATCTGGGGATAGCCTTGCGCTTCCGCAGCTTTTCGGGCGGCTCCTTGGCGAACTGCAGGATCAGACCGTCCCGAACAAAGCGCCCCGTGACGGGCACGGCGGGCATCGAACTCAGACCGCCCCGCGCATAGCCGAAGGAAATCCGGTCACCCTCGATCCAGGCCGGGAACACCCTTGCTCCATTACACTCGCCCTGACAGATCTCGAACGCGACGGTTGGCTTGGGACCCGTTCGGACCGTGACCCGATAGCCCACCAGATCGCCGGCCTCCTCGACATACCGCACATTGTCGTAATGGCCGGCGTAGTCGGGCGCGGCCATCGCCGAGCCGGCGACCGAAAGCAGCGCGACGACGAGCATGGAGCGAAGCAAAGCCATGACCCGCAGCTTGGCCGTGAAGCCGCGCGCGAGCAACGCGCCTTAGGCGCCGCCGGCCATGTAATCGTAGACGTCGGCCGGGCCGGTCACCTGGATGGCGATGCGATCGTCGTTGATCTGGATTTCGCCCCGGGCGATCGGGTGATTGTTGGCCAGGATCCAGACCTCGTCGTTGGTCTTGGCGTCCAGCGGGATCACCGCGCCGCGGCCCATGCGCAGCAGTTGCTGCATCGGCAGGATCGACCGGCCGAGCAGAACGGAGATCTCGACATTGACGGCGTTGACCTGGCTCACGAACTAAGGCCCCTGGAACTGAAATTGCCGATGGCGGAAAAGCCCGCGCCTCGGCTCATGCAAGACTAAGGCCGCATGCTTGATCGCCCGTTAAACCTTGAAGATAAAGACCTTCCCGATTTGTCGCGCCCCGACGGGGCACCGGCGGGGTGGGCGGTTTCGACCGGCTACGTGCCCTACCCGGCAGCCGTTGCCGCCATGGAGGCCCGCGCGGCCGCCATCGCCGACGGTACGGCGGGCGAGCTGATCTGGCTTCTGGAGCATCCGCCCCTCTATACCGCCGGCGTCTCGGCCAAGACGTCCGACCTGCTGGAGCCCGAGCGCTTCCCCGTCTTCGAGAGCGCCCGCGGCGGCCAGTTCACCTATCACGGCCCCGGCCAGCGCGTGGCCTACGTCATGCTGGATCTCGCCCAGCGCGGGCGCGACGTGCGGGCCTTCGTCGCCGCGCTGGAGGCCTGGATCATCGACGCCCTGGACGCCTTCAACGTCGTCGGCGAGATGCGCGAGGGGCGCGTGGGCGTCTGGGTCGAGCGCAAGGGCCCAGGCTGGTCGCGCGAGGACAAAATCGCCGCCATCGGCGTCAAGCTGCGCCGCTGGGTCAGCTTCCACGGGATCAGCCTGAACGTGGAGCCCGACCTGTCGCACTTCTCGGGCATCGTGCCCTGCGGCCAGACCGAGCACGGCGTCACCAGCCTCGTCGACCTTGGCCTGCCCGTCACCCTCGACGAGGCCGACGAGGCCCTGAAGGCCAGTTTCCGCAAGGTGTTCGGGGCCGTGGAGGACGCCGAAGCGCCGATCTAGATCGCGGGGGCCTTCAGCGGCGGTTGGCCATAGCGGTTGGCGCCCTGCTCGCCGCCCATGACGCCCAACTCGATGATCGCCCAGACCAGGACGATGGCGAAGGCGAAATCCAGGAAGTGCTGCGGGGTCGGCCAGACAGCGACCATGGCCGCCAGCACCAGGGCCGCCCACCAGCCCGACCGGCCGCGATCGTGCAGTCGCTTGGACAGCACGCAGGCGCCCGAATACAGCAGGGCCGAATAGACCAGCCAGCCGGTCAGCAGCCGCAGCACGTCGCCGGCGATGGCCTCGTACAGCACGGCCACGCCGATCAGCACGGCCGAGACGATCAGGAACGGCGTGCGCGCCAACCTGCCCGTGGAGGACAGGAACAGCTCCGCCCAATCGATCCGACCGTTCATGCTCGCCAAGGCTCCGCGACTCTCTTCGAGCGGAACCTAGGCGCAGCCGGCCCGATGCGGAAGTCGCACAGGCGTCACACCCTCAGGCGAAAGCCTCGGAAGCCGCCAAGGCCCGACCAAAGAATGCTCATCCGAACTCGACCAGCACCTGGTCGGCGGCCACCGGATCGCCGGCCTTGGCGTTGACGGCCTTGACGACGGCGTCGCGCTCGGCGCGGAGGATGTTCTGCATCTTCATGGCCTCGAGCACGCAGACGATCTCGCCCTCGCGCACCTGCTGGCCGATCTCGACATCCATCGAGACGACGAGCCCCGGCATCGGCGACAGCACCAGCTTGGACGTATCGGCCGGCGCCTTGGCCGGCAGCTTCTCGTGCAGCTCGGCGCTGCGGGCGGTGAGCACGAGCACCCGGGCCTTGGCGGCGCGGTGGCGGATGGTGAAGCCCTCGGCCGCCGGGGCGACCTCG
>NZ_QHJY01000040.1 GCF_003185805.1 Caulobacter sp. D5
GTCCGGCTCGGCCTGGCTGCGGCGGGCGGCGGTGGACGCGGCGGCCGGGCGCGACAAGGCCGCGGCCCAGGCGCTGGAGCGATCGTATCTGGTGGCGCCGCTGCAGACGGGGCTGTTCCGCGCGCGGACGGTCTTCGCCTTCGAACGCTGGGACCGGCTGACGCCGGCGGCCCGCGAGCAGGCGCTCTATCATCTGGGGGCGGAGTTGCGCCTGCGCGGCAAGCCCAAGCGCTTCATCGCCCTGGCCAACAGCATCCGCAACCCGGCTGGCCGGGTGGGCATGGCGCTGGAGCTCACGGCTCTGGGCGCCCGGCCCTGATGGCGACCCTGATCGCGGCGCACGGCGCCGTCAGGGGCCGAAATCAGGACTGAAAGATCAGAACAGCAGGCGGACGGCTTCGACCGCCGCGTACCACAGGCCGGCGGAAACCACGGCGGCCAGGCCCCAGCCGATGGCGCGCGGCAGACGACGCGGCGCCGGGATCGTCTGGGCGAGGCTGTTCAGCGAGAGATTGACGTGCGGCATGGAACCCGAAGTCCTACGCGCAGGCCCTCCCTACGCGACTACAGCCTAGTTCGCTGACCCTAAAGCCTGCGTGAAGGAACAGGGTTTATGCAATGTCACTATATTTATGGTTAAGTATCAGTTTCCGCGCGACGTCGTCGAAGAGTTGCATTAGGTAGTTAGATACGAAGTGGGGCGGGCTTCGTTTTGTGTGTGGTGGGATAGGGGGTTGCGCTGTGAGCGGAAGCTCGAACACCGAACTCATGGGCGGCGTCCCGTCGGAGATTCTTCCGCGCGTGGCTGTCGACCCCGGCAAGCGTGTGATCGACGTCGTCGTTTCAGGCCTTGCACTGATCTTTTTCGCGCCCGTGCTTCTGCTTGCGGCGCTGTTGATCAAACTTGAATCGCCTGGACCAATCCTGTTCCGCCAGACGCGGGGCGGACTTAACGGTCGCACCTTCACGATCTTCAAGCTGCGCTCGATGCGCTGCGAGGAGAACGGCGACAAGGTCGTCCAGGCCAAGCGCGACGACGACCGCATCACCAAGATCGGCAAGATCCTGCGCACCACCAGCATCGACGAGCTGCCGCAGCTGCTCAACGTGCTGAAGGGCGACATGTCGCTGGTCGGTCCGCGTCCGCACGCCATGGCGCACGACGCCTATTACGGCGCGCTGATCTCGACCTATCACATGCGCTTCCAGGCCAAGCCTGGCCTCACCGGCCTGGCCCAGATCCGCGGCCTGCGCGGCGGCACCACCGACGTCGAGGCCATGGCCGCGCGCGTGAAGGCCGACATCGCCTATATCGACGGCTGGTCGCTGTTCAGCGACATCCGCATCATCCTGCTGACCGTGCCGCACCTGCTGCTGGCCGAGAACGCCTACTAGGCTTCAGCCGGAAGGCGCCTAACCAAGGGGCGCCGCACCAAGATTAAAGGCCTCGCTCCGGGATCCGGGGCGAGGCCTTTCTCTTTGGGCTGAGATCCGGGGAGGGCCGGGGCTCAGCTCACCGAGACCCAGGCCGACGAGCCGGCCACCTGGCGCTCGATCCAGCGATAGTTCAGTTCGCTCCAGGGCGTGGCCCAGGGCGTCAGGTTGTCGAGCACCCAGTCGCCCTGCTCGAAGGCGACCAGCAGCACGGCGTGGCTTTCGCCGCGGGCGGTGACCGCGACGGCCATGGACAGGGCCGAGGCCGGCACGCCCGCCTCGATCAGGCGGCGGCGCTTCTCCAGCGCGTAGTCTTCGCAGTCGCCGTACATCTTGCCGTCGATGACCTTCGGCAGCGACCAATACTCGGCCAGGCCGTAGAGATCGAAGTCGTCGGCCTTGCGGACCTCGCGGTTCACCTGGCGATTGATCTCGTTGATCAGCTTCATCTGGTCGCGGGTCAGGCGGGCCAGGCCGTCGACGTCCGAAGCCAGCGTCACGCCGGCCGGCTGGGCGGCGGCGGCGGTCGTCGCCATCAGGGCGGCCAGGGTCTGGTCCAGCGAACTCAGGCGAATGTTAACGTCCGGGCGCACGGCGCGCAGAACTTCGATGGTCTGGACGGAAGTATCTTCGTCTTCTTCTACTGCCGAGACGGCCAGCGGCGCCGAGCCCCAGGTCAGGCGGCGCTCGCCGATCGACGAGGTGTTGATGGCGGCGGAACTGGCGTCGAGCGCCAGGGCGGCGACCTCTTGCGGCGGCGCGATGCAGCTCGCTTGATCCCGCTGGCACAAGGCTTTGAAGCCCGGAGGGGCCGCGGCCGGGGCGCCATGCGGCATGAAGGCCGGCGGCGCGGCCATGGCGGGCGCGGCGGCGATCATCGCGCTCAGGGCGACGGCGGCGGATCCAAGAAATGCGGAGATCTTCATGGTGGTCTCGCGAAATTCGTGAGTCCATCCTGCGATCCTTCATTGAATATCGGATCAAAATGCTTGGTGTTTTAACGAATAAGCGATCTGGTTTATTCGGTATTATTGATAATAGTCTCTGAATATTCACGGTGAAATTGGCGTGCAAATTCTCGGTATATTTCGTGTTAACAATGGCGCGCGGCGACAGTTGCCGCCCGCAAGCGGCTGAGGCAGTTTGAAGCCTCGTTTTCCGTCATCGTCAGAGCCCATGGTTTTCCGCTTCCTGCGTCCCAAGTCCGCGTCGAAGGCCAAGACCGCCAGCACGGGCGGGCGGGTGGTCTACGCCGTGGGCGACGTCCACGGCCGCCTCGACCTGCTCGACGACCTGCTCGACGCCGTGGCCGCCGACTTCGCGAGCCTGCGCCGTCAGGACCGGCCGGTGCTGGTGTTCGTCGGCGACTACATCGACCGCGGCGCGGACTCGGCCGGGGTGATCGACCGGGTCGAGGCGCTGAAGGCCGTGTCCGGCGGCGCGTCCGGCTTCGAGGTGCGGGCCCTGATGGGCAACCACGAGCAGACCCTGCTGCAGTTCCTCGACGATCCCGAGGGCGGGCCGGTGTGGGCCGAGTTCGGCGGCGGCGAGACCCTGGCCTCCTACGGTGTCGCCCGGCCGGCCGGCCGCGATCCCGAGGCCTGGCGCGCGGCGCAGGAGCAGTTCCAGCGCAACCTGCCCAGCCGGCACCTGACCTTCCTGCGCCAGCTGGAGCTGTCGGCCCTCTATGGCGACTACCTGTTCGTCCACGCCGGCGTGCGGCCCGGCCGCTCCCTGGCCGAGCAGGATCCGCAGGACCTGCTGTGGATCCGCGGCGACTTCCTGCACCAGCCCCACGGCCTGGGCCTGGTGGTCGTGCACGGCCACACTCCCGACGAGGAGCCGTTCGTCGGACCGCATCGCATCAATGTCGACACCGGAGCCTACGCCACGGGCGTTCTGACCGCCGTACGCCTGGGCGAAGGACCGCCTTCGATGCTGCAGGCGCGAAAACGTCGAGCCGTACCGGCGTGATGCTTGTGGCTGCCCTTCGCCCATGCCATGAGACCGGCGAGGGATGCAGCCAAGAGACGTGACCAGCATGATTACCGTTCGGCGCTTCATTCGGGCGGCTTCGCTTTGCCTGGCCCTCGCCGCGATCGCACCGGCGGCCCAAGCCCAAGGCGCCCCGCCCGCGCCCCAGGCCAGCGCCCCGATCACCGCCGACCAGGCCGCCGGCCTCGACTACCAGCTGGGCTCGGGCGACAAGGTCCGGGTCACGGTCTTCGGCGAGCCGTCGCTGTCGGGCGAGTTCTACGTCACCGGCTCGGGCAAGCTCTCCCTGCCGCTGGTCGGCGAGGTCAAGGCCGAGGGCCTCAGCGTCCGCCAGTTCCAGGACACGGTCGAGACAGCCCTGCGCGACGGCTACCTGAAGGAGCCGCGCGTCAGCGTCGAGGTCCTGAACTTCCGCCCCTTTTATATCCTGGGCGAAGTCACCAAGCCGGGCACCTATCCCTACACCTCGGGCCTGACCGTCCAGAACGCCGTGGCCACGGCCGGCGGCTACACCTACCGCGCCGACAAGGGCAAGGTGTTCATCAAGCACGATGGCGAAGAGAAAGAGACCAAGGTCGAACTCACGCCCTCGACCAAGGTCGGCCCGGGCGACACCGTCCGTATCGGCGAACGCTTCTTCTAAGAAACACCCCGCGGGCGCGGTATATTTCGTGCAATCGGACGGATTAAGGTTCGATTCACTACGAAATGCGGCAATGGGCCGCGCCTGCGACTACCTGGCCGCGTATTAGAAACCATTTTTTTGTATCTTTCCGCACAGAGTGGCTTCGTACCACTCTGGGGGAACGCCTTTGTTGAAGGTTCTGACCTGCCTCACCGGGCAGCATGACTTCAGGCTCGTGCTTGTCGCCGGCCTCGTCTGCTTCGCCGCGTGTTTCACGGCGTTCCGTCTTTTCTCGCGCCTGCGCGGGGCCCGCGGCTTGGTCCGCGGCGCCTGGCTGCTGCTCACCGGCCTCGTCGCCGGCTCGGGCGTCTGGGCTACCCACTTCATCGGCATGGTCGCCTACGACCCGGGCCTGAAGACGGGCTACAGCCCCGCCGGCACCCTGCTGTCGCTGATGATCGCCGTGCTGTTCATGGCCGCCGGCTTCGCCGTGGCCTCGGCCGAGCGCACCCGCACCAACGACTGCGCCGGCGGCCTGCTGCTGGGCCTGGGCATCGGGGCGATGCACTACACCGGCATGTCCGCCTTCGTGACCCAGGGCTACGTGGTCTGGGAACAGGCCACCGTCGCCGTGTCGGTGCTGATCGGCGTCGCGTTCTCGGCCGGCGCCCTGGTGCTGGGCGGCCGCGCCCGCACGCTGCCCAAGCAGCTGATCGGCGGCGGCATTCTGACCCTGGGCGTCTGCGGCCTGCACTTCACCGGCATGGGCGCTGTGACCATCATGCCCGACCCCAGCGTCATCGTGCCCGAACAGCTCCTGTCCGGCGCCGTGCTGACCCTGGCCGTCACCTCGATCACCGGCCTGATCATTCTGGGCGGCCTGGGCGCGGTGACCATCGAGTCCTCGACCAGCCGTTCGGCCCTCGACCGCATCCGCCGCCTGGCCAACGCCGCCTACGAAGGCATCGTCGTGGTCCAGGACGGCCGCATCAACGACGCCAACGCCGCCTTCTGCGAACTGGCCGGGGCCTCGCTCGGCGACCTGGTCGGCAAGCCGCTCTACAACGCCATGCTGACCTTCGACGGCAAGGAATCCTCCCGCGAGGGCGTGCGCCGCGAAGGCCTGCTTCAGCCGCCCGAAGGCGGCCGCGCCATTCCGGTCGAGGTGTTCTCGCGCCTGATGGACGACGGCGCCCGCACCGAGACCTCGGGCCTCACCGTGCTGGCCATCCGCGACCTGCGCGAGCGCCGCTCGGCCGAGGAGAAGATCCGCTATCTGGCCGAACATGACGGCCTGACCGGCCTGCCCAACCGCAACTCGCTGCAGGTGCGCCTGGCCGCCGCGCTCGAGCGCGTCGAGGCCTCGGGCGAGAGCCTGGGCCTGGTCTGCATCGACCTCGACCACTTCAAGGAAGCCAACGACCTGCACGGCCACCTGGCGGGCGACGCCCTGCTGGTCGAGGCCGCGCGCCGCCTCCAGGAGTCGGTCACCGCCCCGTCCTTCGCCGCGCGCCTGGGCGGCGACGAATTCATCATCGTGCAGATCGCCGCCGGCGACCAGCCGACCGCGGCCGCCGAACTGGCCGGCCACGTGCTGGAACAGCTGTCGCTGCCCACCTCTTACGAAGGCCAGGACCTGGCCATGGGCGCGAGTCTCGGCGTGTCGCTGTTCCCCGACGACGGCCGCACCGCCGAGGCCCTGCTGGCCAACGCCGACATGGCCCTTTACCGCGCCAAGGAAAGCGGCCGCGGCGTCTATCGCTTCTTCAAGCGCGAGATGGACGAGACCATCCGCGAGCGCCGCACCCTGGCCCGCGAGCTGCGCCAGGCGATCACCGACGAGGAGCTGGTGGTGTTCTACCAGCCGCTGGCCCGCGCCGCCGACGGCGAGGTCTGCGGCTTCGAGGCCCTGGTCCGCTGGAAGCACCCGGTGCGCGGCATGGTCCCGCCGCTCGACTTCATCCCGGTGGCCGAGGAGAACGGCCTGATCACCCAGCTGGGCGAGTGGGTCCTGCGCCGCGCCTGCGCCGACGCCGCCAGCTGGGACCGCCCGCTGCGCATCGCCGTCAACCTGTCGCCGCTGCAGCTGAACCAGCCCAACCTGCCCACCCTGGTGCACGAGGTGCTGATCGCCACCGGCCTGTCGCCCTCGCGACTGGAGCTGGAGATCACCGAAAGCGCCCTCTTCAAGGACTACCAGCGCGCGCTCGACAACCTGCGTCGTCTGAAGGCCCTGGGCGTGCGCATCGCCATGGACGACTTCGGCACCGGCTTCTCGTCGCTGTCGACCCTGCAGTCGTTCCCGTTCGACAAGATCAAGATCGACAAGAGCTTCGTCGAGAACATCCACCGCCACGACCGAGCCACCGTCATCGTGCGCGCCGTGCTGGGCCTGGGCCGCAGCCTGGAGATCCCGGTCGTGGCCGAGGGCGTCGAGACCCAGGAGCAGATCGACTTCCTGCGCGGCGAGGCCTGCGCCGAGCTGCAGGGCTACGCCATCGGCCGTCCGGGTCCGCTCGACAGCCTGTCGGCCTGGACCCTGGCCAGCGCCGCCGCCGTGTTCGAGCCCATCAAGACGCCGGAGGCCAAGGCTCCCAAGGTCAAGGTTCGCGGCGCGGCCTGATACACCGGAACCTTCACCGCTGAGGGGCGTTAGCTCACGCGCCCTATTGGGGTGTGCGCGTGATCTAGGGCGGCGGCATGGGCCAATTCCTCAGTCGGACGGCGATCCGCTTCGCCTCGTCCGTCGATCGGCCGATCCTTCGGCTGTGCCTCGTGGTCCTGGCCGTGGGGCTGGCCGCCGCGGCGCGCGTCGGCGCCGTCGCCCTGACCAACCATCCGAGCAATTTCCCGCCGTTCTTCGTGGCGGTGATGCTGGCCGCCCTGGTCGGCGGCCTGTGGGGCGGGCTGCTGGCGGTCGGGGCCAGCGCCCTGCTGGTCAAGCTGCTGTGGATGGGACCGCTGGACGCCGTCGAGGCCGCCCAGCTGGCGACCTTCGCCGTGAGCGCCGGCCTGATCGTGCTGTTCGTCGCGGCGCTTAGGCTGGCGGTGCGCAACGGTTTTGCGGCCGAGGAGCGGTTCCGCATCGCCCAGGAGGCCTCGCTCGACGCCTTCGTCATCCTGGAGCCGATCCGCCGCGGCGGCCAGATCATCGACTTCCGCTGGACCTACGCCAACCCCGCCGCCCAGGCCATGCGGCCCAAGGGCATCTCCACCCTGACCGGCCGCCGGGTGCGCGACGTCTTCCGCGACGACACCGGCGAACAGATGCTGGTCCGCCTGACGCGGCTGCTCGACGAGGGCGGCCCCGACGACCTGGAGCTGATGCGGGTGATCGACGGCGAGCCGCGCTGGGTGCGCTCGTCCGGCGTGCGGATCAGCGAGGGCCTGGCCATCACCTTCCGCGACGTGACGCGCGAGCGCCAGGCCGCCGCCGCCCTGCGCACCAGCGAGGAGCAGTTCCGGGGCGTGGCCAACGCCGCCCCGGTGATGATCTGGATCTCCGACGTCGACGGCGACTGCGTCTGGTTCAACGACGCCTGGCTGAAGTTCACCGGCCGCTCGCTGGGGGAGGAGCAGGGCAGGGGCTGGGCGCACGGCGTCCATGCCGACGACCTGGGTCCCGCCGAGGCCGAGGTTTTCGCCGCCACCAAGCTGCGCCAGCCGTTCCGCGCCGCCTTCCGGCTGAAGCGCGCCGACGGCGCCTGGCGCTGGATCAGCAGCGCCGGCGCCCCGCGCCACGACGCCTACGGCCAGTTCCAGGGCTATATCGGCAGCTGCTTCGACAATACCGAGGTGGTCGAGACCACGCTGGAACTCGAGGCCCGGGTGGTCGAGCGCACCGCCGCCCTGGAGGCCAGCATCGCCGAGCGCGCCAAGGCCGAGGCGGCGCTGGCCCAGGCCCAGCGGCTGGAGACGGTCGGCCGCCTGACCGGCGGGGTGGCCCACGACTTCAACAACCTACTGACCGTCATGGTCGGCGGGCTGGACATGATCCTCAAGAAGCCCGGCGACATCGCCCGCGTGCAGCGGCTTGGCGAGGCGGCCCTGGCGGCCGGCCAGCGCGGCGAGCGCCTGACCCGCCAGCTGCTGGCCTTCTCGCGCAGCCAGGAACTCAAGCTGGAGGTCGTCGACATCGCCGGCCTGATCCTGCAGGTCGAGCCCCTGGTCCGCCGCGCGGCCGGCGACGCCAAGACCCTGGTGGTCGAGGCCGATCCGCAGGCCGGCGCCAGCCGCGTCGACGCCGCCCAGTTCGAGGCGGCCCTGCTCAACCTCGTCGTCAACGCCGTCGACGCCACCCCCGACGCCGGGACCATCACCGTCTCGGTCACCGCCGAGGCGCTGGTTGACGGCCAGGCGGGCGAGGCCCCGGCCGGCGACTATGTGCGGGTCGCCGTCACCGACACCGGCCACGGCATGTCGCCCGAGGTGCTGGGCCGGGTGTTCGAGCCGTTCTTCACCACCAAGGAGGTCGGCAAGGGCACGGGTCTGGGCCTGGCCCAGGTCTACGGCTTCGTGCGCCAGTGCGGCGGGGCGGTGACCATCGACAGCCAGGAGGGCCGGGGCACGACCGTGTCGCTGCACCTGCCGGCCGCCGCGCCCGAGGCGCTGGGAGCGATCGTCGCCGAGGCCGGTCCGGCCGCCGATCTGTCGGGCGTGCGCGTGCTGCTGGTCGAGGACGACGCCAGCGTCCGGGCCATCACCGAGGGCGCGCTGTCGGAAATGGGCTGTATCGTCGTGGTCGCTGAGCACGGCCATGCCGCCCTGGCCTGCCTGGAGGCCGAGCCGCCGTTCGACGTGCTGCTGTCGGATCTGGTCATGCCCGGCGGCGTCAGCGGCGTCGAGCTGGCCCGCGCCGCCGTCCAGCGCGACCCCGACATGGCCGTCCTCCTCACCACCGGCTACGCCGGCGACCGCCTGGCCGCGGCCCTGGAGGACTCGCCGTGGCCGGTCCTGCGCAAGCCGTTCCGGATAGAGCAGCTGCGGTCGGCGTTGGCGGAGGCCATCCGACGCTGATCCCTCTCCCCTTGCGGGAGAGGGTGGCCCGCGAAGCGGGTCGGGTGAGGGGTTGATAGTCCTTTCAACCGCGAACGGCGGATAGGCCGGGCGCGGCGGTTCAGGTCTGAGAGACCCCTCATCCGTCGACTTCGTCGACACCTTCTCCCGCAAGGGGAGAAGGAAATCAGCGCCTCCGGCTCAAGCCCCCCAGCAGCCCGCGCATGATCTCCCGCCCCGCCTGGGACGCGACCGTGCGGATCAGCGACTTGGCGAAGGTCTCGGCCATGCCCTGGCGGTTGGAGGCGCGCGGCCGCGAGGCGCGGGCGTCTTCGCGTTCTTCCTGCGCCCGCTGGCGCTCGCGCACCTTCTCTTCGGCCGCCCGCTGGCGTTCGGCCTCGGCCGCGTCCTCTGCGGCGGCGGCGTCCTTCTGGGCCTGGGCGGCGCGGCCTTGCAGGGTCTCGTAGGCCGAGGCGCGGTCCTGCACCTGGTCATAGAGGCCGGCGACCGGGCTCTTGGCGACGGCGGCGGCGCGCTCCTCCGGCGTCAGCGGACCCAGGCGCGAGGCCGGCGGGCGGATCAGGGTCTTCTGCACCACGGTCGGCGCGCCCTTGGCGTCGAGCACCGAGATCAGGGCCTCGCCCACGCCCAGGGCCTGGATGGTCTCGGCGGTGTCGAAGGCCGGATTGACCCGGAACGACTGGGCCGCGGCCTTCAGCCCCTTCTGGTCGGCGGGGGTGTAGGCGCGCAGGGCGTGCTGCACGCGCGCGCCCAGCTGGCCCAGCACCGCGTCGGGAATGTCGGCCGGGTTCTGGGTGACGAAATAGATGCCCACGCCCTTGGAGCGGATCAGCCGCACCACCTGCTCGATCTTCTCGATCAACGGCTTGGGCGCGTCGTTGAACAGCAGGTGCGCCTCGTCGAAGAAGAACACCAGCTTGGGCTTCTCCGGATCGCCCACCTCGGGCAGCTCCTCGAACAGCTCCGACAGCAGCCACAGCAGGAAGGTCGAATAGAGCTTGGGCGACTGGATCAGCTTGTCGGCCGCCAGGATGTTGACGTAGCCGCGGCCGGTGACGTCGATGCGCATGATGTCGGCCAGCTTCAGGGCCGGCTCGCCGAAGAAGTGCTCGGCGCCCTGCGTCTGCAGGGTCAGCAGCTTGCGCTGGATCGCGCCCACCGTGGCCGGCGAGACGTTGCCGTACTGGGTGCCGATGTCGGCGGCGTGGTCGGCCACGTATTTCAGCGCCGCCTGAAGATCCTTCAGGTCCAGCAGCAGCAGGCCGTCCTTGTCGGCGACGTGGAAGGTGATGGTCAGCACCCCTTCCTGCACGTCGTTGAGCTCCAGCAGCCGCGACAGCAGCACCGGCCCCATCTCCGAGATGGTCGTCCGGATCGGGTGACCCTTCTCGCCGAACAGGTCCCAGAAGATGGTCGGCGGCGCGCCGGGGGCCAGGGCGATGTCCATCGAGGCGGCGCGGGCCAGCATCTTCTCGTTGGGCGCGCCCGGGGCGGCGACGCCCGAGAGGTCGCCCTTCACGTCGGCGGCGAACACCGGCACCCCGGCGTCGGCGAAGGCCTGGGCCATGATCTGCAAGGTCACCGTCTTGCCGGTGCCCGTCGCGCCGGCCACCACGCCGTGGCGGTTGGAGCGGTCGAGCCTCTGCGTCACGGGCCCTTCACCGAGCCCGATCAGGATCTCGCCGTCGCCGATCTCCAGGGTCATGCGCAACTTCCCTACATGATTGAGGCTTAAGCCTAGCTCTAAGCCTTGTCCTTCGCCATTCCGGCTGAACAATGGTCCCCAAGACTTACGTCAAAAGAGATTCCCGTCGATGACGACCGCTCCGCCCTCGATCACCAGCCGCAACGCCGTCGTCTTCCTGGCGGTGGTCGCCGCCGGCGCGGCCATGTACTTCGCGCGCGACATCCTCACCCCGCTGGCCCTGGCCGCCTTCCTGGCGGTGATGATCGACAGCTTCGCCCGGGTGCTGAGCAACCGGGTGCCGAAGTTCCCGCAGCGCCTGGCCCTGCCGATGGCGATCCTGCTGTCGCTGCTGCTGTTCGGCGGCTCGGTGTGGATCGTGGTCGACAACGGCGCCGAGTTCGTCGGCCAGGCCAAGGCCTACGCCCCGCGCCTCAACGAGGTGATCGCCAAGGTCACCGGCCTAGTGGGCGTCCAGGTGCCCCCGACCATCGACGACCTGATCGCCCAGCTCAATCCGCAGCAATATGTCGGCGCCGTCGCCGGCAGCCTGCAGAACTTCGCCTCCAACGCCGTGCTGGTGCTGATCTATCTGGGCTTCATCGTCGCCTCGCGCCGGGGCTTCTCGCGCAAGATCGTCGCCCTGTTCCCGCATCACGCCGAGCGCGACCGCTCGATGGCCCTGTTCCAGCGGATCCGCAACGGGGTGGAGCAGTACCTGTGGATCCAGACCGTCACCGGCCTGATCATCGCCATCGCCGCCTGGGCGGTGATGGCCCTGGTCGGGCTCGACAACGCCTTCTTCTGGGCCTTCCTGATCTTCATCGCCAGCTACATCCCGATCCTGGGCGGAGCCGTCGGCTGCATCCTGCCGCCGCTGTTCGCCCTCGTGCAGTTCAATCACACCCTGCTGCCGGCCATCATCCTGGCCGCCGCCCTGCAGGTGATCTACTTCGTGGTCGGCAACGTCGTGCTGCCGCGCATGCAGGGCGACAGCCTGAACATGGACCCGACGGTGGTGCTGCTGTCGCTGGCCGTCTGGGGCGCCCTGTGGGGCGTCACCGGCATGTTCCTGTCCACGCCCCTGACGGTGGCCGTGATGCTGATCCTGGCCCAGTTCGACGGCACCCGCTGGATCGCCATCCTGCTGTCGGAAGACGGCGATCCCAGCGGCGAGAAAGCCGTCTCGCACGGCCCGGCGGGCGTTGCCAAACAGGGTTCTGCGAGAAAAAGGCCGAGTTTGAAAAAAGGGGCTTAAATTCCGAAAAGGCGCGCCTATCTAAGTCTCGTACCGGGAGCCCCCACCCCGGTCCCGCGCGACGCCAGCCTGCTTTACCTGGCGCGTCGTAAGCGGAAACAGCCCGCCGCTCCCCCCAAGGCGGGCCTGCGCCGCCGGTCTCCCCCCACCGGCGGCGCTTCCGTTTCCGGACCGCATTTCCGAACAATCAACGGTCATCCGGCTCGGCTAGAAATGTGGGTGGCGCATCCTTCGGAATTTGGCAGTTTAGGCAAAATATTGTTCGGTTCTCAGGCGTGTGTGTTGAACGCGCGTGGGAAAGGGCTAGGTTGTCGCCAAAAATTCGCGAGGAAATACCCATGGTCGGCGAAAATGACCGCAAGGCGAACCAGCAGGCGTCCAACGCTCTGAGCGCGGCCCTGGCCGCGGCGCTGGGCGGATCGCTTTCCCCGCCCCAGGCTCAGTTCGCGGCCCTGGCGTCGGAAGACTGGTCGGCCGAGGAACTGCCCGGCGTCGGACCCGCCGAAGTGGCCGCCGCCCTCGCCGAACTCTGGCGCTTCGCCGAATCCGCCGCCGACCAGCCCCTGGCCCTGCGCGTCCGCGCGGCCGAAGGCGGCGACGTGCTCGAGATCGTCCAGCCCGACCGTCCCTTCCTCGTCGACAGCATCATGGGCGCCATCGCCGAGACCGGCTTCTCGGTGCGCGCCATGTTCCACCCGATGGTCGAACTGGCCGGCCAGCGCCGCTCGCTGATCCAGGTCTGGCTCGAGCCCGTCGGCCAGGACCGGGAAGCGGCCCTGCTGACCGCCGTCCGCGACGCCCTGGCCGACGTCCACCTGGCCGTCGACGACTTCGACGCCATGCGCGCCCTGATGCGCCGCACGATCGACGAGTTGCGCGGCGCCGGCGTCGACCTGCCGGCCGAGGAGCGGGCCGAGGGCCTGGCCTTCCTCGACTGGCTGGAAGGCGACCACTTCGTGTTCCTGGGCGCCCGGGTCTACGACTACCCCCGCACCGGCGACGGCGGCTATGCGGCCGAGGAGCCGCTGTACCAGCCGGAAGGCAGCCTCGGCGTCCTGCGCGACCAGACCCGCACCGTCCTGCGCCGCGAAAGCGAGCCGGCGATCCTGTCGCCCCAGGTCCGCGACCACCTGCTGCTCGGCGCGCCGCTGGTCGTGGCCAAGTCGAACCTGCGCTCCAAGGTCCATCGCCGCGGCTACATGGACTATGTCGGCATCCGCCGCTACGGCCCCGACGGCAAGCCCTCGGGCGAGGTCCGGTTCGTCGGCCTGTTCACCGCCGAGGCCTACGAGACCCCCGCCCACGAGGTGCCGCTGATCCGCCGCAAGGTCGAGCACGTGCTGGGCCAAGCCGGCAAGGATCCCGACAGCCACAACGGCAAGCGCCTGCGCAACATCCTCGAGACCTGGCCGCGCGACGAGCTGTTCCAGATCGAGGAGAGCGACCTGCTCTCCATGGCCCTGGGCGTGCTGCACCTCTACGACCGGCCGCGCGTGCGCCTGTTCACCCGCCGCGACCCCTTCGACCGCTTCATCTCGGCCCTGCTGTTCGTCCCGCGCGAACGCTACGACTCCGGCGTGCGCCAACGGGCCGGCGAGCTGCTCAGCCAGGCCTTCGACGGCCGCGTCTCGGCCTATTATCCCAGCTTCTCCGACGCCCCCCTGGCGCGCGTGCACTACATCCTCGGCGTCAAGCCGGGCCAGCACGGCGACCCGGACCTGGCGGCCCTGGAAGCGGCCATCGCCGAGACCACCCGCACCTGGGACGACCGCTTCGAGGCCATCGTCCGCGAGCGCGGCGCCACCCGTCCGGTGGTCGACACCCTGGGTCGCTGGGCCGGCGCCTTCCCGCCCGGCTATCGCGACCAGTACGACGCCCCCGAGGCCCTGGCCGACATCGCCGTCGTCGACGACCTGAAGTCCGGCGAGGCCGTGCGCGTGCGCGCCTTCCGCCGCGAGGGCGACGACGCCCTGACCTTCCGCTTCAAGCTCTATCGCCCCGGCGCCGCCGCCCCCCTGGCCGACGTGCTGCCGATCCTCGAGCACATGGGCCTCAAGGCCCTGATCGAGGACGGCTTCAAGCTGAAGCCGATCGTCGACGGCCTGATCTCGCCGACCTGGGTGCACGAGTTCGTGCTGCGCGACGAGCAGGGCGAGCACCTGGCCTTCGCCGACGTGAAGGGCGCCTTCGAGGCCGCCTTCGTCGCCATCTGGACCGGCCGCGCCGAGAGCGACGGCTTCAACCGCCTGGTGCTGGAGCTGGGCGTCGACTGGCGCGAGGCCGCCCTGGTCCGCGCCCTGGCCCGCTACCGCCAGCAGACGGGCCTGGACCCGTCGCAGGCCGTGCAAGAAGCCGCCCTGGCCGACAATCCCGGCGTCGCCCGCCTGATCCTGGATCTCTTCCGCATCAAGTTCGACCCGGCCATCGCCGTCGACCTGGACGCCCGCAAGGAGCAGGCCGTCGCGGTCGCCGACAAGATCACCGAGGCCCTGCAGGCCGTCGAAAGCCTCGACGCCGACCGGGCCCTGCGCCGCATCGCCGCCCTCGTCGGCGCGATCCAGCGCACCAACTTCTACCAGACGGGCGAGGACGGCGCGCCCAAGCCGCACATCAGCTTCAAGATCGCCTCGCGCGAACTGGCCGACCTGCCCGCGCCCAAGCCCTACCGCGAGATCTACGTCTCGGCCCCGCACGTCGAGGGCGTGCACCTGCGCTTTGGCCCGGTCGCCCGTGGCGGCCTGCGCTGGTCCGACCGCCGCGACGACTTCCGCACCGAAGTCCTGGGCCTGGTGAAGGCCCAGCAGGTCAAGAACGCCGTCATCGTGCCGGTCGGCTCCAAGGGCGGCTTCTATCCCAAGCAGCTGCCGCGCGGCGGCGACCGCGACGCCATCCAGGCCGAGGCCATCCGCGCCTACAAGACCTTCCTGTTCGGCCTGCTCGACATCACCGACAACATCGACGCTGACAACAAGGTGATCGCGCCTAGCTCCGTGGTCGTCCACGACGGCGAGGATCCCTACCTGGTCGTCGCCGCCGACAAGGGCACGGCCACCTTCTCCGACATCGCCAACGGCGTGGCGGAGTCCTACGGGTTCTGGCTGGGCGACGCCTTCGCGTCCGGCGGCTCGGTCGGCTACGACCACAAGGTCATGGGCATCACCGCCCGCGGCGCCTGGGAAGCGGTCAAGCGCCACTTCCGCGAACTGGGCAAGGACATCCAGACGGAAGCCTTCACCGTGGTCGGCGTCGGCGACATGTCGGGGGACGTGTTCGGCAACGGCATGCTGCTGTCCAAGCAGACCAGGCTGCTGGCCGCCTTCGACCACCGTCACATCTTCCTCGACCCCGATCCGGATCCCGCGATCTCGTGGGAAGAGCGCGACCGCATGTTCAAGCTGCCGCGCTCGTCCTGGGCCGACTATGACGCCAGCAAGCTCTCCAAGGGCGGGGCCATCGTGCCGCGGAACCAGAAGGAGATCCCGCTGTCGCCCGAGGTTCAGGCCATGCTCGACCTCAAGGCCGCCAGCGTCTCGCCGGCCGAGCTGATGACGGCGATCCTCAAGTCGCGCGCCGAGCTGCTCTATCTCGGCGGCATCGGCACCTATGTGAAGGCCAAGGGCGAGACCAACGCCGACGCCGGCGACAAGGCCAACGACGCCATCCGCGTCAACGGCTCTGACCTGCGGGTCAAGGTGGTGGGCGAGGGCGCCAATCTGGGCCTCACCCAGGCCGGCCGCATCGAGTTCGCGCAAAGCAGCGGTCACCTGAACACCGACGCCATCGACAACAGCGCCGGCGTCGACAGCTCCGACCACGAGGTCAACATCAAGATCCTCACGGGCCTGCTGGAGCGCTCGGGCGAGCTTGATCGTCCCAGCCGCAACACCCTGCTGGCCTCGATGACCGACGACGTCGCCCATCACGTGCTGGAGCACAACTACGACCAGACCCTGGCGCTGACCCTGCTGGAAAGCGACAGCGTCGAGGAGCTCGATTCCCATGCCCGCTTCATGAGCGAGCTGGAAGGCCGTGGGCGCCTGGACCGCAAGGTCGAGGGCCTGCCCGAGGCCGCCGTCCTGGCCGACCGCGCCCAGGCCAAGAAGGGCCTGACCCGGCCGGAACTGGCCGTGCTGCTGGCCTACGGCAAGCTTGATCTGTTCGACGAGATCATCGCCTCGCGCGCGCCGGACGATCCCTGGTTCCAGGCCACCCTGCACGGCTACTTCCCCAAGGCGCTGGGCGTCTATGCCGACGCCATGCAGAAGCACCGCCTGAAGCGCGAGATCATCGCCACGGTGGTCGGCAACCAGATGGTCAACATGTGCGGCCCGACCTTCCCGAGCCGCCTGAAGGCCGCCGCCGGCTGCGACGTCGAGGCCCTGGTGGTCGGCTTCGCCGCCGCCCGCGAGATCCTCGGGATCGACGCCCTGTGGGACCAGGTCTCGGCCCTGGACAACCAGGCCGGCGCCGACGGCCAGACGGCCCTCTACAAGGCCCTGGCCTACGCCCTGCGCAGCCTGACCTTCTGGCTGGCCCGCCGCGCCTTCCGCGACAAGTCGAGCGTCAAGCAGCTGGTCGAGGCCTACGGTCCGTCGGTCGCCGCCCTCAAGAGCCTGACCCCGACGATCCTGTCGGGCTTCGAACAGAAGACCACGGCCAAGCGCGCCAAGGCCTATGTCGCCGACGGCGCCCCGCAGGCGCTGGCGGAAGCCGTCGCCGCCCTGCAGCCGACGACCACGGCCGCCGACCTCGTCGATATCGGCAATGCGTCCAGCTGGAGCGTCGAGAACGTCGCCCGCCTCTACCACCAGGTCGGCGCGGCCCTCGGCTTCGACCGCCTGCGCTGGGCGGCCGGCCAGTTCGTCGGCGGCGACAGCTTCGAGCGCCTGGCCGTCCGCCGCCTGATCGAGGACCTGCTGTTCGAGCAGGCCGCCATCACCCAGGCGGTCCTGAAGTTCGCCGCCAACGCCCAGGCCGGCGACGACGAGTCCTCCGCCAAGGCCGCCGTGACCTCGTGGGCCGCCCTGCGCGCCGACCGCGTCAAGGCCGCCAAGCGCACGGTGGAAGACATCGAGCAGGCCGGCGGCGGCTGGACCTTCGCCAAGCTCACCATCGCCAATGCGGCGCTGCGCGAGCTGTCGGTCCAGGGCTGATGATCGCGGGCCGGGCAGTCTTATGCCCGGCCCGTCTCTCCCGTCCGCATCGCTGCAATCGTGGGTTCTGTTTGTGGCGATTGCAGCCTGTACAGCCGCCCTGCGTCCACGGTAGAGCTACGTCAGTCGCGGCGCACGGCCGGCGGCTTCGGGGTTCGGGGATCAGGCAGGATGCGGAAACTTCTGGCGGCGCTTGCGGCTGCGGCGATCTTCGTGTCGGGCGCATCGACCGCCCAGGCCTCGGTCGCCCAGGCCGGCACGGTATACAAGATCACCATCACCGACACCGGCGTGGTGTATTTCTGGCAGCGCGGGACCCGCGACGCCCAGCCGTCGTGCAGCGCCAGCTTCCCCGGGCGCTGGGCGTTCAGCACCAACACCTTGTCCGGCCAGGCGATGCTGGCCCTGCTGCTCTCGGCCAACGCCAGCGCCAAGCCGGTGGTCGTGGCGGGCAAGGGGGTCTGTGACGTCGCGGGCGACACCGAAAGCGTGAGCTACGCCTATATCGACGACTGACGGGCGCGGCGGCGGGCGCTAAAGGGCTGACGCCGCCCGCGAAGCCCGTCACCATCCCCCGACTCACCCCCGGGGCAAGCGCCGCATGGCCGCCGACAAAGACCGCATCCTGCTGCTCGACGCGCTGCGCGGCCTCGGCGTGCTGGGCATACTGCTGTGCAACGCGCCGGCGTTCGCCTTTCCGCTCGATCTCAGCGACAGCGTGACGGCCTGGCCGTTCGGGACCGGGCCGCAGACCATGTCGGTCTGGCTGGTCACCCAATGGCTGTTCCAGCGCAAGTTCGTGACCCTGTTCTCGATGCTGTTCGGGATCTCGATGTTCCTGGTCGGCGGCGAGCGGGGACGGGAAGGTGATCGCCTGCTGCATCGGCGCCTCTTCTGGCTGCTGGCCTTCGGGATCGCCCACGGCTTCGCGATCTGGTGGGGCGACGTGCTGCTGAGCTACGCCCTGGCCGGCTTCGTTGTGGCCCAGGCGCGGTCGTGGCCGGCGCGGCGGCTGCTGGGCTGGGGCGTGGGCGTGTGGCTGGTGTTCGCCGCCCTGTCGGCCCTGGGCCTGGCGCTGCTGTCGGGCGAGCCGCCGTCCGAGACCGCGGCCGAAGCCGCCCGCGAGGCGGCCAAGGGCGCGGCGGCGATCGCGGCCTATCGCGGCGACTTCATCCAGTCGATGGCCGTCAACGCCCGCGAGCGGCTGGAAAGCCTGCCCTACGAGCCGATCATCTTCCTGCTGACGACCAGCCTGATGATGATCGGCCTGGGCGCTTACAAGAAGGGCGTTTTCACCGGCGAGGCCTCGAAACGGACCTATGGCGTGCTGATCGCCGTCGGCCTCCTGGCCCTGGCCGCGACCGGCTGGGCCTATTTCACCTTCGTGTTCGGCGGCATGGCCCAGCCGGTGCTGCACCTGGCCGAGGGCCTGCAGACCATCACCGCCCCCCTGACCACCCTGGCCTATGTCGGGCTGATGGCCCTGGCCGCCCGCTCGTCCGGTTTCTGGCGCAGGATCCCCGCCGTGCTGGCGCCGGTCGGACAGATGGCCTTCACCAACTACCTTTCCCAGTCCTTGATCATGACCGCCATCTTCTACGGCGGCCGCGGCCTTGGCCTCTATGCCCGCCTCGACCGCCCGGCCCTGGCCCTGGTCGTCGTCGCCATCTGGATCGTCCAAATCCTGTGGTCGCGCTGGTGGCTCGACCGCTTCACCATGGGTCCGCTGGAATGGGTCTGGCGCCGGCTCTATCGCGGCCCCGCGCCGCTTAGGCGCTAGGTCGGATGCTCCCCCTGAAGGGGGAGCTGTCGGCGAAGCCGACTGAGGGGGAAGTCGTTGCGAGGTCGGCCAAGATCTCGAAAGCTGAAAACGTCCCCCCTCCGGCCCTTCGGGCCACCTCCCCCAGAGGGGGAGGATCTCTTCACCGAATAACCGTGTGCGTCATATGGTTGTCGCCAGGCGGGACTAACGCCGCTTGCAGACGCCGTGGGCGTCCCGTCGGGGAGTGCGTACATGAAGATCGATCGTCGCGGGCTTCTGGCCCTGCTCGGCACGGGCGCGGCCACGCCGGTCGCCGCCGCCGCTCCCAAGCCCTTCGAGGGCGAGGTGAAGTTCCTGCACGGCCTGGCCTCGGGCGATCCGCTGGCCGACCGCGTCATCCTCTGGACCCGCGTCACGCCCCAAGCCGCAAAGGGCGAAGGCGCGACCGCCCCGGTCGCCGTCCGCTGGGAAGTGGCGACCGATCCGGACTTCAAGACCCTCGTCGCCCAGGGCCGGACGCTGACCGACGCGGGCCGCGACTGGACCGTGAAGATCGACGCGACGGGCCTCAAGCCGGGCACGGACTATCACTACCGCTTCCGCGCCCTGAAGGCCGGCAAGCCGGTCGGCGAGGGGATCACGGGCGCGACCCGCACCCTGCCGCAGAGCGGCGTCAAGGACGTGGTCCTGGCCGTCACCTCGTGCTCGCTCTATCCGAACGGCTACTTCAACGCCTACGACGCCATCGCCAAGCTGCCGCGCGTCGACGCCGTGCTGCACCTGGGCGACTACATCTACGAATACGGCGGCGGTCCCAAGGACTACGGCATGAGTTCGCCGGTCGCCGCCCAGCGCCAGCCGGATCCGCCGCACGAGATCGTCAGCCTGTCGGACTATCGCCGCCGCCACGCCCTCTACAAGACCGACCCGATGCTGCAGGCCGCCCACGCCCGCGCGCCGTGGATCGTCGTCTGGGACGACCACGAGACCGCCAACGACAGCTGGGTCGGCGGGGCGGAAAATCATGATCCGGGCCCTCTTGGCGTGAATGGGGGCGAAGGCGACTGGGCCGCCCGCAAGGCCGCCGCGCTCAAGGCCTACTACGAGTGGATGCCGATCCGCGAACCGTCCAGCGGAACCCTGCCCGAGGCCGCCTGGCGCCGCTTCCAGTTCGGCGACGTCGCCACCCTCCTGATGGTCGAGACCCGCCTGACCGCCCGCACCGAGCAGCTGACCTACGAGCGCGACCTGCCCAAGACCGCCGACGGCAAGCCCGACATCGCCGCCTTCGTCGCCAAGTGGAAGGATCCCTCGCGCCGGATGATGGGCGAGGGCCAGGAGCAGTGGCTGGCCCGCGAGGTCGACGCCTCGGTCAAGGCCGGCACGGCCTGGCAGGTGCTGGGCAACCAGGTGGTCATGGCCCGCGTCGCCCCGCCCAACCTCAAGGCCACCATGGGCGACGAGAAGTTCGACGCCATGCTGGCGGCCCTGCCCGAATACGCCCGCGGCCGGGTGGCGGGGGGCGTGGCCATGTCGGCCTTCGACATCCCCTCCAACCTCGACGCCTGGGACGGCTATCCGGTCGATCGCCAGCGGGTCTACGACATCTTCAAGGCCAGCCAGGCGACCCCGATCGTCCTGGCCGGCGACAGCCACATGTTCTGGGCCAACGAGCTGTGGGACGACGCCGGCTCGACCCGCGTCGCCGCCGAGTTCGGGGCCACCTCGGTCACCTCGCCGGGCTACGGCGACATCATGCCCGGCGCCCCGATCGGCGAGGCCTTCGTCCAGCGCAACAAGGAAGTGAAATACGCCCACCCCAGCGCCAAGGGCTTTGTCCTGCTGACCCTGGAAAAGGGCAAGGCCGTGGGCGAACTGATCGCCGTCTCGACCATCCTGTCGACCGACTACACGACGGAAGTGCTGAAGCGCTACGTGGTGACGCCGGCCGACGGCGGCGGGGTCAAGGCGCTGAGCGAAGCGTGAGTTAGGCGACCCCTCTCTCTTTGAGAGAGGGAGGGGCCCGCGCCGAAGGCGTGGGAGGGTGAGAGGTT
>NZ_QHJY01000356.1 GCF_003185805.1 Caulobacter sp. D5
CGGCCGCAGGCCGCCGGCGCTGACCCCCTACGTCGGCTTCGCCGCCACCTCCCCCAGAGGGGGAGGATCTTGGTTCCTACCCAGCCACTTCCGCACCAGATCCGGGTCATCGACCGTCGCCGACAGGCCCACGCGGCGCATGCGCGGCGCGAACTGCTGTAGGCGGGCGATGTCCAGCGCCAGCAGGTCGCCGCGCTTGGAGGGCCACATGGCGTGGGCCTCGTCGACGATGACGCAGGAGAGGTCTGCGAAGTATTCCCGCGCGCCTTCCCAGGCGCAGAACAGGGCGAGTTGCTCGGGCGTGGTCAGAAGGATGTCGGGCGGGCGGATGCGCTGGCGGGCCTTGCGGCTTTCGCCGGTGTCGCCGGTGCGGCTTTCGGCGACGATGGACAGGCCCATCTCGCGGATGGGGGTCATCAGGTTGCGCTCGACGTCGACGGCCAGGGCCTTGAGCGGCGAGATGTAGAGGGTGTGGATGCCGGCCGGGGTGTTGCGGGGCGCCCGTTCGGCCAGCTCGATCAGGCTGGGCAGGAAGCCCGCCAGGGTCTTGCCGCCGCCGGTCGGGGCGATCAGCAGGGCGTCGCGGCCGGCCCTGGCCTTCTCGATCATCGCCAGCTGGTGGGCGCGCGGCGCCCAGCCCCTGGCGGCGAACCAGTCTTGAAAACGGGGTGGAAGCAGGTCGGCCGGAACCATCGACGGGGCTATAGCATGTTCCTGTTCTGTTTCTGGCGGGGAATCGACAGTTCGCGACAGAACGATGTGCGAAGTTTGCCCTGGCTGGCGAGGCTCCCTAGGGTCGGCCCGCAAGTTTCCGGAGTTCGCCCATGTCCCGCGCCGCCCTTCTGCTGACCGCCGCCCTGGCCCTGCCGGCCCTGGCTCATGCTCAAGCGAAGATCGACAGCGGGCCGATCGATCCGGCCAGGCTGTCGGAGATCACCCGGGTGCTGGCGTCGGACGAGTTCCAGGGGCGCGCGCCGGGCGGTCCGGCTGAGCAGAAGACCACCGACTACATCGCCGCCCAGTTCAAGGCGCTTGGCCTGGAGCCGGCCGGCGACGCAGGGTCCTACACCCAGAAGGTGCCGCTGGTGCACACCCGCATCGACGGGCCGATCGCCATGAGCTTCGCCACCGCTGGCGGCGCGGTGTCCCTGGCGCAGGGTGAGCAGGCCCAGGTGATGACCCTGCTGCCGGTCGACGCCGTGGCGATCAAGGACGCGCCGCTGGTGTTCGTCGGCTACGGCGTCAGCGCGCCGGAGCGCGGCTGGGACGACTTCAAGGGCGCGGACCTGAAGGGCAAGGTCGCCGTCTTCCTGATCAGCGATCCCGACCTGGAAGCGGTCGAGGGCGAGCCGGCCTTCGGCAAGTTCGGCGGCAAGGCGGCCACCTATTACGCCCGCTGGACCTACAAGTATGAAGAGGCCGTGCGACGCGGGGCGGTCGGCGCGCTGATCGTCCACGAGACCCTCGGCGCCGGCTACGGCTGGAGCACGGTGAAGGCCTCGAACGGCGAGGGTTACGACATCGTCCGTCCGAACCCGGCCAAGGAGAAGCTGCAGTTGCAGGGCTGGATCCAGCGTGACGTGGCCGTCGATCTCTTCAAGCGCTCGGGCCTGGATTTCGAGGCGCTGAAGAAGGCCGCCCGCGATCCGTCGTTCAAGCCTGTGGCCCTGAAGAGCGCCAGCTTCTCGGCCGCCTACAAGGTCGCCCATGAGCCGATGATCAGCCACAACGTCGTCGCCAGGCTGCCGGGCGCGACTCACGCCGACGAGAGCCTGATGTACGCCGCCCACTGGGACGCCTACGGCGTCGGCGCGCCGGACGCGCAGGGCAAGACGATCCGGGCGGGCGCGGCCGACGACGCCATCGGCGTGGCGGGCGTGATCGAGGTGGCGCGGGCCTTCAAGCAGGGCCCGGCGCCGCAGCGCTCGATCCTGTTCGCCGCCTGGACGGGCGAGGAGCGGGGCCTCTTGGGCTCGGAATACTATGCCGTGAAGGCCGGCGACGCGGCGCTGGGCAAGATGGCCGCCAACTACACCCTCGACGTGCTGCAGACCGCCGGTCCGGCCAAGGACATCGTGCTGGTCGGGGCTGGCCAGAACGAACTGGAGCAGGGCCTGGCCAAGGCCGCGGCCGCGCAGGGGCGCACCGTGACGCCGGACGCCAAGCCCGAGCGGGCGCTGTTCTACCGCGCCGACCACTTCTCGCTGGCCAAGCGCGGGGTGCCGGTGCTGCTGGTGATGGGCCTGGGCGGCGGGGCGGACCTGCTGAACGGCGGCCGCGCGGCCGGCGACGCCTGGGTCGCCGACTACACCAGCCGCTGCTATCACCAGCCCTGCGACGCCTGGAGCGCCGACTGGGACCTGCGGGGCGCGGCCCAGGACGTGGCCCTGGTCTACGAGGCCGGCAAGGCGATCGCCAATTCGCGGACCTGGCCCGACTGGAACGCCGGCTCGGAGTTCAAGCCGGTCCGCGCGGCCAGCGCCTCGGTCCGCGAGTAGGGGTCTCAGGCGAGGCCCGCCCGTCTGGCGTAGGCCTCGCGCGCCCGGCCCGAGCGCACGAAGACCCGGGTGATGCGCTTGTCGACGCCCTGGATCAGGTCGGCGAAGTGGTCGCTGGCGGCCTCGATGTCGGCGGCGGTCAGGTCGTCCTGGAAGTCGAGGGTGACGCCCAGAAGGATCTCTTGAGGCCCCAGGTGCATGCTCAGCACCTCGGTCACGCTCTCGATGCGCGGGTCGGCCGCCAGCGTCTTGCGCACGGCCTCGACGATGCGCGGGGAGGCGGCCTCGCCGGTCAGCAGGCTGCGGGTCTCGTTGGCCAGGAAGACCGCCACCACCACCAGCAGGACGCCGATGGCGACCGAGGCCGCGCCGTCGGCCCAGGGCAGGCCCAGCATGGCGCCGGCCACGCCCAGGGCGGCGATCGCCAGGCCGGCCAGGGCCGCGCCGTCCTCCAGCAGCACCGCGAAGATCGACGGGTCCTTGCTGCGGCGGATGGCGGTGAAGAACGGGGCGTCGCCGCGCAGGGTCTTGAACTCCTTCAGCGCCACCAGGAACGAGCCGCCCTCGAACAGCGCCGCCAGGCCCAGCACGACGAAGTTGATCCACGGCCGGTCGATGGCCTCGGGCGCGCGGATCTTCAGCACGCCCTCGTAGATCGAGAAGGCCCCGCCCAGGGCGAAGATCAGCAGGGCCACCACGAACGACCAGAAATAGACCTCCATGCCGTAGCCGAACGGATGGCTGGCGCTGGGTTTCTTGCGGGCGCGGGCCAGGCCCAGCAGCAGCAGGCCCTGGTTGCCGGTGTCGACGCTGGAGTGGATGGCCTCGGTCAGCATGGCCGACGAGCCGGTCAGGCCGAAAGCGACGAACTTGGTCGCGGCGATGGCCAGGTTCCCGGCCAGGGCGGCGTAGACGACGATGTGGGCGCTGCTGCGGTTCGCGGTCGAGGCCATGGCGCAGCAACGCAGGCTGGAGGCGCGCGTTCCTGCCGCGATCGCCGTTCCTCCTTTACCCGGCCCCTTTACCACTAGGCGGTGAGCCCTTACGCAGGGCGCTCTTTCCGGCCGCGACGGGCGGCCGAATCCACGCAAGGTCCTTTCATGCCCTCGGGTCTCGTCGCGCTCCTGGATGACGTCGCCGGCATCGCCAAGATCGCCGCCGCCTCGATCGACGACGTCGGGGCCGCCGCCGGCAAGGCGGGGACCAAGGCCGTGGGCGTGGTGGTCGACGACGCGGCCGTGACCCCGGGCTACGCCATGGGCTTCACCCCCGACCGCGAACTGCCGATCGTAGCCAAGATCGCCGTCGGCTCGCTGCGCAACAAGCTGCTGTTCCTGCTGCCGGGCGCGCTGGTGCTCAGCGCGTTCGCGCCCTGGCTGGTGACGCCGATCCTGATGCTGGGCGGGGCCTATCTGGCCTTCGAGGCGACCGAGAAGATCCTCGAGATCTTCGTCCATCACGACGAGGCCGTGGAGACCGAGGAACTGGCCCTCAGCGGTCCGGAGCTGGAGAAGGAGAAGGTCGGCGGGGCCATCCGCACCGACCTGATCCTGTCGGCCGAGATCATGGCCATCGCCCTGGCCGACGTGTCGGATCAGTCGATCCCCGTCCAGGCCGCCGCCCTGGCGGTGGTGGGCGTGGTGATCACCATCCTAGTCTACGGCGTGGTCGGGCTGATCGTGAAGATGGACGACATCGGCCTGCACATGGCCAAGAGCCCGCGCGCAGCGACGCAGAAGTTCGGCCGCGGCCTGGTCAAGGCCATGCCGGTGGTGATGAGCAGCCTGGGCTATATCGGCACGGCGGCCATGCTGTGGGTCGGCGGCGGCATCATCGTGCACGGCCTGCACCACTTCCACCTGACGCCGATCCCCGGCTGGGTCGAGGGTCTCCAGCACTGGGCCGGCCTGGTTCCGGTCATTGGTCCGGTGACCGGCTGGCTGGCCATGGCCCTGGCGTCGGCGGTGGTCGGCCTGGTCATCGGCGGCGTCATCGCCGGCGTGCTGCACTTCATTCCGCGCAAGAAGGCGCACTAGGTCGGGGAGGGCGGATTGGCCGAACCCAAGCCGAAAGCCGTCAAGAAGGCCGCGCCGCGCAAGTCGGTGAACGCGGCCAACCTGGCGCACCTGGGCCCCGAGGCCCTGGCCGAGCTGCTGATGGAGGTGGCCGATGGCCATGCGG
Source organism: Caulobacter sp. D5 (assembly GCF_003185805.1). Taxonomy (GTDB): domain Bacteria; phylum Pseudomonadota; class Alphaproteobacteria; order Caulobacterales; family Caulobacteraceae; genus Caulobacter. The sequence goes on from NZ_QHJY01000356.1 coordinate 4,680, forward strand.
CCATTAAGCGCCGGCTGAAGCTGGCCCTGTTGGGCGAGGTGGGGGCGGCCGACCTGGCGGCCGAGATCGACAAGCGCATCGACGCCATCGCCGACAGCCGCGCCCGCATCAACTGGCGCAAGTTCAAGGAATTCGTCCGCGATCTGGACGCCCATCGCGCCTCGGCGGCGGGGCGGCTGGGCGAGCTCGACCCCAACCTCGCCGTGCCGGTGCTGGTGCGGCTGGTGCGGGTGTCGGAAGACCTGGAAGGGCGGATCAAGGATCCCAAGGGCGAACTGGCGGCGGTGTTCGACCAAGCCGTTGTGGACGTGGCGGCCCTGTCGCCAAAGGCCCTGACGCTGGACAGCCGCTCGCTGGCCGACGCCCTGCTGGCCTTCGTCGAGGGGGCTTCGACCAAGCTGTCGGTCGATCTGCTGCGCGCCGCCGCCCCGGCCCTGGCCGGCGACGCCGTGGCCGTGCTGCGCGGCAGGGTGCGCGAGCGTCTGGCCGCCCAGCG
>NZ_QHJY01000357.1 GCF_003185805.1 Caulobacter sp. D5
TCGATCTGTTGAGCGGCGACGCCATCGGCAGCAGCGGCGGCACGCCCCGCAACGAGGTCGAGGCCCAGGTCGGCTTCACCAAGCAGGGCATGGGCGCGCGCCTGACCGCCAACTGGCGGGAGGCCACGCAGGTCGACGGCGGCACGACCGGCAGCTCGACCGGCACGCTGAAGTTCTCCGACCTGACGACGGTGAACCTGCGCCTGTTCGCCAATCTCGGCGCCCGGCGCGAGCTGGTCGCCAAGCATCCGGTGCTGCGCGGCACGCGGGTGACCTTCGGGATCACCAACCTGTTCGACGAAAAGCAGACGGTGCGCGACGCCACCGGCGAAATCCCGACCAGCTACCAGGAAGACTATCTCGACCCCATCGGGCGCAGCGTGAAGCTGAGCGTCCGCAAGGTGTTCTTCTAAGACCTGAAACGGCGGGATCCCCGGATCCCGCCGTTTTTATTTCTCCGCCAGACATCCCCGGGCGGATGCGTGGGTCTAGGGTTCGGCCGTCCGGGCCGACTCCCATCCTCCGAAAAGGATATCCCGCCGATGACCACCCCCGCCGAAACCGCCGAAGCGACCGACCGCTGGGCCCTGCGCCGCGTACGCCACGAGGTGCGCCGCCGCGTGCTGACCGTCACCGCCGTCGAGCGGCTGTCGCCGGGCATGCTGCGCCTGGTCTTCGCCTCGCCCGATCTGGCCGACTTCGTCAGCGCCGGCTTCGACGACCACATCAAGCTGTTCTTCCCGATCGAAGGCGGCGAGCCGGCGATGCGCGACTACACCCCGCGCAGCTTCGACAACGCCGCGGCGACCTTGGTCATCGACTTCGCCGTGCATGAGGCAGGTCCCGCCACGGCCTGGGCCCTCTCGGCCAAGGTCGGCGACACGCTGAACATCGGCGGCCCGCGCGGCTCGGTGCTGATCCCCGAGGCCCTGCCCTGGCTGGTTCTGATCGGCGACGAGACCGCCCTGCCCGCCATCGGCCGCCGGCTGGAGGAAGCGCAAGACGGCGAGACGATCGCCACCCTGGCCATAGTCGACGCCGCCGACGACGCCCTGGCCGTCGAGACCAAGGCCGCCTGGACGCCGCACTGGCTGGTCCGCGACGGCAGCGACGACACCCAGGCTTTGACCGCCGCGCTGGACGCCGTGCTGCCGGCCGACAAGGAAGGCTTCATCTGGCTCGCCGCCGAGGCGCGGGTCGCCAAGGCCTTGCGGGCGCACCTGGTCGAGGTTCGCGGTTTTTCGCCCAAGCAGATCAAGGCCGCGGGCTACTGGGTGCGCGGCGCCGAAGGCGTCCACGAGCGGATCGAGTAGGAACGGCTAGAGCCGCCCCGCCTCGCCCAGCCGGTCCAGCAGCCACATGCGGGCCGGCGGCAGCGGGCGGTTCAGCGGCCCGAACACGAACTGCTCGAGGAAGTGGCCGGTGATGTCGAGGCCCGCCTTGACGTCGCCGTCGCTCAAGCCCCCCTGCGACGACAGCAGGAACGGCGGCAGCGGCAGCAGCTTGTCCTGATAGGGCGCGCCGGCCTTGCGGCTGACAGCCCGGCCCGTACGCGGGCTGACATAGACGAGGTCGTCGAGGTCGCCGGTGGCGGCGCATTTCGACAGGTCCAGGCCAAAGCCCAGATCCTGAAGCAGGCCCGCCTCGTAGCGCACATAGACCGCCGGCCAGATGTCGGGGATCTCCAGCACGCGGATCAGGGTCTCCAGCGCCAGGAACGCGCCCGGATGCGGCTCGCGCTCGGGCAGCGCGCCTGCCGCGACCGAAGCGGCCGATTGCAGCCCGGCCAGCGCCAGGCGGTCGTCGAACAGCGACGAAGGCCCCTCGCCCATCGGCTCCAGCTGGGCCGAACCCATCTGGTCGGGACCGCGGGCGCGGTAGCGGACAATCACCCGCGCCCCGGCCTGCAGGAACGGCTTCATCCGCCGCGAGGCCGCCCCGGCCACGTGGGCGACGAACTTGCCTCGGTCCTGGGTCAGCAGCTCGACGATCGCCCCGGTCTCGCCGTGGGCGCGGGCCGACAGCACGAAGGCGTCGTCGTCCCACTCCATCTAGGCGGGCGTCCCCCAACCCACGACCTTCTCCAGCACCGCGCGCCATTCCGGCTCGACCGGCAGGCCGATGACGTCGCGCAGCACCGCCTCCAGTTCGTCGATCGACAGGTCGCGCTGCTCGACCAGGGCGCCCGTGGCGTCGCGGTGGGTCAGGCGGTTGTTCTTCAGGGCGTAGCGGGCGGTCGGCGTCGTGCGGCCCACCGTCATGCTCCAGGTGAAGTGCGAGCTGGGGTGCGTGTAGGTGAAGAAGTTGGCCTGCTCGTAGTCGACTGCGGCCCACCCGCCTTGCGCCACCTGATATAGCGGCGCCCAGCGGCCGGAGAGATCGGCCTGCACCTGGCGCTCGACCACGCCGTCGCACTCGGAGTCGACGATGCGGAAGGCGCCGTTCGGGCTGGCCTGGTCGCCGTCGGCGAACAGGCGCAGCGGCGCGGTCAGCACGCAGCCGCCGAAGCCGGCGTCGGCCAGCCAGATCTCACCGTCGAGCGTCACGCCCAGCACCTGGTGCGAGCGCGGGCGCGGCGGCGCGCCTTCCGGCGCCATCCACAGCACGCGCGCCATCAGGGCCTCGACCTCGAAGCCCAGGGCCTTGAGCACGCGTTTCAGCAGGCCATTCTGCTCGAAGCAGTAGCCGCCGCGGCCGGCCGTCAGCAGCTTGGCGTCGATGTCGGCCGGGACGATGCTGATCCCCCGGCCCAGCAGCACGTCGAGGTTCTCGAACGGGATGGCGTCCGGATGCTTCTGGCAGATCGCCCGCAGGGTCTCGAGCGTCGGCTCGCGCGGGCCGGCATAGCCGATCCGCGCGAAATAGGCGTCGAGGTCCACGCTGGGGGCGACCTGTCCGTCAAACATCGAAATCGAGACCCATGTCGCTGAACAGGCCGCGTTCCTCGGCCCAGTTTTCCTTGACCTTCACGTGCAGGAAGAGGTGCACCTTGCGGTCCAGGATGTCCTGCAGCTCCTCGCGCGAGGCCTGGCCGATCCACTTCAGCACCTGGCCGCCCTTGCCCAGCACGATGGCCCGCTGGCCGTCGCGCTCGACATAGATGGTCTGCTCGATGCGGGCGCTGCCGTCGGCCCGTTCCTCGAACGAGGTGGTCTCGACGGTGGCCGCGTAGGGCAGCTCCTCGTGGACGCGCAGATAGATCTTCTCGCGGGTGATCTCGGCGGCCAGCAGGCGGGCCGGCAGGTCGGCGGTCTGGTCTTCCGGATAGAGCCACGGGCCTTCCGGCATGGCCTCGACCAGCTTGGTCATCAGGTCGTCGACGCCCGCGCCGGTCTCGGCGCTGATCATGAAGACGTCGGTGTAGACGCCGGTGTCGAAGAAGTCCTTGGCCACGCCCAGCAGGGTGTCGCGCTTGACGCCGTCGATCTTGTTGAGCGCCAGGATCACCTTGCGGCCGCTCTCCTTGAGGGCCTCGATGATGGTCTGGACGTCCTGCACGGCGCGGTGCTCGGCCGGAGTGGCGTTGCGGGCGCGGTCGGCCAGTTCGGCCTGCACGTCGACGAGGTGCACGGTGACCTCGGCCTCTTCCGAACCGGCCCAGGCCGAGCGCACCATGGCGCGGTCGAGCCGGCGGCGCGGGCTGAAGATCCCGGGGGTGTCGACGAGGATGATCTGGGCGTTGCCCGACAGGGCGACGCCGCGCACGGGGAAGCGAGTCGTCTGCACCTTCTGGGTGACGATCGAAACCTTGGCCCCGACCATGCGGTTGACCAGGGTGGACTTGCCGGCGTTCGGCGCGCCGATGATGGCGGCGAACCCGGCGCGGGTGTTGGTGGTGTTTTCAGTCATTGGGCGTGCGTGTAGCACAGAGCACTGCAAAAGCCCTCCCCCTTGATGGGGGAGGGTTGGGTGGGGGTGTCAGGGCGCTTGCCGGCTGAACCGCCGCATCACCCCCATCCCCGGCCCTTCCCCCATCGAGGGGGAAGGGAGAGGAAGTCTCAGCCCGCCCCCACCTGCTCCAGCAGCGCCTTGGCGGCGGCCTTCTCGGCCTCCTGGCGGGACTTGCCCTTGGCGATGGCGGGATCGACATCCTTGACCAGGACCTCGACGGTGAACACCGGCGCGTGGTCGGGGCCGGTGCGCTCGAGCACGCGGTAGGTCGGCAGAGGCTTGCCCTTGCCCTGGGCCCATTCCTGCAAGGCGGTCTTGGGATCGCGCGGACGCCCCTGCCCGGCCCGGTCGAACTCTTCGGACCACAGGTCGAGGAACACCTTGCGAGCCAGCTCCAGCCCGCCGTCCTGATACAAAGCCGCCATCAGGGCCTCGCAGGCGCCGGCCAGGATCGACTCCGTCTCGCGGCCGCCGATCTTGCTCGACGAGGCCGACAGGCGCAGGGCGGGACCAAGCTCGGCGCCCTTGGCGACGCGAGCGCAGGTCTCGCGGCTGACCAGGGCGTTGAGGCGCGGGGCGAGTTCGCCCTCCTTGGCCTTGGGGAAGCGCTCGGCCAGGGCCTCGGCGGCCAGGAGCCCGAGCACCCGGTCGCCGATGAACTCCAGCACCTCGTTGTCGCGGACCTTGGCCTTGGCGCCGTCGCCGACGCTGGCGTGGGTCAGGGCCCGCTCGAGCAGTTCGCGGTCTTCGAACCGATGACCGATCCGGCGCTCCAGGTCGCCGACGGCGGCGACCCGTCTGTCCTTCACGGCCATGATGTTACTTCAGCACGCGGAAGAAGCGGCTCGGACGGGCGTCCAGGAACCAGGTCCAGGGCTTGAACAGGTGCGCGTCGGCGTTCCACGACAGCAGGATGATCTGGGCCTTGCCGACCAGGTTCTCGGCCGGGACGAAGCCCACGCCGATCGAGTCGCCGGTGTACTGGTCGTTCTCGTAGTTCCACTTGCAGGTCCCGGCGTCGGTCTTGAACGGCGAGATGCCCGGGTTGAAGCGGCTGTCGGCCGAGTTGTCGCGGTTGTCGCCCATGAAGAAGTAGCAGTTCTCGGGAACGACATAGACCCCGGTGTTGTCGCCCTGGGTGTCCGGGCCGGCGTCGGCCTGGGTCAGGTAGGTGCGGCCCTCGGGCGTCGTTTCCTGGATGCGCTTCATCGGCTGGGTGAAGCCGTAGCCGCTGTCGACCAGCACGTCGGCCAGTTCCTGGCGCTTGACGGCTTTGTCGTTGATGTAGAGCGCGCCGCCGCGAACCTGGATGCGGTCGCCGGGCAGGCCGACCAGGCGCTTGATGTAGTCGACATGGCCGTCGCGCGGCAGCTTGAAGACGATGATGTCGCCCCGCTTGGGCGTCGAGCCCAGGATGCGGCCCTTGAACAGCGGCGGGCTGAACGGGATCGAGTGCTTCGAATAGCCGTACGAGAACTTCGAGACGATGATGTAGTCGCCTTGATAGAGGTTGGGCTCCATCGAGGCCGACGGGATCGTGAACGGCTGGAACAGCAGAACCCGCAGCACCAGGGCGATGCCCAGGGCGTAGGCCACGGTCTTGATGATCTCGATGAATTCGTTGACGGCGCCGCCCTTCTCTTCTTCGGGGGGCGTGGTCTCGACGGCTTCGGTCATGCGCGGCGGGGCTCTTTGCGAATGGGGGTCGGGCGAGCCCGACAGGTCTTGCTAGACGCGGTTGCCGCCGCGAGCAAGCATCGGCGCGATAGTGACGCTTCATGGCGACGATTGGGCGAACCGAACGATGATCGCCTTAAAGATTATTCATTGGCCGCGCCCGTCGGCGAATGATGTTCTCCGGCGCGGTTCGTCAGGGGATCCGCCATGCGCCCGTCCATCCCGCTTCTCGCCCTCGCCGCCGGCCTGAGCGCCGTCTCGGTCGTCCAGGCCGCGCAGG
>NZ_QHJY01000358.1 GCF_003185805.1 Caulobacter sp. D5
TCCCTCTCTCAAAGAGAGAGGGAATCTTGGGTCAGCGCGGCACATACACCTGCGGCGAAGGCCCCGTGTCGAAGGGCCCCAGGCGCGTGCGGCCGTTCTGGAAGTCCAAGGTGGCGCTGAGGGTCGGGTCCTGGCCGGCGGCCGCGGCGATCGCGGCGGCCGCCGAGCGGGCGTCGGTGATCGCTTCGGCGGGGGAGGGCTTTTCGCGCACGGTGACGTCGAGGGCGCCGCGCAGGCGGCCGTTCGGATCGACGGTCAGGGCGCCGGACTTGGCTTCGATCAGGGCGTCGCCGGCGGTCAGCTTGCCGCTCTCGACGCTGATGGCGCCGCCGGCGGCGGTCCAGTCGCGCACCGCGTCGGTCCAGTTGTCGCCGCGCAGGGCCGAGGCCTTGGACAGTCGCGAGTCCCAGTAGAGCGAGGCGGTGCGGTCCTGGGCGATGCGGCCCAGCAGGCCGGTGAAGGCCACCTTGGCGCCGTCGGCCTTGAACAGGATCGCGGCCTGGTCATCGGGCCCGGCGCGCAGGTGCAGCTGCAAGGCGTCGGTCGAGCTGATCGGGAATGGCTCGACGTCGGCGGCGGTGGTGAAGACCAGCTTGGCGCCCTCGATCGAGATGCGCGGCGGATACTGGTCGAAGCCGTCCAGGCTGGCGCGCAGGGCCTCGCCGGTGACGACCACGTCGCCTTTCTCGGGGCGGGTCAGCACCACGCCGGCGGGCGCGACGATCATCCAGTGGCCGACGCCGTAGATCATCGCCTCGCCCTTCAGCTTGGGCGCGCGGACGGCCCAGCCCGAGGGCTCGGCGACACGGGCGTTCTCCAGCCGCACGTCCAGCCGGAAGGGGAAGCCGGTGACCTCGCGCCGGGTCCACGACAGGTCGTAGCCCTCGGCCTTCAGGTGGGCGGCGGTGGCGTCCATCCGCGTGACCATCTCGTTGCGCAGCCAGAACCAGCCGACGCTCCAGACGATGCAGACCAGGGCCGCGAGGACGAAAGGCAAGGCGAGGCCGCGACGGCGGGGCTTGCGGGACGGCGTCGGGTCGCTATGGGTCATGGGCGAAGGGGCTGTTCCGGTCGGTGAGGGTGTCAGGCGTGTCGAGCGAGCAGCCGCGGGGCGGCGATCGTTGGGTGTTCGGTTACGGATCGCTGATGTGGCGGCCCGGGTTCCCGTTCATAGACCGAAGAACGGCGGTCCTCCATGGGCGCAGGCGCGCCTTCTGCATCTATTCGGTGCATCACCGGGGGACGTACGAGCGCCCGGGCCTGGTGCTGGGCCTGGCCCCCGGCGGGGCGGTGCGCGGCGTGGCCTATCGGGTGGCGGAAAGCGTCTGGCCCGAGGTCTACGCCTACCTGCGCGAACGCGAGCAGCCGACCGAGACCTATTTCGAGGCCTGGTCGAAGCTGAAGATCGACGGAAACGGCGAGGTCCCGGCCCTGGTGTTCCTGTCCGACCGCAAGCACGGCCAGTGGGCGGGAGCTTTGTCCCT
>NZ_QHJY01000359.1 GCF_003185805.1 Caulobacter sp. D5
GGGCTGTGGAGCACGGGCCTGGCGCTACTGGCCGTCGGCTGCGGCTTTGGCCTGTGCTGGGCGTTCCTGGCCCGCCGCACCATCGCCGGCGCCCCGACGCAGGAGCAGGCCCTGGCCTCGTCGGCCGTGCCCACGGTGCAGTTGATCGGCGGCGCGACCGGCTCGGCCGCCGCCGGAGCCATGGCCAACCTGCTGGGCTTTGGCCACGGCATCGACCCCGCCGCCGCCTTCGCCCACGGTCCGTGGCTGTTCGGCGCCTTCGTGCCGCTGGCGCTGGTCGGCTTCGCGGCGGCCTGGCGGCTGGCGCGGGACTGACGCGCCGTCAGCGATCGCTGGAACTGCTCAGGGCGATCAGGGCCAGGGCGGGATTCTGGGCGACCGCCAGCATCGACACGGCGGCCAGGGCGCTGTCGTCGCGGCCGTCGGCCTCGGTGGCCGCGCCAGGGATCGGCGTGACGATGGACTCGGGCGGCGCGCCCGGCGCGGGGCCGATCTCCAAGTCGGGACGGTAGCGGAAGATCTCGGCGCGGACGGCATCGACGCCCAGCGCCAGGGGCGCCAGATCGATCTCGACATCGGCTCCCACCGCGCGGTCGGCGGCGTCCAGGACCGGTAGGTCGTTGGGACCCAGCCGCAAGCCCAGCTTGCCCGCCCGGTGGCGCGCGCGCGGACGCACCGCCTGCAGCGCCGGCCAGGGAATGGTGCAGCCCAGTTCGCGGGAATAGAGGCCGGCCGCGTCGATCCGCAGCTCCACCCAGTCCTCCAGCGGCTTGCGTCGCCAGGCCAGCCAGCCGAAGCCGCCGCACAGGGCCAGGGCGTAGACCACGCCCCAGGCGTCGCCGTACCACCAGGACTGTCCGGCCAGCAGCAGGCCGATGGCGAGACCGCCGAAGGGGGCGCGACGTTTCCAGCGGGCCTGGAACAGGGTCTTGCGACTGGCGCGCCAGACGCCGAGTTCGGGCTGGTCAGGCGCGTCTTCCCGACGGGCGGCCCACCAGAAGGCGGCCGCCGCCAGGCCGCCGGCCACGAACAGCGGCGGTCCGACCTCAGGCGAGCCGCCCCAGACGCCCAGCAGCAGGCCGCACCAGATCGCCGTGGTCGTCATTTCGCGCGCGATCTCGCCGGTGGGCAGGCTCGTCCGCACGCCGTTCGCGACCTTGCGCAACGGCGTCATGTCGGCCGAACGGCTGTCGGACGGGACGTCTGGGTCATGAGGCGGCGCCTGGCTCATCGTCCTAAGGTAGCGTGGCCGTGGCGGCGATCAACTGGACTCAGGCCTGCTCCAGCGCCGTCGCCTCGACCAGCCGCACCACGTCGCCCATGATCTCCGTGATCCGGAAATCCTTGGGGGTGTAGATCCGCGCCACGCCCATCTGCTTGAGGATCAGGGCGTCGGCCTCGGGGATGATGCCGCCGGCGACGACGGGGATGTGGTCCAGGCCCTGCGCCCGCATCAGCCGCACCACCTCCTGCACCAGATCCAGGTGCGAGCCCGACAGGATCGACAGGCCGACGACGTGCGCCCGGCTCTCCTTGGCGCGGCGCACGATCTCCTCGGGCGTCGAGCGGATGCCGTCATAGACCACCTCCATGCCGCAGGCCCGGGCCCGGGTGGCGATCTGCTCGGCGCCGTTGGAGTGGCCGTCCAGGCCCGGCTTGCCGACAAGGTAGGTGAGCGTGCGGCCCAGCACCTGCGAGACCCGCTCGACCTCGGCCTTCACCGCTTCCACGTCCTCGGCCTCGCCGGTGGAGACCACGATCGCCACGCCCGTCGGGCCGCGATACTCGCCGAACACCTCGCGCAGCGCCCCGGCCCATTCGCCGGTGGTGACCCCGGCCTTGGCGGCGGTGATCGAGGGCTCCATGATGTTTCGGCCATCAAGCGCGGCGGCCTTGAGGTCGGCCAGGGCGGCCAGGGCGGCGGCGGCGTCGCGATCCGCGCGCCAGGCCTGGATGCGAGCGACGACTTCCGCTTCGAGTTTCGGATCGATGGTCTCGATGTTTCCTTCGCCGGCCGACAGGGGCGAGGGCTCGCTGTCGGTCCAGCGGTTGACGCCGACCACGGTGAGGTCGCCGGTCTCGACCGCCCTCACCCGCTTGGCGTTCGACGAAACCAGCTCGGCCTTCATGTAGTCGATGGCGCTCGCCGCGCCGCCCATCTCGTCGATCAGGGCCAGCTGCTCCAGCGCGCCCTTCGACAGCTCGGCGACCTTGGCCTCGACCACGTGGGAGCCGGCGAACAGGTCTTCGTATTCCAGCAGGTCGGTCTCATAGGCCAGCACCTGTTGCAGACGCAGCGACCACTGCTGGTCCCAAGGCCGCGGCAGGCCCAGGGCCTCGTTCCAGGCCGGCAGTTGCAGGGCCCGGCAGCGGGCGTCCTTGCTCAGGGTGACGGCCAGGGCCTCGATGAGGATGCGGTAGACGTTGTTCTCGGGCTGCGGCTCGGTCAGGCCCAGGCTGTTGACCTGCACACCGTAGCGGAAGCGCCGGGCCTTCTTGTCCTGCACGCCGTAGCGCTCGAGCAGGATCTCGTCCCACAGCTTGGTGAAGCTACGCATCTTGCACAGTTCGGTGACGAACCGCACCCCGGCGTTGACGAAGAAGCTGATCCGCGAGGCGACGATCTCGAAGTCTTCCTCGGGCACCTGGCCGCCGGCCCGGACGGTGTCGAGCACCGAGATGGCGGTGGCCAGGGCGAAGGCCAGCTCCTGCTCCGGCGTCGCCCCGGCCTCCTGCAGGTGGTAGCTGCAGACGTTCATCGGGTTCCATTTCGGAACCTCGCGATAGCACCAGGCGATCATGTCGCCGATCAGCCGCAGGCTGGGTCCCGGCGGAAAGATGTAGGTGCCGCGGCTCAGGTATTCCTTGATCAGGTCGTTCTGGGTGGTGCCTTGCAGCAGCGCCCGGTCGGCCCCCTGCTCGTCGGCCAGCGCCACGTACATCGCCAGCAGCCAGGCGGCAGGGGCGTTGATGGTCATGGAGGTGTTCATCTTCTCCAGCGGGATCTCGCTGAAGAGGGCGCGCATGTCGCCCAGATGGCTGATCGGCACTCCCACCTTGCCGACCTCGCCGCGGGAGAGGATGTGGTCGGGGTCGTAGCCGGTCTGGGTGGGCAGGTCGAAGGCCACCGACAGGCCGGTCTGGCCGCGCGCCAGGTTCGAACGATAGAGCGCGTTGGACTTCTGCGCCGTCGAGTGGCCGGCATAGGTGCGGAAGATCCACGGCGGATCGGGCGCGTGCTGATAGGCCTTGTCCGACATCCTGCGCTCCCGGCGATCTTTTCTGGTTATCGCCGGATGATGCGCCGGTGTTGGGTGCGGTGCAATATGAGGCTTCGCAGGTGCGTTACCCGCTGCGCGGGACCCCCTCCGGCCCTCTGGGCCACCTCCCCCAGAGGGGGAGGATTACGCGGCGCAGATGCTCCCCCGCTGGGGGAGCTGTCGCGGAGCGACTGAGGGGGCCGCCGTCAGGCGGCTACTCCCGGCTGAAGCTCTCCGGCACCTGCGGGTCCGCGCCCGCCTTACCCCACAGCACGATCTCATTGCCCCACGGATCCCGGAAGGCGTGGTTGTAGCCGTTGAACTCGGCCCAGTAGTGGTCGCGCCAGAGCAGGGTCGCGCCGAGCTTCTCGGCGGTTCCCAGGATGCGGTCGGCGCTGTCGTTGTCGCCGATCAGGATCCAGATGCGAGGCTTGCGGCCGTCGGTCGACAGGTCGCGGGGCTCGACGCCGACGCTCTCCGGATGCGGGCGGGCGTTGGCGGCGTCGAAGATGCCCAGATGCAGGTTGCCGATCTGGCTGTCGGAGCCGTCGGGGTTCTTGAACTGACCGCCCGGGACCATGCGGTGATAGATCCCCTGCGGCCGGGCGTCGTTCTGCCAGCCGAACACCTCAGCATAGAATTCGCCGGCCTTGGCGGGATCGTCGCTGGCCAGGTCGACGAAGATCAGGGTGTTGGTCACGGGCGGTCCTTTGGGTCAGTCGAAGGCGATGGAAAGGGAGAGGTCGCGCCAGGCGTCGATGTCGGCCTTCAGGCCGTCGATCGCGTAGCCGGCGTAGTGGAGGGCGTCTTCGCCCAGCAGCAGGTGCAGGGGCGGTTCGGGCGCATCGACGACAGCCAGCACGGCCAGGGCGGCCTTAGTCGGATCGCCGGGCTCGGCGCCGGCGTGGTCGGCCATGATCCGCTCGGCGTCGCGGGCGAGGCCCTCATAGTCGGGCAGCTTGTCGGCCACGATGGTCTTGGAGCCCTTGGCGAAGCTCGTGCGCAAACCGCCCGGGGCGACGTTGATCACCTTGATCCCCAGCTCGGCGACCTCGGCCGCCAGGGTCTGGGTCAGGCCTTCCAGGGCCCACTTGCTGGCGCAGTAGACGCCGGTGCCGGCCCAGACGGCCAGGCCCGAGACAGAGGTGATGTTGACAATCCGCCCCGACCGCCGCGCCCGCATGGCCGGCAGCACCGCCTTGAGCACGCTGAGCGGCCCGAAGACGTTGGTCTCGAACTGGGCGCGGACCTCTTCCAGAGAAGCCTCTTCAACCGCGCCGACCAGGCCGTAGCCGGCGTTGTTGACCAGCACGTCGATCGCGCCGG
>NZ_QHJY01000360.1 GCF_003185805.1 Caulobacter sp. D5
CCACGACGCCGCCGCGCGGCGATCGCCTGTCCCGGCTGGTCGAGCGGCTGGCGCGGGGCGAGACCTTCACCGCCACCCTGGCCGGCGCCCGCATCGTCGCCGACGAGGCCGGCGCGCTCTTCGTCCGCGAGGCGGGCGAGGCCAGGCGAGGGGGGCTGGAAAGCCTCGTTCTCGCCGCCGGCGAGACCGCCGTCTGGGATGGCCGCTACCTCGTCACGGCGCGCGAGCCGGTGACGATCCGCGCGCTCGGCGGTCTTTCGGCCCGTCTGCCGGCCTGCGAACGCCAGGTTCTGAAGAATTTTCCGGCCGTCGTCCGACCGGTGCTGCCGGCGTCGGTCGACGCCTCGGGACAGGCCTCTAGCCCGATCCTTGCAAGGGATAGCGCGTTCGGCGCGAGCGTGCTGATCCGGGAAAGGTTCGAAGCCGCGTGCGGCTTCATCGATCAAGAACCTGCGACCTGATATCGCGCGCGTGGCGAAACGCCGTCAGTCGTCCTATCTTGGGTCGACGAGCGATAGCTTTGGGAAGACGACGCGTATGAATCTGAGGAACGTGGGCATCTGGCTGGCCATCGTGTTCGTCCTGATCATGGCTTGGACCGTGATGCGACAGGGCAACCCGGTGCATCGCGAAGGCGGCGCCAGCTATTCGCAGCTGCTGAAGAACATCGATAACGGCCAGGTCAAGAAGGCCGAGATCAATGGTCAGCAGGTCAAGGTCACGGCCGCCGACGGCAAGACGGTCTATGTCGTCAACGCGCCGTCGAACAACGAGGACCTGATCAAGCGGCTGGAGGCGCGCAACGCCGACATCCAGATCCAGGACCCGAACAAGTTCAACGTGCTGGGCCTGTTCCTGAACATGCTGCCGATCCTGCTGCTGATCGGCGTGTGGATCTTCTTCATGCGCCAGATGCAGGGCGGCACCAAGGGCGCCATGGGCTTCGGCAAGTCCAAGGCCCGCCTGCTGACCGAGAACAAGAACCGCGTGCTGTTCGACGACGTCGCCGGCGTGGACGAGGCCAAGGAAGAGCTGCAGGAGGTCGTCGACTTCCTGAAGGACCCGGCCAAGTTCCAGCGCCTGGGCGGCAAGATCCCCAAGGGCGCCCTGCTGGTCGGCCCTCCCGGCACCGGCAAGACCCTGATCGCCCGCGCCGTGGCCGGTGAAGCCGGCGTGCCGTTCTTCACCATCTCCGGTTCGGACTTCGTCGAGATGTTCGTCGGCGTCGGCGCCAGCCGCGTGCGCGACATGTTCGAGCAGGCCAAGAAGAACGCCCCCTGCATCATCTTCATCGACGAAATCGACGCCGTCGGTCGCCACCGCGGCGCCGGCCTGGGCGGCGGCAACGACGAGCGCGAGCAGACCCTCAACCAGCTGCTGGTCGAGATGGACGGCTTCGAGGCCAACGAAGGCATCATCCTGATCGCCGCCACCAACCGTCCCGACGTTCTGGACCCGGCCCTGCTGCGTCCGGGCCGCTTCGACCGCCAGGTCGTGGTCCCGAACCCGGACGTCGCCGGTCGCGAGAAGATCCTGCGCGTGCACATGAAGAACGTGCCGCTGGCCGCCGACGTCGACGTCAAGACCCTGGCCCGCGGCACCCCCGGCTTCTCGGGCGCGGACCTGGCCAACCTGGTCAACGAAGGCGCTCTGACCGCCGCGCGCAAGAACCGTCGCATGGTCACCATGCACGACTTCGAGCACGCCAAGGACAAGGTCATGATGGGCGCCGAGCGCCGCTCGATGGCCATGAGCGAGGACGAGAAGAAGCTGACGGCCTATCACGAGGGCGGCCACGCCCTGGTGGCCCTTAACGTCCCGGTCGCCGACCCGGTCCACAAGGCCACCATCGTGCCGCGCGGCCGCGCCCTGGGCATGGTCATGCAGCTGCCGGAAGGCGACCGCTACTCGATGAGCTACGACATGATGACCTCGCGTCTGGCCATCATGATGGCCGGCCGCGTGGCCGAGGAGCTGATCTTCGGCAAGGAGAAGATCACCTCGGGCGCGTCGAGCGACATCAGCGCGGCCACCAACCTGGCCCGCAACATGGTCACCCGCTGGGGCTTCTCCGACGACCTGGGCACCGTGGCCTACGGCGACAACCAGGAAGAGGTTTTCCTGGGCCACTCGGTGGCCCGCACCCAGAACGTCTCGCCCGACACCATGGTCAAGATCGACGCCGAGGTCCGTCGCCTGGTGAAGGGCGGCGAGGACGACGCCCGCCGGATCCTGACCGAGAAGCTGGAAGACCTGCACTCGGTCGCCAAGGCCCTGCTGGAGTTCGAGACCCTGAGCGGCGACGAGATCATCGGCGTCACCAAGGGCGTCGCGCCCATCCGCGAGGAGACCGAGGAGAAGAAGCCGACGGGTCCCGTGGCCTCGGTGCCGGTCTCGCCCACGGGCGTCACCGCCTAAGGCGCGAACGAACTTTTTGAGACCGCGAAAGCCGGATCCGCTCGTCGGGTCCGGCTTTTGTTTTGCTCCACCGGTCGTCCACGGCTTCCTTGCGGCCCCGTTCTGGTCTTCCCGGGCGAGGGGGTGGTACAGCTTCCCTTCGGAGTTGAAACGCAAGGGAACGCGCATGAAGACGTCGATGCTGGGCCTGATGGCCGGAGCCCTGGTCGCGACCACCCCTCTGGTCGCCCCCACAGCCGCTTCCGCGGCGCCGGGCGACATCCACGTCGACGGCATGACCGGCCCCGAGGTCGCCAAGTGGCTGCAGGACGCCGGCTACAAGGCCGAACTGACCAAGGACGAGACCGGCGACCCGATGATCAAGAGCGCCGCCGGCGGCGTGAACTTCACGGTCTATTTCTACGACTGCACCGCCAAGCCGCGCTGCAAGGCCCTGCAGTTCGCCGCCAGCTTCGACCTCAAGCAGCCGATGTCGGCGGCCAAGATCAACGAGTGGAACCGCCAGAACCGTTACCTGAAGGCCTATATCGACGACGAAGGCGACCCCTACGTCCAGTACGACGTCAACATCAACGCCGGCCGCAGCACGGCCGTGCTCGAAGACGACTTCGGCGTCTGGACCTCGATGATCGACGACTTCACCACCTTCATCGGCTGGTGACGACAACGACCCACGGGTCTAAACCCACGCCCATGATCCATGCCGTCCCGCGCGTCATGGGCGTGGTCAATGTCACGCCCGACAGCTTCTCGGACGGCGGCCGGTTCTTCGATCCCGCCGCCGCCCTGTCCCACGCCCGCCGGCTGATCGACGACGGCGCGACCATCCTCGACATCGGCGGCGAGAGCACCCGGCCGGGCGCGAACCCGGTGTCCGAGGCCGAGGAGATCGCCCGCGTCGTCCCGCTGATCCGCGCCATCCGCGCCGAGAGCGACGCCGCCATCTCGATAGACACCATGAAGCCCCGAGTCGCCCGCGCCGCCGTCGCCGCCGGGGCCGACATCTGGAACGACGTCGCGGCCCTGCGCTTCGCCCCCGACGCCCCCGAGGTCGCCGCCGAGCTGGGCTGCGAAGTCATCCTCATGCACCTGCGCGGCGAGCCGGGCACCATGCAGGACGAGCCGCGCTATGACGACGTCGTCGCCGAGGTCGAGGCCTTCCTGCTGGCCCGGGCGCTCACCGCCATGGCCGCCGGCGTCGAGCGCGAGAAGATCTGGCTCGATCCCGGCATCGGCTTCGGCAAGACGCCGGCGCATAACCTGGCTTTGCTGTCGGCCCTGCCGCGCTTCGTGGCCCTGGGCTACCGCGTGCTGCTGGGCGCCAGCCGCAAGCGCTTCATCGCCGCCATCGACCCCCGCGCCCAGGACGCCCGCGACCGCCTGGGCGGCTCGCTGGCCGTCCACCTGCACGGCGCCGACTGCGGCGTCGAGGCCGTCCGGGTCCACGACGTCCGCGAGATGAGCCAGGCCCTGGCGGTGTGGAAGGCCATCGTCGCGGCGGGGCGCTGACCCCCCTCCGGCCCTCCGGGCAGGGTAGGGGTGTTCATGGCTTGCGCCTTTTCCCGTAGGCGAGGGTGACGACCTAGACGCCGATCAGCGCGCCGATGGCGGTCACGCCCATGACGCCGGGGATCCAGGCGCGGGCGGTGGACGGGGAGGTCGCGACCAGGGCGGCGGCCGTCAGGCCCGCCAGCACG
>NZ_QHJY01000361.1 GCF_003185805.1 Caulobacter sp. D5
AAAGCGGGGGCCCAGGCTTTTTCTGAAAGGCGGGGCGCTCGACGATAAAACGCCTGGGTCCCCGCTTTCGCGGGGATTTCACGGAAGGGGGTGAGCGCCTAGACGGCCACCGCCTCTTGCAGCGCTTTGGCCACGGCCTCGGCCTTGGGTCCGAGCACGAGGTGCGCCACCGGCCCGTCGAGCCGCACGAGCGCCCGGACGCCGGCGGCCTTGAGCGCGGCCTCGTCCAGCTTCGAAGGATCGGCCAGTTCGAGGCGCAGGCGGCTGGAGCAGGCGCTGACGGCGAGCAGGTTGGACAGCCCCCCAAGGCCGGGCAGCAGGGCCTTGGCCGTGACGGGATCGGAAGCGGCCTTGGCCGGCGCTTGGGCCACGGCGGCCGCAACCTGCACCCCGGCCCCCGCCGCCTGGCGGATCTCGCCGGCGACGGTGTCGGCGATGGGGCCCAGCACCACCTGCAGAGCCTTGTCGGAGGGGCGGACGATGCCGCGCGCGCCCAGGGCCTTGAGGCGGGCCTCGTCGACGATTTTCTGGTCGGCGACGATCAGGCGAAGCCGCGTGGTGCAGGCGTCGACGCTGACCAGGTTGGCGCCGCCGCCCAGGGCGATGACGAAGTCGGCGCCACGGCCGCCAGCGCTCGTGGCCGGGGCG
Source organism: Caulobacter sp. D5 (assembly GCF_003185805.1). Taxonomy (GTDB): domain Bacteria; phylum Pseudomonadota; class Alphaproteobacteria; order Caulobacterales; family Caulobacteraceae; genus Caulobacter. The sequence continues at coordinate 649 of NZ_QHJY01000361.1, forward strand.
GCGTTGAGCAGGGCGGCTTCCTCCTCCGGTTCGCGCCCCGGGGTCTTGAGGTCGAACTTGACGATGAAGAACCGGAAGAGGCCGTAATAGACGGCGAAATAGACCGCCCCGATCGGCAGCAGGAAGAGCGGGTGTGTCGCCTTGCCGAAGTTCAGCACGTAGTCGAAGAGCCCCGCCGAGAAGGTGAAGCCCAGCTTCACGTCCAGCAGGTTCATCAGCGCCATGGAGACGCCGGTCAGCACCGCGTGCACGGCGTAGAGCGCCGGGGCCAGGAACATGAACGAGAACTCGATCGGCTCGGTCACCCCGGTCAGGAACGAGGTCAGGGCCAGGGAGACCAGCATGCCGGCCACGGCCTTGCGGCGCTCGGGCCTTGCGGTGTGCAGCATGGCCAGACACGCGGCCGGCAGGCCAAACATCATCACCGGGAAGAAGCCGCTCATGAAGCCGCCGGCGGTCGGATCGTCGGCGAAGAACCGCCGCAGATCCCCCGTCGCCCCATGGAAGTCGCCGATCACGAACCAGGCGATGTTGTTGAGGATGTGGTGCAGGCCGGTGACGATCAGGATGCGGTTGAGGAAGCCGTAGACCAGAAGCCCCCACTGCCCCGAGCCGACGATGGCCCGGCTGGCCGCGTCCACCCCGCCGTTGATGGCGTCGTAGCCAAGGCCCACCAGCCCGGCCATCACCAGGCCCGCAAGGCCCGCCACGATCGGCACGAAGCGCCGGCCGCTGAAGAAGGCCAGGTACTCGGGCAGCTTGAAACCGGAGAAGCGGTTGTAGAACAGCCCCCCGATCACGCCGGACAGGATGCCGATCGGCACGCTGAGCTTGGACAGGGCCTTGGCCTTGTAGGCCGCCCCGGCCAGGGCTGCGTGGGCTTCGGCCAAGCCCGCCGTCGCCTCGGCCGGCACATGCAGCAGGGCCTTGCCGCCCTCGGTGGCGATCAGGAAGCAGACCACGCCGGCCAGCCCGGCCGCGCCGTTGTTCTCGCGGGCGAGACCCACGGCGACGCCGATGGCGAAGAGAAGGCCGAGGTTGGCGAAGATCGCATCGCCGGCGGCGGCGATGAAGGGGATGTTCAGCAGGTCCGGCTGGCCAAGGCGTAGCAGGAGGCCCGCCACCGGCAGCACCGCGATCGGCAGCATCAGGGCCCGGCCGAGCGGCTGGAGGATTTCGAGCGGCGACTTCATGGCTCAGGCTCCGGCCTGGAAGGATTTGGCAAGATCGCGGACCGCCTCGGGCGAGGTCTGGTCCAGGGCTTGGGCGGCAAGCTCGCGGCAGGCGGCAAGATCCAGGGTGCGCACCAGGGCCTTCACCTCCGGCACGATGGCGGCGGTGGCGGAGAGTTCCGTGACGCCCAAACCGAGGAGGACGGGCACGGCCGCGAGATCCGAGGCCAGGCCGCCGCAGACACCGACCCAACGGCCGTGCTGGCTCGCCCCCCGGCAGGTCTGGTCGATCATCCGCAGCACGGCCGGGTGCAGGGCGTCGATGCGGGCGGCCAGTTCCGGATTGCCCCGGTCCATGGCCAGGACGTATTGCGTCAGGTCGTTGGTGCCGATGGACAGGAAGTCGGCCTCGGCGGCGATCAGGTCGGCGGTGACGGCCGCGGCCGGGGTCTCGATCATCACCCCCAGCTCGACGCGCTGCGTGATCCCCAGCTCCTTCTTGGCCTCTTCCAGCACGGCGCGGACGGCGCGCAGTTCGGAGAGACTGCCCACCATCGGGACCATGATCTTGCATTGGCCCAGCGGCGTAACCCGCAGGATGGCGCGCAGCTGGGTCTTCAGCAGGTGCGGCCGCCACAGCGACACCCGCACGCCGCGCAGGCCGCGCGCCGGGTTCTCCTCGGCCGGGATCGGCAGGTAGGGGGCGGCCTTGTCGCCGCCGACGTCGAGGGTGCGCACGATCAGCGGCTTGCCTTCGAGGGCCGTGGCGACAGCCTGGTACTGGGCCGCCTGCTCGTCCTCGCTGGGCGGGGTGTCGCGGTCGAGGAACAGGAACTCGGTGCGCAGCAGGCCGCAGCCTTCGGCGCCATTGGCCGTAGCGGCCCTGGCGTCCTTCTCCGAGCCGACATTGGCGAAGACTTCAATCGGCGTACCGCAGGCGGTCGTGCTCTGCTCGTGAGCGGCGGCCTTGGCGGCGGCGCGGCGCTCGTGGCGGGCGGCGATGGCGCTCTGGGCCTGAGCCAGGGCGTCGGCCCCGGGAGCGACGCGCAGCTTGCCGCCTTCGGCGTCGAGGATCAGGGCCGTCCCGTCGGCGATCTCCAGCGCGCCAGCACCGACGGCGACCAGGGCCGGCAGGCCCATGGCCGCGGCCAGGATGGCCACGTGCGAGGTGGGTCCGCCGCGGGCGGTGGCGAAGCCGGCCACGCGGGCCGGATCCACGCCCATCAGCTGCGAGGGCAAAAGCTCGTCGGCCAGCAGGATGGCCCCGGCCGGCAGGGCGCGGGCGGTCTCTTCCTCCAGGCCCAGCAGGGCGCGCAGCACCTGGCGCTCCAGATCGATCAGGTCGTCGACCCGCTCGGCCAGGCGCCGGTCGCCCAAACCTTTAAGCGCCTCGACATAGCCGCCGACGGCGCGCCGCCAGCCGAAACCGGCGCTCTTGCCCTCGCCGATCAGTTTCCGCGCGGCGGCGGTCAGTTCGGGGTCTTCGAGGAAGGCCAGATGAGCGGCCAGGATCGCCTTGCGGGCGGCCTCGCCGGTCTCGGCGGCCAGGGCGATGCGGGCGCGGACCGCATCCAGGGCCGTGTCCAGCGCCGCGAGCTCGGCGGCGATACCGGCGCCGGCTTCGACGACGGCGATCTCTTCCACCGCCAGCCGCACCGCCTGGCCGATCGCCAGGCCCGGCGCGGCCATCACCCCGCGCAGCACGCCCGGCTCGGACGCCTCGGGTGCAGCGAGGACAATCGGGGCCTCTTCGATCTTCGGCGCGACCTCGCCGGCTTTCTCGCCCATGCCGCCTTCGATCAGGGCGGCGACGGCGTCCACGGCGGCCTGGGCGTCCGCGCCGGAAGCGACGATGGAGATGTGGTCGCCCAGCTTCACGGCCAGGGCCATCACCCCGACCGGGCTCCTGGCGCTCGCCCGACGTCCGCCGGCCACGATCGCGACCTCGGCGGCAAAGCCCCGCGCCGTCTCGGCGATCCGCGCCGCCGGACGGGCGTGGACGCCATGCGCCAGCGGCACGACGATCTCGCGGGAGACTTCGGACGTCGTGGTCTCAGCGACCACCGCAGCGCCCGCCACCGGGACCAGCTCCATCAGGAACCCGCCTACGTCCGTCTCGATGTCCTGGCTCCGCCGGACGATCGAGAAGGCCTCGGGATTGGTAATGACCACCGGCGTGATCAGGCTCTTGGCCTTGCGGGCCAGCAGATCCAGATCAAAGCCGATCAGCGCATCGCCGGCGCTCACCGCCTGCCCCTCGGCGACGTGGACACTGAAGCCCTCCCCGCCCAGCGCCACCGTCTCCAGGCCCACGTGCATCAGCACCTCGGCCCCGTTCACAGCGCGGATCGTCACCGCATGCCCCGACCGGTGCACGCTCACAACCACGCCGTCGCAAGGGGCCACGAGCACCGACCCCACCGGATCGATCGCCACCCCGTCCCCCAGCATCCGCTGCGCGAACACCGCGTCCGGAACCTCCTCCAACGGTCCCGACCACCCCGCCAAAGGCGATTGAAGCACCAG
>NZ_QHJY01000362.1 GCF_003185805.1 Caulobacter sp. D5
CGATGGGCGCCAAGACCGGCACCGTGAAGGTTCCGTTCCGCTTCCCGGGCGGCGCGTAAGCTTCAGAGCTTACTTGCTGAAAACACCCCCGTCGGTCCGCCGGCGGGGGTTTTTCGTGTCTGGGATCCAGCGCCGGATCGACATTCACGAGCTGGCGCATTTTCTCCGGCGCTAACAATCGCCTTCCTGGGCCTTGTGCCCAGGATCCATGGTTCAGCCTGCTCAGGTTTTTGCAGGCTGGCCTGGGTCTGAGCGGTCGCGGGCATGGGCCCTCGCCACGAGGGCGAGGGAGGCGGCAGTGGGGGACTGCTTTTACCGACCCGGTACGCCAGTCGATACGGCCTAACCCACCGCTCCCAGCACAGCCCTCGCCACCTGCGCCGCCTGGCTCCGGATGTCGGGCACGGCGTTGATCTCCCACCAGGCGCCGCGCGTCACCGGGCCGACCGCGAACAGGCTGGGGGCGGCCGCGCCCGAGATGTCGAGCAGGCGGTTGTCGGGATCGACGTCGAGACCCAGCCGCATCGGGTCGGGGCGCGCCAGGCCCCGGCGGATCAGGTCGAGGACCAGCGGATCGCGCGATCGTGTCACGTCGCCGGTGGGGCCGGTGGCGTTGATCACCGCGCTGACGACGAACGGCTGGGCGTCCATCTCGCCGCGCGGCCGCCAGGCGCCTTCGACGCGGCCGTCCGGCCTCTCGGCCAGGCGCACGATCTTGCCGGCGGCGACCTTCAGGCGTCGGGACTGGCGCAGATTGGCCACGCGGGACGCCACCTCGGGCGACAGGCGATGGCGGTGCACGTCCCAGAACGGCCGCGCGTGACGCAGGAAGGCCTGCTTGCGCGCCACGCTCCAGCCGCGCCACAGGTCCTGGGTCGCCGGGCGCAGGGCGTCGACCGCCGTCCGCCAGCCGTGCACGGCCGCCGTCCGCTTCAGCCATTCCAAGGCCGCGTGGGGGCTCAGGTCGCGCGAGGGCGGCTGTGGCGGGTGTTCGGGCGGCTCGCCCTCGTGCTCGCGCGGCGTCAGGCCCCGTCGTGACAGGGCGATGATCGAACGGCCGGGCATGGCGTCTTCCAGGCTCAGGGCCACGTCGATCATGGTCAGGCCCGTGCCGAGCAGCAGCACCGGCCCCTGCGGCAGGGCCTTCGGATCCCAGCGCCAGGGATCGGCGACATAGGCGGGCGAGGCGGCCAGGGCCTCGTCGACGCCGGCCGGCCGGCAGGGCGGCGGATTGCCCAGGGCCAGGACCACGGCGTTGGCCAGGATCGGCCGGCCCATGGCCGTCGTCAGTCGCCAGCCGTCGCCGCCCGGCTCCAGGCCCACCACCTCGTAGGGCGCGACGATCAGCCGGCCCGCGGCTTCCGGCCCGGCGACCGCGTCGGCCAGCAGGCCCTGCAGATAGCGGCCGTAGTCGCCGCGCGTGGCGAAATCGCCGGCCCCGACCTCCAGTCCCTGGCCGCGCAGCCAGGCGGTGAAGTCGCCCGGCCGGTCCGGCCAGGCGCTCATGTTGCCGGCCCGCACGTTCAGCCGGTGGCTGGGATTATGCGTGGCGTAGGCCGCGCCCAGGCCCACGGGGCTGCGCCGCTCCAGCAGGACGACCCGCGCGCCGTCGCCCTCCCGCAAAAGGTGCAGGGCGGTCATGACGCCGCTGAAGCCGGCGCCGACCACGGCGATCACGGGACGCGATGTCATCGGGAGAAAACTCTATGAAATTGATGGGGTTTGTTTCGGCGATCCTCAAGCGTCGCGCAAGGGCGCTGTCGAGCCCCGCTGATGGTTTCGTCCGGCACCGCTGAAACATCGCGACAACCCCAGCGACTATGTGTTCCGCAAATGCCGATTATTGCGTATCGCGATATATAAATCTCTGAATTCTTTCGGAGAAATACTCGTTCGCCGGGTTTGGGCGCGCTCGCCATGTTCGCCTCCGCCGACCGTCTCGTGTCGGCGAGATGGAGGTTCCCCATGAGCGTCGTCCTCGACCAGCTCCGCCCGTCCGTCGGTCCGGTCCTCGCCTGACGTCCGCCGGACCGCCCACGACCTTCCTCTCTTTCAAGACCATGCAACGACGCGGATCACCGCGCGGGGGATAGACTTTTGACTCGTGTTTCCCAGATCCTGGCTTCCCAGACCCCGATTTCCCAGACCCTCAAACGTTCGGCCTTCGCCGGTCTGCTGCTGGCCTGCGCCTCGGGCGCGGCCTTGGCCGCCGAGCCGATCCCGACTGTCGACGCGCCCGACGCGGCGCTCGACTCCGTGGACGGCGTCGTCGTCACCGGCGTGCGCGGTGTGCGCCGTACGGTCGCCGACAGCCCCGCGCCCATCGACGTCATCTCCTCCGAGCAGCTCACCGCCACCGGCAAGGTCGGTCTGAAGGAGGTGCTCAACACCCTGATCCCGTCGTTCAACCTGCCCGGCGTCAACGGCGGCGGCACCTCGTGGACGGTGCGGGCCATCACCCTGCGCGGCCTCAACGGCGACCAGGCCCTGTTCCTGGTCAACGGCAAGCGCCGCCACACCACCTCGCTGATCAACAACCTGGCCCGCGTCGGCCGCGGCGGCGTGCCGGTCGATCTCGACCTGATCCCGGCCAGCGCCATCGAGCGCATCGAGGTGCTGCGCGACGGCGCCTCGGCCCAGTACGGTTCGGACGCCATCGCCGGCGTCGTCAACATCATCCTCAAGAAGGGAACCGAAGGCGGCGAGTTCTCCTACACCGGCGGCCAGAACTATCTGGGCGACGGCGACACCCGCGCCGCCAGCCTGACCTGGGCCCGCCCGCTGGGCGAGGACGGCGGTTTCCTGCAGCTGGCGATCAACTGGAAGAACAACGAGGCCGCCTCGCGCGCCGTGCCGTCCCGCGCCCAGTACCTCTACCAGCCCACCGTCACCACGACCGGCGGCGTGACCACGGTCACCCCCGACGCCCGCGACGCCACCGCCGACCGCTACTACTGGGGCGCCAGCTACGGCCCGGGCGAGGAAGACATCATCGCCACGGCCTACAACGCCGAACTGCCCTGGCGCGACCTGACGCTCTATTCCAGCGGCACGGTCAGCCACCGCTCGTCGAAGAAGGTCACCGGCAGCTTCCTGCCCAACCTCGCGCCCGTCACCGGCGTCACCGCCGGCCGGCCGTTGAACCGCAACTCGCTGCCCGAGGTCTATCCGAACGGCTTCAACGCCCTGCGGCGGATCTTCGAGCTCGACTGGCAGACCAGCTTCGGCGCACGCGGCGAAAAGGCCGGCTGGTCGTGGGACGCCTCGACCACCTTCGCCCAGGACCACGCCCAGCTCGACGGCGAGAACACGCTGAACGCCACCCTCGGCACCGACAGCCCGACCTATTTCCACCTGTCGACCCACCAGTTCCAGCAGTGGACCAACAACCTCGACGTCACGCGGGAGTTTGCGGGCGTCCTGCCGCATCCGCTGCAGGTGTCGTGGGGCCTCGAGCACCGCTACGAGCACTTCCTGATCGAGGCCGGCGACGAGGCCTCCTACGTGGTCGGCGACTACGTCATCCCGGCCGGCCAGCCCTTCGCCGGCCTGCGCCCGAACCCTGGCCTGTCGTCCTACGCCGGCACCGCGCCCGAGGACGCCGGCTCGACCTCGCGCCATTCCTACGCCGTCTATGCCGACCTCGGGACCGATCTGACGGAAAACTGGTACGTCGGCGCCGCGCTGCGCCACGAGCGCTACACCGGCGACGTCGGCGAGACGACCAGCGGCAAGCTGACCACCCGCTGGGAGTTCCTGCCCGGCTACGCCCTGCGCGCCACGGTCAGCAACGGCTTCCGCGCCCCGTCGCTGGGCCAGAGCATCTTCGCCACCTCGACCATCTCCGGCAGCCTGTGCCCGGCCGCGCCCAACAACACCTTCCGCGGCGGCGTCTGCACGCCCGGCGAATACCTGACCTATCCGACCAAGGTGCTGCGCACCGACAGCGCCGAGGCCAAGGCCCTGGGCGCGACGCCGCTGAAGCCTGAGACCTCGACCAACTACAGCTTCGGCATCACCGCCGAGCCGCTGGCCCGCCTTCGCCTGACCCTCGACGCCTACCAGATCGACATCGACGACCGCATCGTCGACACCAGCAACCTCGACCTGTCGGTGACCCAGCTGCAGTCGCAGGCGGCGCTGGTCGGCCTGCTGGCCCGCTTCCCGCAGGGCCTGACGGCGACCTACTACACCAACGCCGTCTCGACCCGGACGACGGGGATCGACTTCGTGGCCGAGTACGGCCTCGACCTCGGCTCGGCCGGCAAGCTGAACCTCAACGCCGCCTACGCCTTCAACAAGACCAAGGTCCGCGACGTCATCGAGACGCCGGCCATCCTCAAGGCGGTGAACCCCAGCCTCGTCCTGTTCGACCGCCAGAAGATCTCTGACCTGACCCGCGGCACGCCGCGCGAAAAGATCGTGCTGGGCGCGGTCTGGAGCCGCCAGACGCTCAGCGCCAGCCTGCGCGCCACCCGCTACGGCGAATATACCGAGGCCGGAACCTCGGCGAGCCTCGACCGCACCTTCAGTCCCAAGTGGGTGACCGATCTCGACATCGCCTGGGACGTGCGGCCGACCACCAACATCGCCATCGGGGCCAACAACCTGTTCGACCAGCACCCCGACAAGATCGGCATCGTCAATTCCGACCAGGGCACGCTGCAGTTCGGCCTGTTCTCGCCCTTCGGCATCACCGGCGGCTACTACTACGCCCGCCTGACCCAACGCTTCTAAGGGGAGGGCGGCATGCAAAGACGCCAGCTCATCATCGGCCTCGGCGCGCTCGCCGGTCTCTCGTCGGGGCTTGCGGCCTGCGGCAAGGGCGATGCGGCCGCGCCGCTCAAGGTCGGCAGCCAGCGCGGCGGCACCAAGGCCGTGCTGATCGCCTCGGGCGCCCTCGAAGGCGTCCCCTACAAGATCGAGTGGAGCGAATTCCCCGCCGCTCAGCCCCTGCTCGAGGCCCTGGGCGCTGGAGCGGTGGACCTGGGCGAGGCCGGCGACGCGCCGTTCCTGTTCGCCTATGCCAGCGGGGCCAAGATCAAGGCCGTCCAGGCCGCCCGCAGCGGCGGCGGGGCGACCGCCATCCTGGTCCCCAAGGACTCGCCCATCCGCGCGCCCGCCGACCTGAAGGGCAAGAAGATCGCCACGGGGCGCGGCTCGATCGGCCACTACCTGCTGCTGCGGGTGATCGAGAAGGCGGGCCTCAAGCCGTCCGACATCTCGCTGGTCTTCCTCAGCCCGGGCGACGCCAAGGCCGCCTTCACCGCCGGCTCGATCGACGCCTGGGTGACCTGGGGCTCCTACGTCGCCCTGGCCCGCCTGCACGACAGCGCCCGCATCCTGGTCGACGGCGAGGGGATCCTGCTCGGCGCCGGCTACGAGGCCGCCAGCCTCAAGGCGATCGAGACCAAGCGGCCGCAGATCGACGACTTCCTGCGCCGCCTGGCCAGGGCCCGGCGCTGGGCGATCGACAATCCCGACGCCTTCGCCGCTGTGCTGTCCAAGGAGACCGGCCTGTCGCTGGACGTGGCCCAGTACACCGTCCGCTACTACCGCTTCGCCCCCGTGCCGATCGACGACGGTTCGGTGACCGAGGCCCGCGCCGTGCTCGACCATTTCCGCGGCGCCGGGGCGATCACCTCGACCCTCGATCCGGCCGCCGCCTTCGACCGCTCGTTCAACGGAACGGTGGCCGGATGAGCGCGGATTTCGAGACGCCGCATTGGGAGACCGACGTCCTGGTCATCGGCGGGGGGCTGGCCGGAACCTGGGCCGCGATCGCCGCCGCCCGCGAGGGGGCGCGGGTGATCCTGGCCGACAAGGGATACTGCGGAACCAGCGGCGTCACCGCCACGGCCGGACCCGGTCATTGGTGGGTTCCGCCCGAGCAGCGCGAGGCGGCCGTCGCCGACCGCTTCAAGCGCTCGCTGGGCCTGGGCGATCCCGACTGGATGGCGCGGATCCTCGATCTTACCTGGACCAGCCTGCCGCAACTGGCCGGGCGCTACGCCTTCACCCAGGACGACAAGGGCCAGACCTACTACCGAGGTCTGCGCGGCCCCGAATACATGCGGGCCATGCGGGCCTTCGCCCTGGAAGCCGGGGCGACCATCCTCGACCACCATCCGGCCCTGGAACTGCTGACCGACTCCGACGGCGTGGTCACCGGCGCGGCCGGGATCGCTCTGCGCGGCGAGCGGCCGTGGACGATCCGGGCCGGGGCGGTGGTGCTGGCCACCGGCGGCTGCGCCTTCGCCTCGCGCCTGCTGGGCTCGGCCAACAACACGGGCGATGGCCTGCTGATGGGCGTCGAGGTCGGGGCCGACGTCTCGGGCATGGAGTTCACCAACTACTACACGGCCATGCCGGCCGGCACGAACATGGCCCGCTCGATGAGCTTCGCCTTCGCCCGCTGGTTCGACGAGGCAGACAACGCGCTCGACATCCCGCCGGGGCCGGATCCGTCGCCGCACCTGGCCCGGGCCCTGCTGAAGGGGCGGCTCTACTGCCGGCTCGACCGCATCCCGCAGGACATCCGCGAGGTCATGCCCCAGGTGCAGCCCAACTTCGTTCGGCCCTTCGCCCGCTTCGGCATCGACGCCTATGCCGAGCGCTTCGAGGCGACCCTGGTGGCCGAGGGCACGGTGCGCGGCATCGGGGGCCTGCGGGTCACCGACACGCTCTGCCAGACCGCCGCCCCCGGCCTGTTCGCCGCCGGCGACGCGGCCAGCCGCGAGCGGGTCACAGGCGCGATCTCGGGCGGCGGGGCGGTGAACTCGTCCTGGGCGTTGTCGTCGGGCCAGTGGGCCGGGCAGGGGGCGGCGCGCTTTTCCCGCTCGCGTGAAGCCAAGGCCGGCGAGCGCCTGCGCCACATCGGCCAGGCCGGGCTTAGGCCGACGAGCCGCTCGGCCGAGGTCGACCTGCCGGCGGCGCGCCAGATCGTGCGCGACGAGATGGGGGCCTATGACCGCAACATCTTCCGCACCGGCGAGGCCTTGGCCGCCTCGGGCGAGCGGCTCGACGAAGCCTGGCGCGAGATCTCCGCCCATGCCGGCGGCTGGGGCAGGGGGCTGCTCAGGGCGCGGGAAGCCGCCGCCCTGGTCGCCGCCGCGCGCTGGAGCAAGGCCTCGGCCCTGCTGCGCCGCGAGAGCCGCGGCATGCATCGCCGCGAGGACGCCCCGGGCCTCGACCCGCGCCTGGCCTCGCGCCAGCGCGCTCACGGCCTGGACCGCGTCGTCACCCGGTTCGAGAGCACCCGCCTGGAGGAAGTCGCATGATCGAGGTCGTGATCGACGACCGCTGCGGTGGTTGCGGGTCTTGCGTCGACGTCTGCCCCAGCGACGTCCTGGCGCGCGGTCCGAACGGCAAGGCGATCATCGCCCGCCAGGCCGACTGCCAGACCTGCTACCTGTGCGAACTCTACTGCCCGGAAGACGCCCTGTTCGTCTGGCCCGAGACCGATCGGGTCGTCGGGCTGACGGTCGAGCAGGCCCTGGCCACCGGCGACGTCGGCGGCTTCCGGCGCGACAGCGGCTGGGACGAGCACGCCGCCACCCACACCAACCAGCACTGGCGCATGGGGGCGATCTTCGAGCGCGCCCGCCTGATGGCGATCGCAGACGCAGACGCCGCCCAAGGGGGCGCCAAGACCGCTCGAGACGAAAACGGGAGGATTTCATGAGCCAACAGACCCTGCGCGAGCGCCTGGCCGCTCTGCATGCCGAACGCGTCCGCACCTGGGAGCCGGCCGCGCTGAAGATCAACATCGACCAGCGCGCCCGCCTGGTCGAGGCGGCCGACCCCGACGCCTGGGTCAAGGTCGGCGACAAGGTCGAACCCTTCGTCCTGAAGGACGTCGAGGGCGGCGACCTGACCCTGGAAGGTCTGACCGCCAAGGGCCCGGCGGTGCTGATCTTCTTCCGCTTCGCCGGCTGCCCGGCCTGCAACATCGCCTTGCCCTACTATGAAGAGACCCTGGCCCCGGCCCTCAAGGCGATCGGCGCGACCCTGGTCGCCGTCAGCCCGCAGGTTCCCGAGCGCCTGGTCGAAATCCGCACGCGGCATGGCCTCAGCTACAAGGTCGCCGCCGACCTCGGCAACGAGCTGGGCCGTCGCTTCGGCGTCACCTATGTCGCCGACCAGGCCAGCCAGGACGCCCAGCGCGCCAAGGGAAGCTTCATCGGCGACGTCACCGGCACGGGAACCTGGGAACTGCCGCAGCCGGCCGTGGTGGTCATCGACCGCGCCGGCGTCGTCCGCTTCGCCGACGTCAGCCCCGACTGGCTGGTCCGCACCGAAGCCGACCCCATCATCGCCGCCGTGCGCGCCCTGACCCCGGCTCCGGCGGCGGTGTGAGGCTAAAGATCCTCCCCCTCTGGGGGAGGTGGCCCAGAGGGCCGGAGGGGGGCAGTTTTCAGCTGCCTCGGCGCCGACCGTCCACTCCCCCGTAAAATCCCCGCGAAAGCGGGGACCCAGGTGTTTTATCGTCGAGCGCCCTGGGTTTCAGAAAAAGCCTGGGTCCCCGCTTTCACGGGGATTTTACGGAGTTGGGGCGGCCTTACGCACGCTGCTCACACGGCGTACGCGGAAAAAGAACCCAACCAACTCAAAGCCCTGCAACTTTATAACCCCAACTTATCCCCACCCATTCGAGCCGCCCCATAATCATCCCCATCC
>NZ_QHJY01000363.1 GCF_003185805.1 Caulobacter sp. D5
CCTCGTCGGCGGCGGGCGGCTCGGGCTGCAGCGCCTCGCACAGCCGGCCTTCGAACGGGTCGCGGGCCGGGGCGTCCAGCCAGGCCAGGGCGGCGCGAGCCCGCGCCTCGGCCTGCGCCTGCCCCTCGCCCCGACCGACGGCGACGATGGTCCGCGCCAGGTGGTCGAAGGCCAGCAGGGCCGGATAGCGGGCGCAGACCAGGTCGGGCCAGTCGCCGCGCGGAAGATTCAGGACCTCGATCCGATCGCCCAGCTCGTAGGACGCCAGGCCCACCACCCCGCCCTGGAACGGCGGGCCTTCCGGATCGGCGGGCAGCGGCGGGCCGACCAGGGCGGCCAGGACCTGAAAGGGATCGCGGCGGTCGTCGGCCGCCAGGGTCAGGGTCCGGTCCGGATCGCGCAGCAGATAAGACCAGCGCTCGCCCGCCCCGCCCGACAGCAGGGCGCAGGCGAAGGGCTCGTCCCGCCAGGGGGCCGCCGCCCACAGAGGGTCGCGCCAGGGGGCGGCGATGAGGGCGACGTCGCGCATCGGCAGGTGATAGGCCCGTCCGGCTAGCGCCTCAAGCTTCCCGTCCGCCGCCGCGCACGGCGAACAGGGCGATAAAGCCCAGGGCCAGCAGGCCGACGATCGGCAGGAAGCCCGCCACCTGGCTCTTGAAGACGGAGGTCGCCGCCGCCACCAGGGCCGAGCCCAGCCAAACCGTCGCCGTTCCCGACAGGGCGTAGAGGCCGAAGAAGGCGGCCGTGCGGTCCACCGGGGCCAGGCGCACCAGCAGGGTGCGGCTCGAGGCGTACTGGGCGGTGACGCAGACGGCGATGATCAGGCCCAGGCCCACATAGAGCAGCTCCGGCGCAGTGCGGAACAGCGGCCCGTCCCACACCGCCGGTCCGGCGGGATCATAGGGAAAGACATAGAGGATACGGTCGCGCCGCATGCCCAGGGCGCAGATCAGGGCTGCGAGACAGCCGGCGATCTCGACCTGCACCGCCCGCTTGGGCCCGAGCCGACGGTCGAGCGCCGGGGCCAGGAAGCCGCCCAGCGAGCCGACCAGGCTCAGCGACACGCCGTAGACCAGCATCTCCAGCGGCCCCCAGCCCATCAGCCCGGCCGCGAACAACCCGCCGAACACCAGAAGCGCGGTCATGCCGTCGCAATAGAGCATGCGCGCGCCCAGGAAGGTGGCCACGTCGCGATGGCCCTTGAGGTTGGCGAAGGTGTCGCGCAGCAGGGCCAGGCCCGCCGTCAGGCTGGCGCGGGCCGAAAGCCCGGTGCGCGGCGCGTCCGGCGTCCACAGCAGGAACGGGATCGCGCCCAGGGCCATGATCAGCGCCGACAGCGGCCCGGCCAGGCGGCTGGGTTCGTGGTTGCCGGTGGAAAGTCCCAGCAGCGGCGTCTTGGGGATCCCCGGCCAGTCCACCTGTCCCGGCAGCACGAAGCCCCACAGCATCAGCACCAGCATCAGCACCGACAGGCCGTTGGACAGGAAATAGCCCAGCCCCGACAGCAGCGGCGCCTGGGCCGGCGTGGCCGCCGCGCGCGGCAGCAGGGCGTTGTTCAGCGCGTCGCCCCAGTTATAGGCCACGCCCAGCACGATCAGCGTCAGCGACGTCGCCCACAGCGGCAGCCCGCCGGCCGGCATGGCCCACCACAGCAGCACCAGCAGCGGCAGCATGGTGGTCAGGGCCAGAGTGATCAGCGGCTTGCGCGGCCCGTACTGCTCGATCGACGCGCCCAGCACCGGGGCGGTCAGGGCCACCAGCAGGCCGTAGGCGGTGGCGATCTGGGCCATGATCGCCTGGCCCCGCACCGGATCGCCGACCAGCACGCCGGAGAAGTAGGGGGCGAAGATGTAGATGGTGACCAGCACCACATAGACGTCGCGGGAGCCCTGGTGCAGCACCCAGGACAGCCCGCCTCGCGTCAGTGGCGCCTTAACCGGAGCTGATTGGGGGACGCGCGAGCCTTCACCCACGGCCGACGGCGCGCCGTCCAGGACCTCGCTCATGCCTCTCCGCCCTTCCCAGAGGATCGTCTGACGCGATCCTGGAGCGGAGCCTCGCCCGCGAACGGGCGTTTGTCACGCCTTCTTCATCAAGCGGCGAAAACCGGGATCAGGCCAGGATATGCGCCGCGATCGCCTCGCGAGCCTTGGCGTCGACGCCCAGCACGGCCTCCAGATAGGCCTCGATCGAGCCGTGGGCCGCCTCGATGGCCTCGATGGAGGCCAGGATGTATTCGGCCTCGACGCCCAGGGCCGCGCGGATCGCCGCTTCGGGCGGGACGACGCCGGTATAGTCGGCGAAGTGGCGGCCGATCTGCTCGCCGATGCGGCCGTAGCGCTCGGGATCGTTGGTGGCCAGGTAATCCTCGACCAGGTCGTCGCGCGACACCCCGGCCAGGCTGTGGGTCAGGGCGGCCAGCAGGCCCGTGCGGTCCTTGCCGGCGGCGCAGTGGATCAGCACCGGCCCCCTGGCCTGCGCCAGGGCGGCGAAGTAGCGCCTGAAGAGATCGACGTGGCGCGGCGTGAACGGCTTCCTGCGATAGGAATCCATCATGTAGCCGCGGAAGTCGCCTTCCGAGAAATCCCAGCCGCGCAGGAAGGTCAGCCACGGATCGTCGCCCTGGCCGCCCAGGTCGTTGTCGATCACCTCGGCGGCGAAGCCTTGCCAGCGGCGCGAGGGCTGGTGGCTGCGCTCCTGGCTGCGGCGCAGGTCGACGATGGTGACGATGCCCAGGCCCGCCATGGCCGAGAGGTCCTCGTCGGTGGCGTCGGCCTGGTGGGCGGCGCGGAACAGCAGGCCCTTCTTCAACCGGCCCGCCCCGGCGGCGTAGTCGCCGTAGTCGCGGAAGTTCTCGACGCCTTGCAGGGGGATTTGACGGGTCATGGTCCCGATGTAGCGATCCACGGCGACGAAATCGAGACGTCCGCTCAGGCGACTGGACGGATCGTGCAACTGCGCGGAAGCTGCCCCCATGCTTCCGGTCCAGCGATTCCAGAGCTTCGACGGCGTCTCCATCGCCTACCGCACCCTGGGCGAGGGCTGGCCGACCCTGCTGCTGCACGGGTTTCTCGCCAGCGCCGAGAGCAACTGGTTCCTGCCCGGGATCGCCGCGGCCCTGGCCCAGGCCGGCCGCAAGGTGATCGCCCCGGACCTGCGCGGCCACGGCCGCTCCGACGCCCCGACCGACCCGGCCGCCTGGCCCGCCGACGTGCTGGCCATGGACCAGCAGGCCCTGGTCTCGCACCTGCACCTCACCGACTACGATCTGGTCGGCTATTCGCTGGGCGCGCGCACGGCGGTGCGCATGCTGGTGCGCGGGGCGCGGCCCGAGCGGCTGGTGCTGGCCGGCATGGGCGCGTCGGGCCTGATGGGCGCGGGCGAGCGGGCGGCGATGTTCGAGGACGCCATCCGCAACGGCGACCAGGCCAAGGACCCCCGCGCCGGCCGCCGCGTGCAGGCGATGATCGCCGCCGGCGGCCTCAAGCCCGAGGCCATGCTGGGGGTGCTCAACGCCTTCGTCCCGACCTCGGCCGAGGACATCGCCCACATCGACGTCCCGACCCTGGTCATCGCCGGCCAGCGCGACGACGACAACGGCTCGGCCGAGGCCCTGGCCGGCCTTTTGCCCCAGGCTCGCGCCCAGCGCGTGCCCGGCGACCACATGAGCGCGGTCATGGAGCCGGCCCTGGCGGCGGGGATCGTCGGGTTCCTGGACCGGGTGTCGCGGTAGGGCGCGGCCTTTTTGCTCCCTCTCTCTTAGAGAGAGGGAGCAAAAAGGCCAAAAAGAACGCCGGTTGACGACACCGATGACAAGTGTCAACGTCACATCGTTGACACTTGTCATCACAAACAGCGGGGAGCGCCATGAGGATCAGCTCGGCGGAAAGCGTGATCATGGAGGCGTTGTGGCGGTCCAGCCCCCTGACCTCCGAAGCCATCATCGGCGAGGTGGGCGAGCCCAACGGCTGGACCGAGGGCACGGTCAAGCAGCTGATCAGCCGCCTGCTGAAGAAGAAGGCCATCGCCGCCAGGCCGGACGGCCGCCGCTATCTCTACACGCCGTTGCTGGCCCGCCGCGACTATGTCGAGGCCGAGAGCCAGGGCCTGCTGGATCGGCTGTTCGACGGCCGGCTGGCGCCGCTGGTCACCCAGTTCTCCGAGGGCGGAAAGCTGTCGGACGAGGACGTCGCCGAGCTGAAGGCCCTGGTCGAGAGGATCTCGAAATGAGCGGCGCCGTCCTCGAGGCGCTGCTGCGCGCCAACCTCGCCCTGGCCGCCGCGATCCTGGCGGTGATGCTGCTGCGCCGGCCGGTGCGGCGGCGGTTCGGGCCGCTAGCGGCCTATGTGCTGTGGCTGGCCCCGCCGGTCTGCGCCCTGGTCAGCCTGGTTCCGGTCCCCGCCCCGACGGCGATCATGGCCCCGGCGGTCGAGCTCGTCGCCGCCGCCGGCAAGGCCGTCGCCCCGGTCGCGGCCAAGGCTCCCGCCCTGCCGACCCTGCTGCTGGTGATCTGGGAGCTGGGCGTACTGGCGGCCTTCAGCCTGTTCGCCGTGCGCCAGCTGCGGTTCGTGCGCGCCGTCGGCCGCCTCACGCCCTTGACCGGGCAGCCGGCCGTGCTGCGCGGCGAGCATGTCGAGGCCGGCCCGCTGGTGCTGGGCTGGCTGCGCCCGCGCATCGTCGTGCCGGCCGACTTCGCCGACCGCTTCGAGGGCGAAGCCCGCGCCCTGGTGCTGGCGCACGAGGACGTCCACCTGCGGCGCGGCGACGCCCGCATCAACGGCCTGGCCGTCGCCCTGCAATGCCTGTGCTGGTTCAACCCACTGGTCCACCTGGCCGCCCGCACCCTGCGCATCGACCAGGAGATCGCCTGCGACGCCGCCGTGATCGACCGCCACCCGCACGCCCGCCGGCTCTACGCCGAAACCCTGCTCGGCTCGGTGCTGGGCGGCGCCCACGCCCCGCTCGGCTGCCATTGGCCCGCGACGGGTCCCCATCCCCTGAAGGAGAGACTGATCATGCTGAACACCGCCTCCGTCACCCCGCTGCGCCGCAAGGCGGGCCTGGCCCTGGTCGCCCTGGTCGCCTCGACCGCCGCCGGCGCGGTCTGGGCCGCCAATCCGGCGGCTCCGTCCGTGGAGCCGGCCGTGATCACCCGCCCGATCTGGACCGAAAAGCCGACCATCGAGGACCTCGTCCGCTACTACCCGCCCGAGGCCAAGTCGGCCAAGGTCGACGGCCGGGCCGCGATCGCCTGCACCGTCGCAGCCGACGGCGGACTATACGACTGCACGGTCATCGGCGAAACGCCGGCCGAGTACCGGTTCGGCGACGCGGCCCTGCAGATGAGCCGGCATTTCCGGATGCGGCCGCTCAGCGCCGACGGCGTACCCACGGCCGGCGCCAAGGTCCGTATTCCGATCGCCTTCGCGACCGCCAAGTAGGACGGGCACGAGGCCAGGAAAAAGGGGCGGTGGATGACCACCGCCCCTTTCACGTTCCCGGACGCCACCCCTTACCGGAAAGGCGGCTCGTCGAAGGCGCGCAGCTTGCGCGAGTGCAGGTTGGGACCTTCCTCGTGCAGCAGCTGGCAGGTGAGGATGCCGATCTGCAGGTGCTGGCTGATCGCCCGCTCGTAGAAGGCGTTGGCCTGGCCCGGCAGCTTGATCTCGCCGTGCAGCGGCTTGTCCGACACGCACAGCAGCGTCCCGTACGGCACCCGGAAGCGGTAGCCCTGGGCGGCGATGGTGGCGCTTTCCATGTCGATGGCGACGGCGCGGCTCTGGTTGAAGCGCAGGGCCGACAGGCTGTGGCGCAGTTCCCAGTTGCGGTCGTCGGTGGTGACCACGGTGCCGGTGCGCAGGCGCTTCTTCAGCTCCTGGCCGGTGTCGCCGCTGATCGCCTTGGCCGCGTCGTAGAGGGCGCGCTGCACCTCGGCGATCGACGGCACCGGAATCTCGGGCGGCAGCACCACGTCCAGCACGTGGTCGTCGCGGAGGTAGGCGTGGGCCAGCACGTAGTCGCCGATGGTCTGGGTGTCGCGCAGGCCGCCGCAGTGGCCGATCATCAGCCAGGCCTGCGGGCGCAGCACCGCCAGGTGGTCGCAGATGGTCTTGGCGTTGGAGGGGCCGACGCCGATGTTGACCAGGCTGACGCCCTGACCGTTCGGGGCGATCAGGTGGTAGGCCGGCATCTGGTGCTTGCGCCACGCGCCGTCGGCGATCGCCTGCTCGGCGTTCGGCGTCTCGGCCGTGACCACCACGCCGCCCGAGCACGACAGCGCCGTGTACGGACTATCGGGCTTCTTCAGCTGCTCGACGCCCCAGCGGACGAACTCGTCGACATAGCGGTGGTAGTTGGTGAACAGGATGAACGGCTGCACGTGCTCGGCCGGCGCGCCGGTGTAGTGGCGCAGACGGGCCAGCGAGAAGTCGGTGCGCAGACCGTCGAACAGGGCCAGCGGCCGGGTTTCCTCCAGTGCGGGGCTCCAGACCCCGTCGGCGATCTCGTCGCCGATGAAGGCCAGGTCCGTGGTCGGGAAGAAGCGGGCGATGTCCTCGCTGCGGACGTCGGCCTGGTTCAGGTCGATGCTGGCGTCCAGCACGTAGGGATAGGGGATCTCCTGCTCGGAGCGGGCGACCTCGATCTCGACCTCGAAGTCGTCCATCAGCAGGGTCAGCTGCTCGACCAGATAGTCCTGGAACTGGGCCGGCTTGGTGATGGTGGTCGAATAGACGCCCGGACGGCTGACCCGGGCGAAGGCGCGCGCCAGTTTCGGCGGCAGGGCCTCGGGGTCGTAGGTCAGGCGCAGCTCGGGATAGGTGAACGAGCCGTCGAACCGCATCTGCGGGTCGGGGCGGGTTCCATGTTCGAGATAGGCCCTAAGGGCGGTGCGCAGGGCCTCGACGGCGCGCTGGTATTCGGAGTTGAGCCGCTCGACGACGGCGATCGCTTTTTCTTGGTTTGACATGGGTCTTTATAGCGACATTTCACGACATTGGCGAGACGGGCGGCCCACCCAGGTGGAAAACTTTCTTACTTAGCGAAGCCGCTCGCCGCCGGGTCAATCCGGGAACGGGCAACGGCCTTCGATCCCCACAGCTTCGCCTGTTTATCCGGCGCGGCGCGAGGCAAGCCGGCCAAGATCGCCTCTAGGGCATGGACGAACCCAGGTTCGTCGGCCACAAGGGCGGAAATGCTCAAATAAGGAGCGAATGGCGGCGCGGGCTATCCCGCGCGTCTTTTCTCCATAAGCCAGCCGTCGACGCCGACGGGCCCAGGGGACCCGGGATGAACAAACGCTTCGCCTATCTGATCATCGGCGCGATGGTGCTGGGGGTGCTCGTCGG
>NZ_QHJY01000041.1 GCF_003185805.1 Caulobacter sp. D5
CGCGCCTCGCGCAACAGGGCGGCGGCCAGGGAGCGGCCCGTGAGTTCCTTCCAGCGGGAATCGCGGGATTTTCCGATCACGATCTGGGTGACGTTGTTGCGCCGAGCCCAGGCCATGACCGTGGCCACCACGTCGGTCCCGGTCAGGACCACGGTCGAGCCGCCCAACTGCTCGGCCAGCTTCAGGGCCTCGCGGGTGCGGGCGGCGGCGGTCTCGGGCGGCGGCGGACGGTCGGGACGCTCGACATGGGCCAGGGTCCAGGGCGCGTCCATCATCATGTCCGACAGCCGCCGGCCAGCCCGGACCAGCATGGAGGCCATGGCGTCGCCGCCGGCCAGCACCAGGATCCGCTCGCCCGCCGCCCACGGCCCCTCGACGCCCTTCTCGCGCATGGCCGCGACCAGCTGGTCGTCGACCGTCTGGGCCGCGCGGCGCAAAGCCAGTTCGCGCAGGGCGGTGAGGTTCTCGACCTTGAAGAAGTTCTCCGAGGCCAGACGCGCCGTCTCGGGCACATAGACCTTGCCCGCCGCCATCCGCTCGCGCAGCTCGTCGGGGGTGATGTCGATCAGCTCGATGTCGTCAGCGCGGGCCAGGGCGCTGTCGGGCACCGTCTCGCGCTGGCGGGCGCCGGTGATGCGCAGCACCACGTCGACCAGGCTCTCCAGGTGCTGGACGTTCAACGTGGTCCAGACGTCGATGCCGGCCGCCAGGATCTCCTCGACGTCCTGCCAGCGCTTGGGATGGCGCGAGCCGGGCGCGTTGGAATGGGCGTATTCGTCGACCAGCAGCAGTTTGGGCCGCCGCTCCAGGGCCGCGTCGAGGTCGAACTCCAGATAGCTGCGGCCCCGGTTCTCGACCGGGCGGCGGGGCAGCACGTCGAGCCCCCGCAGCAGGCTCTCGGTCTCGCGGCGGCCGTGGGTCTCGACCACGCCGACCAGCACGTCCTGGCCTTCCGCCTTCCGGCGACGGGCGGCGCGCAGCATCTCGTAGGTCTTGCCCACGCCCGGCGCCATGCCCAGGAACACCTTGAGGCGCCCCCGGCGGGCCTTGTTGGCGGCCGCCAGAAGCGCCTCGGGGTCGGGGCGGCCCCTTTCGGGGTATGAAGAGGGGTCGCTCGCCAAGTCCTAGCCGACCATCGGGAAGCGCGCGTCCAGGGCGCGGTTGACGTCCAGCACATTGACCCGCGGCTGGCCGATGAAGCCCAGCAGCGGCGGTTTCACGGCCGCCTCGATCATCCCCAGCACCTCGCCGCGCGGGGCGTTGCGGGCGGCGGCGATGCGCGGGGCCTGCAGGCGGGCATAGGCCGGCGAGATGTCCGGATCCAGGCCCGAGCCCGAGGTCGTGACCGCATCGGCCGGAATGGCCGCGCCGTGAAACTCGGCCCGCAGGGCGGCGGCGTCGGTCTTCTCGCGCTCGATCAGCTTGTCGTTCAGCGGACCCATGTTGGAGCCGCTCGAAGCCGACGCGTCGTAACCGTTCCCGGCGGCCGAGGGGCGGCCGTGCAGGTACTCGGCCTTGGCGAAGACCTGGCCGATCAGTTCGGAGCCGACTACCTGGCCGTGACGGTCATGGACCAGCGAGCCGTTGGCCTGCTGCGGGAACGCGGCCTGGGCCACGCCGGTGATCGCCAGCGGATAGGCCAGGCCCAGAAGGACGGTGAACAGGCCCATCGAGACGAAGGCCGGACGAAGATGCTTCAGCATGTGGGCCTCCTCTAGAACACGGCCTTGAGCGTGGCGACGGCGCGGCTGTCGTACAGCTTGCCGAAGTCATGCTCGGACGTGTCGTGATAGCGCAAGTCCAGCGCCAGCTTGTCGGTGAAATTCCAGGTCCCGCCCAGATTCCAGGTCGTGTAGTCGCCGGAGCCGGCATAGGTCTGGCGGCCCAGGGCGGCCGAGACGCTGATGGCCTTGGCGAGCGGATAGCCGCCATTGACCTCGTAATAGGTCGCCTCTTTCGCCGTGCCGAAACCGTCGGGGCTGTAGAACACCGCCGCCCCCACCCCGCCCTTGCCGGCCGGGACGCTGGCGGCGACCTTCAGCTCGGCGTTGCCGTAGTCGGCCCCGCCCGGCGCGCCGACATAGCCGTAGTAGATGACGCCCAGGTCGAGGGTCGCGGGACCCAGGGTGGGCTTGTAGCCGGCATAGAGGTCGATCTCGGCGTCGGTCTTGTCGCCGAAGTCGACGTTCGAGGCCCAGACGCCGGCGTAGACCTTGCCGGCGGTCAGGTCGGCGCCGCCGAAGACCTGCGGGTCTTCATCGGTCTGGCTGACGCCCCGGAACACGTAGTCGGAGGCCGCGCCGAGGTTGAAGGTCACGCTCGGCGTCTCGGCGCGGGCGGCGCCGGCCAGGGCGAAGACGAGGCCCGAGGCCATCAGCAGCGAAGAGAACTTGGACATTTGAGTAAGAGCGCCTTTCACGACGCGAGGAGTTCGGCGGCCTTGGCCGCCAGGAAGACGAGCCCGATCGCCCCGAGGCCGAAAACCAGGTCCGGAACGATCGGGCGGTTCATCAGGCCAGGCCCAGGGTCGAGACGATCATGTCGATCAGCTTGATGCCGACGAACGGGGCGACCAGGCCGCCCAGGCCGTAGATCAAGAGGTTGCGCGACAGCAGCTTGCCGGCGCCGATGGCGCGGTACTTCACGCCCTTCAGGGCCAGCGGGATCAGGGCGACGATCACCAGGGCGTTGAAGATCACCGCCGACAGGATGGCGCTCTGCGGGCTGTGCAGCTTCATGATGTTGAGGCCGCCGAGCGCCGGCAGGGCGACCACGAACATCGCCGGGATGATGGCGAAGTACTTGGCCACGTCGTTGGCGATCGAGAAGGTCGTCAGGGCGCCGCGGGTGATCAGCATCTGCTTTCCGACCTCGACGATCTCGATGACCTTGGTCGGGTCGCTGTCGAGATCGACCATGTTGCCGGCCTCGCGGGCGGCCTGGGCGCCGGTCTGCATGGCCACCCCGACGTCGGCCTGGGCGAGCGCGGGGGCGTCGTTGGCGCCGTCGCCGCACATGGCCACCAGCCGGCCCTTGGCCTGCTCGGCCCGGATCAGGCGCAGCTTGTCCTCGGGGGTGGCCTCGGCGAGGAAGTCGTCGACGCCGGCTTCCGAAGCGATGGCCGCGGCGGTCACCGGGTTGTCGCCGGTGATCATCACCGTGCGCAGGCCCATGCGGCGCAGGTCGGCGAAGCGAGCCTTCACGCCGGGCTTGACCACGTCCTTCAGGTGGATGACGCCGACCAGGGCGCCGTCCTCGCTGACCGCCAGCGGCGTGCCGCCCGAGCGGGCGATGCGGTCGACGGCGGCCGCCACTTCGGCGGGGATGCGCTTGGGATCGATGGCCAGGCTGCGATAGACCGCATCGACCGCGCCCTTGCGCCAGGACTGGCCGGCGAAATCCAGGCCCGACTGGCGGGTCGCGGCGGAAAAGGCGATCGAGGTCGCGCCGGTCGGGGCCTCCAGGGCCAGGCCCTGCTGGCGGCCCAGCTCGACGATCGAACGGCCTTCCGGCGTCTCGTCGGCCAGCGAGGCCATGACGGCGGCGCGCAGGGCCGCGTCGGGACGCACGCCGGGAGCGGCGATCACCTCGGTGGCCATGCGGTTGCCGAAGGTGATGGTGCCGGTCTTGTCGAGCAGCAGGGTGTCGACGTCGCCGGCGGCTTCCACCGCGCGGCCCGAAGTGGCCAGGACATTGACCTTCAGCAGGCGGTCCATGCCGGCGATGCCGACGGCCGAGAGCAGCCCGCCGATGGTCGTCGGAATGAGCGTGATGAACAGGGCGCCCAGCACCAGCGGGTCCAGCGCCACGCCCGAGAACTTGCCCAGGCCCAGCAGGGTGACCACCGCGATCAGGAAGATCAGGGTCAGGCCCGCCAGCAGCACGGCCAGGGCGATCTCGTTGGGCGTCTTGCGGCGGTCGGCGCCCTCGACCATGGCGATCATGCGGTCGAGGAAGGTCGAGCCCGGCGCGGCGGTGACCCGCACCTTGATCCAGTCGGAGACGACCGTGGTGCCGCCGGTGACGGCCGAGCGGTCGCCGCCGCTCTCGCGGATCACCGGCGCGCTCTCGCCGGTGATGGCGGCCTCGTTGACGCTGGCCATGCCCTCGACGATCTCGCCGTCGGTGGGGACGACGTCGCCGGCCTCGACCAAAACGAGTTCGCCGGGGACCAGCTTGTGGGCGGGGGTCGGGATCACCGTGCCGGCCTGATCGTCGATGATCAACTTGGCCTTGGTGGTGACGCGGGCGGCGCGCAGGCTGTCGGCGGCGGCCTTGCCCCGGCCCTCGGCCACGCTCTCGGCCAGGTTGGCGAAGAGGACCGTGGCCCAGAGCCACAGCGAGACCTGCACGGCGAAGCCGGCCGACTGCTGGGCGACGATGGCCGCGACGGCCGAGACCGTCGACAGCAGGGCCACGATCCAGGTCGCGAAGATCACCGGATTGCCGGTCAGCTTGCGCGGGTCGAGCTTGAGGAAGGCGTCCTTGGCCGCGCGGACCAGGATCGGGGCGGAGAGGCCGCCGGCCAGGCTGGCCGGCTTGCGCCGGCCGCCTTCGACGGCTCCGTTTTCGTAGGTTGTCATGGAAGTGCGCTTTCGATCAGCGGTAAGCGATCAGTGGCTCGAGGCGACGAAGGCGAGCGCCTGGAAGTGCTCGACGATCGGCCCCAGCGCCAGAGCGGGGAAGAACTGCAGGCCGCCGAGGATCAGGATCACCCCGATCAGCAGGCCGACGAAGAGACCGCCGTCGGTCGGCATGGCGCCGGCCGTGGGAGCGAGCTTGGGCTTGGCCGCGAGCGCCCCGGCGATGGCCAGCACCGCGACGATGGGAGCAAAGCGCCCGAACATCATCGCCAGGCCCAGGGTGACGTTCCACCACGGGGCGTTGGCGGTGAGGCCGGCGAAGGCCGAGCCGTTGTTGGCCGTGCCGGAGACGTAGGCGTAGAGGATCTCCGACAGGCCGTGGGGTCCGGCGTGCATCAGGCCCTTCAAGGCTTCCGGCAGGATCGCGGCGACGGCGGCGAAGCCGAGCATGAACAGCGGGATCACCAGCACCGCCAGCATCGAGAACTGGATCTCGCGGGCCTCGATCTTCTTGCCGAGATATTCCGGCGTGCGACCGACCATCAGGCCGGCGACGAACACCGCCAGCAGGGCCATGACGACCATGATCGCCACGCCCGAACCGATGCCGCCGGGCAGGATCTCGCCCAGCTGCATCAGGAACATGGTCACCCCGCCGCCCAGGGGCATCAGGCTGGAATGCATGCCGTTGACCGAGCCGTTGGAGGCCCCGGTGGTCATGGCGGCCCAGACGGCGGTCGAGGGCGCGCCGAAGCGGACCTCCTTGCCTTCCATGTTCACCGAGGTGTCGACATGGGCGGCGACCTGGGCCGGCGGGGCCTGGGTCTCGGTGACGTAGATCGCCGCCGCGCCGGCGCTCAGCAGCACCATGGCCGCCACGACCAGGGCGCGGACGTCCTTCTTGGCCAGCACGCTGCGGCCGAAGGCGAAGAAGGCGGCCCAGCCCAGCACGTTGATCGACACCGCCGTGATCAGGTTGGTCAGCGGGGTCGGGTTCTCGAACGGATGGGCGGAGTTGGCGTTGAAGATGCCGCCGCCATTGATGCCCAGCTGCTTGACGGCCAGCTGGCTGGCGGTGGCGAAGAGCGAGATCTTCTGATCGCCGCCTTCCAGGGTGTGGGCGGTGACGCCGGCGGCCAGGGTCTGGGGCACGCCCAGGGCCACGAGCACCAGGGCCACGACCACGCACAGCGGCAGCAGCACCCACAGCGTCGTGCGGATCACGTCGCTCCAGAAGTTGCCGACGTCCTCGCCCTTGCTGGCCAGGAAGCCGCGCGCCAGGGCCGCGGCGATCGCCGCGCCGGTGGCGGCCGAGACGAAGTTCTGCACCGTCAGCACCAGCATCTGGCTGAGCGTCGACATGGTGGTCTCGCCGCCATAGCTCTGCCAGTTGGTGTTGGTCACGAAGCTGACGGCGGTGTTGAAGGCCAGGTGCGGCGACAGGCCCGCGAAGCCCTGCGGGTTCAGCGGCAGCACGCCCTGCAGGCGCAGCAAGCCGTAGACCAGGAAGAAGCCGACGGCGTTGAAGGCCAGCAGGGCGCCGGCATAGCCGATCCAGGTCTGGCCCTTGCGCGGATCGACCCCGCAGGCGGCGTAGAAGAGGCGCTCGACCGGGCCGAGCACCGGATCGAGCCAGGTGCGCTCGCCGTTCCAGACGCGCGACATGTAGACGCCCAGCGGCCAGCCGATGCCGACCGCCAGGCCAAGCGTCAGGGCGATTTCCGCCCAGCCTTGCCAGTTCATGTGAGTTTATCCGAAGAGCGTCAGAAGCGGTCCGGCCGCATCAGCGCCGTGACCATGTAGGCCGCGACGACGATCGCCCCGGCTCCCCAAAGCGCGTTCACCAGCAGGGTCATGCGCGCCTCAATGCGATGGCGAAGAGGCCGAAGGCCAAAAACAGCCCTCCGCCCAGCGCCAGGAAAATGATGTCAGCCACGTTCGGCCTCCTTCCAGTTGGCGCGGAAGGGACCACGGAGCCGCGTAAGGGCTCCATTCGGGAGATGTGAGCCGCGCATAAGCGCCGCATAAAGACCGGTCGTCGCGGCAAGCCATGCTGCAACGCAGCGCGTTCAAGGGTGCAGTTTGGCGAGATCAAGGTTTTCGGCAAACTTTGCCGGCAGCCTTAGAAACAAGGCGTTATCGTGACAAGCGCCCCATTTCCGAACAACTTGCCGCCGCGCGGAAATTTACTCTTGTTTGCATCGCAAAATCGCGAAACGGTGGCAGCCGATCCAAGTCACGCGCGTTCTGGGCTCATGTCACCGCTGTTTCCAACCTTGGTCATCGTGGCCCTGCTGGCTCTGCTCATCTGGCCCAGCATCGAGCCCCGCCTGCGCCGCCGCGGACGCGGCCGCAGCCGTCGTCGCAGCTATTTCCGGGATTAGGGTCCGGGATTAGGGGGCACGCTGCTCCCCTCTCCGTAAAATCCCCGCGAAAGCGGGGACCCAGGTGTTTTTTGAAACCCACGGCTTCAAAGCCCTTCCCCCTTGATGGGGGAAGGGTTGGGATGGGGGTGACACGGCGTGTCCACCT
>NZ_QHJY01000364.1 GCF_003185805.1 Caulobacter sp. D5
CCGCCACCGCCATGCCGGCCGCGCCGCGCCGCGTGGTCGCCGCCGAACCGGTCGCTCCGGCCCCGGTTCCGGTCGCCGCCCACCAGCAGCCGTCGGTTCCGGTCCTGCGCAACGAAGCCCCCGGCTCGGCCACCGTGCTGACCCT
Source organism: Caulobacter sp. D5 (assembly GCF_003185805.1). Classification (GTDB taxonomy): domain Bacteria; phylum Pseudomonadota; class Alphaproteobacteria; order Caulobacterales; family Caulobacteraceae; genus Caulobacter. The sequence goes on from NZ_QHJY01000364.1 coordinate 146, forward strand.
CGGCGCCCACATGTGCAAGTGGCCGATCGGCGACCCGTCGTCGGACGGCTTCACCTTCTGCGGCCGCCGCTCGTCGGAAGGCCCCTACTGCGTCGAGCACGCCCGGGTGGCCTACCAGCCGCAGCAGACCAAGAAGAAGGGCGGCGCCACCGAGCTCGCCCGCTCGCTGCGCCGCTACATCTAGAGCGCGCCAGGGTTAGGTGTAGGCGGCTAACCCGCCCGGGCGTGCTCTGCCTCAAGAGCGCGCCGAGAGCCCGGTCCGCCGGGCTTTCGAGAGGGATACGAACAAGAAGAGAAGCGTCGGCAAGGCGCTCTCGCCATGCAGCCCTCCCCGTTCCGCGGGGAGGGCTTTATGCTGCCCCCGATGACCGACCTCGCCCCCGATTCCAACGCGCCCGCCTATTCCGTCTCGGAACTGGCCTTCGCACTGAAGCGCACGCTGGAAGACCGCTACGGCTTCGTGCGGCTGCGCGGCGAGCTTTCCAAGGTCACCCACCACTCCAACGGCCACGTCTACCTGACCATCAAGGACGACAAGGCCGCCATCGACGGCGTGGTCTGGAAGGGCAATGTGCGGGGCCTGGGCGTGCGGCCAGAGCACGGGCTCGAGGTCATCGTCACCGGCAAGATCACCACCTATCCGGCCGGCTCGCGCTACCAGATCGTCATCGACAGCATGGAGGCCGCCGGCGTCGGCGCGCTCCTGGCGCAGCTTGAACGCCTGAAGGCGAAGTTGGCCGGCGAGGGCCTGTTCGCGGCCGAACGCAAGAAGCCCCTGCCCTCGATGCCGGCCGTGGTCGGGGTGATCACCAGCCCGACCGGTGCCGTGATCCGCGACATCCTGCACCGCATCCGCGACCGCTGGCCCTGCCGGGTCATCGTCTGGCCGGTGGTCGTGCAGGGCGACGCCGCCGCCGGCCAGGTGGCCGGCGCGATCCGGGGCTTCAACGCCCTTACGCCCGGCGGTCCGGTCCCGCGCCCCGACATCCTGATCGTCGCCCGCGGCGGCGGCTCGGTGGAAGATCTCTGGGCCTTCAACGACGAGGCCCTGGCCCGCACGGTGGCCGAGGGAACGATCCCGCTGATCTCGGCCGTCGGCCACGAGACCGACACCACCCTGATCGACTTCGTCTCCGACCGCCGCGCCCCCACCCCGACGGCGGCCGCCGAGATGGCCACGCCCGTGCTGGCCGAGCTGCGGGGCCTCGTGTCCGACTACGACCGCCGCCTGTCGCGCTGCGCCGGCCGGGTGGTCGAGGAGCGCCGCACGCGGCTCCAGGCCGCCGCCC
>NZ_QHJY01000365.1 GCF_003185805.1 Caulobacter sp. D5
CCTGGTCGACAGCGCGGCGTTCGGCCTGAAGGCGCTGGCCAGCGGCCGCACGCTGGCCGCCGCCATGACCGCCGACATCGAGTGGAACGGAGACCCGGCGTGAGCGCGGTGCGGGTCGCGGCCGTGGACGATGCGGCGCTCGACTGGGGCGATCCGGCGGTCGGCGCCTATGCCCGCGCCCTGGCGGCTCTGGGACCCGACGGCGCGTTGGAGAACGCCCGCTTCGACCTCGCGGCGCTGCAACTGCGCGACCGGGCGCTGACCCTGGTCGTACCGCAAGGACGGCAGGCCTGCTGGCTGACCGCGCCGAGCGTCACCTACGGCCAGACGCTGCGCGAGGAGATCGACCGCGAACTGAAGGGCGGCGAGGCGGTGGCGGCCAAGGCCGCGTCCGGGCTGACCGAGGGCCTGCTGCGGGCCACCCGGGCCGACGACGCCGTCCATGTGAACCACCTGCTGTTCTCGACCAGCCTGCACGGCGGCTGGGACGGGGCGGAACTGAACGAGGCGCTGGCGGCGTTGCGGGCGGCCTATCCCGACCGGACGATCGTCTGGCGCAGCCTGAACGTCGTCGATCACGCCGATCTGCTGGCGCGGATGCGGGCGGCCGGCGGGCGGCGGCTGCTGAGCCGGCTGATCTGGCGCCTGCCCGATCCCGCGCGGCAATGGGCGTCGCGCCGCGACGTGCGGCGGGATCTAGCTCTGACGGCGGCCGGCGGCTTCACGGTCGAGACCGACGCCAGGCCGACCCCGGAGGAGATCGAGCGGCTGCTGGCGCTCTATGCCGGCGTCTATATCGCCAAGTATTCCCGCGCCAATCCGCGCTACACGGCGGCGGCGCTGGCGGCGGCTGTCGCGTCGGGCGTGCTGCGCCTGTCGCTTGTGCGCGCGGCTTCGGGCGAGATCGTCGCCTTCGCCGCCGACCAGACCTGCGGCGGCGAGCTGGCCACGCCGATGCTGGGCCACGACCGGACGCGGCCCGAGGCCGAGGGCCTGTTCCGGATCGCCATGGCGCTGTCGGTCCAGCACGCCGTCGAGCAGGGCCTGGCGGTAAACGGCTCGGCCGGCGCGGCGGCCTTCAAGCGCCACCGGGGCGCGATGCCGGCGCTGGAGCACCAGATGGTGTTCGACGACCATCTTCCCCCCTGGCGGCGGGCGGGCTACGCCTTGCTGGCCAAGGCGCTGGACGCCCTGACCCCGACCCTGGAAAGGATCGCCGCCGGATGACGCCCTTCCCCGCCGGCCTGAACCGAACCTGGCTGCCCGTCTGTCTGTCCCGCGAGCTGACGGCAAAGCCCCTGTCGCGCCAGCTGGCCGGCGTGCCGCTGGTGCTGTTCCGCGACGCCAAGGGCGCGGCCGCGGCGCTGGAAGACCGCTGTCCGCACCGCAACTATCCGCTGTCGGACGGCAAGGTGGTCGATGGGGCGATCCGCTGCCCCTATCACGGCTGGCGGTTCGACGGTTCGGGCGGCTGCATCGAGATCCCGGGGACCAGCGAGGCGGTGAACGCCGAGCGCCTGGGCGCGCGGCGGATCGAACTGGTCGAGCGGCACGGGGCGGTGTTCGTGCGGCTGGAGCCGGATCCGCAGCAACCGGATCTCGTGCTGCCGCCGCTGCTGGGCGACCCCGACCACGATCATTTCTGGTGGAGCCAGCCGCCGTGGAAGGCTCGCGCCCTCGACGCGCTGGAGAACATCCTCGACCCGTTCCACACCAACTTCGTGCACGACGGCCTGATCCGGGTCAGCGGCAAGCGCCAGGCCGTGCGCCAGACGGTGATCCAGCACGCCGATGGCGTCGAGGTGGTCTACGAGCAGGACGAGCCCGACCGGGGCTGGATGTCGCGGCTGCTGGAGGGCGATCGCCAGCGCAGCGTCGGCCGCTACTATCCGCCGGTGACGTTCCAGGGGCGCTGGGAGAAGAAGGACAGCCTGACCCTGTGCGCCACGGCCTTCTTCGTGCCCGAGACGCAGGACCGCTTCCGGGGCTTCGGCTGCTGGACGACGCCGAAGGGCCGCGCGCCGGCCTGGCTGAAGCGGCAGGCGATCATGGCCTTCGTGCGCCCGGTCGCGGTCCAGGACCGCCGCGCGCTGGAGCGGCAGTACGCGACCATCGCCGCCTTCGGAGGCCCTCGGTTCAAGTCCGGGCCCACGGACCGCGTGACCACGCCCCTGACGCGCCTCTACCAGGGGGAGGCTTTGGAGCCGTCGGTGGACGGCCCCAACACCATCTGGCTCTGAGGATCAGGCCGCCAAGATCAGGCCGACAGGATCCGCCGGCCGCGCTCGACCGACATGCGGTGCGAGCCCGCCACCTCGACCTGGCGGGTCTTGATGGTCTTCATGAACAGCCATTCGCCGGTCACGCGGCGGGGCGTGACCTCGATCATCATGTAGCCGCGGCGGCTGGTGTCGGCCCACTTCATCTCCGGATTGGCGGCCATGAAGCCCCGCGCCACCATGGCCGGGTCGGCGCCCATGTCGCCCTCCAGGCCGTTGGAGGTGACGCTGTGGCCGGCGAACTCCACGCCGGCGGGACGGCCGTCCTCGACCAGGGAGAAGGCCCAGGCGTTGTGGCTGTCGCCGGCCAGCATGACGAGGTCGGCGTCGGCGGCCTGGGCCGCCTTCAAGAGCCGCGCGCGAGCCTGCGGATAGCCGTCCCAGCGGTCCATCCACATCGGCAGGCCCTGCCTGGCGGCGCGGATGTTGTTGCGGTAGCCGGCGACCTTGCGCTCGCTGGTGTCCGGCTTCAGCCAGTCGACGGCGTCGGCGGGCATGACGGTGCGGCCGATGATCGTGCCCATGCCGACCAGCTGCCAGGCCGTGGTCCTGGCGTTGGCCTTGAAGGCGTGGGCCAGCCAGCTTTCCTGGGTCGTGCCCAGCATGGTGGCCGAGGGATCGCGCCAGGGCCCGTCGCGGAAGGCCTTCAGGGCCGCGTCGGGATCGGCCGCCTTGAAGGTCGCGCCGATGTCGGCCGGCTGGGTGCGGGCCAGCAGGCGCGATTCCGTGCGGTAGAGGGTGGCCAGGGCGCCGATCGGATAGGCCTTCCACGGCTCGTCCGAGACCGGCATCCACTCGCGATAGACCTGCATGGCCGCGGCCCGGCGCAGGTTCCAGTCGCCTTCCGCCGGCTGGTGGTTCTGGGCCCCGCCCTCCCAGCTGTCGTTGGACGACTCGTGATCGTCCCAGAGGGCGACCATAGGCGCCATCTGGTGCAGCCGCTGGAGGTCGGGATCGGCGCGGTAGCTGGCGTAGCGCAGGCGATAGTCGGCGATGGCCAGGATCTCGCTGGCCGGCAGCGGCACGCGGTCGGGCTCGAAGCCCTCGCGCAGCACGCCCGGCCCCTCATAGATGTAGTCGCCGACGTGCAGCCAAAGATCGAGGTCGTTCCGCGCCGCCGCGTGGCCATAGGCGTTGAAGTAGCCGTACGGCAGGTTCGAGCAGGAGAAGACCGCCAGGTTGAAGCGCGAGACCTGCCCCTCCGGCAGGGTCTTGGTGCGGCCGACCGGCGAGCGCGTCCCGTCCGGCGCCACGAAGCGGTACCAGTAGACAGTCCCAGGCTCGAGGCCGTCGACCGTGACCTTGGCGGTCCAGTCGCGATAGGCGCCGGTGCGGACCACGGCGCCCGAGACGATGCGCGAGAAGCCCTGGTCGAGCGCCACCTCGACCTGCAGGCGCACGACGTCGGCGGCGGTCTCGGGGACGTAGCGCGTCCACAGCAGCATGGAGTCGGCCGCGGGCTCGCCGCTGGCGACATTGTGGGTGAAGCCGGTCGCGCCGGCGAGACCGGCGG
>NZ_QHJY01000366.1 GCF_003185805.1 Caulobacter sp. D5
GGCCGCCCTTGCCGGCGGCGGCGGCCAGCACGTGGGTGACGCCGGTCAGGCCGTTGCGGATCTCGTGGCTGAGGGTGGCGACGATGTCGGACTTCGAGCGGGCGGTGCGCTCGGCGGCCTCGAGCACGCGCAGGCGCTCCTCGATCAGGGCCTCGTGGGCGACGGCCAGGGCGTGCTGGCGGCGCAGCATGCGGTTGAAGATCAGGGCCATGGCCATGGCGAGCGCCAGGCCGCCCCAGGCCATGACGCCGGCCGAGCGGCTCTCGGGCCGGCTGAAGAGGGCGACCAGCGGGCCGGCGGCGGCCACGGGGGCCACGACCATCAGGCAGGGCAGCACGGGGGCGGCGAAGAAGATGCAGACCATGCCGGCGGCCGCGGCCAGCAGCAGCAGGGTCTCGCGGGCCGGACCAGCCCCTTCGGCGAAGGCCGACATCTGCACGACGGCCAGCGCCCACAGCAGGCCGCCCGCGACCTGAAGCCGCATGCGGCGGGTCAGGTCTTCGGCCTCCGGGGTCCTCAGCCAGTTGGTGACGCCGTAGAACACGCCCCAGTTGATGGCGAAGACCGCGAAGGTCATCGTCATCCAAAGGGCGTTGGCCGCGTGCGATCCCGCCCAGACGAAGAACGGCAGGCTTACGGCGAAGATGGCCAGGGCATAGGGCAGCAACGCCCGCTGCACGCCGAGGGCGAGCGCGGTGTCGGCCCCGGGCCTGGTCAGGTCTTGGGTTCGGCGCTCGGCGAGCAAGAATCGGATCCTCGGACAGTCAGGGGAGGACGCTATGCGCTCACGGTTTGCGGCTGGTTACGCGGTATCGTTAATCGGGGAGGTATCCAGGGCAAACAATCGTTAACGCTAACCGTCACATTGTTTGATTCGACGTTCATTCGCAGAAGGCCAGGCCCATGGCCACGACCCGCGCCGCGCTCACCACCGACGACATCCGCATGCTCGTGAAGGGCGCGACGCCCGACGAGCGCGCGCTGGCGGCTCACAAGCTGTGCCGCAAGATCGACCGCGCCGAACTGAGCGAGGACGAGCGCCTCCAGGCCCAGGACATCCTGCGGGTCATGGCCGCCGACGCCGCCGAGCTGGTGCGCCGGGCTTTGGCCGTGACGCTGAAGACCTCGCCGCTGCTGCCGCCGGACGTCGCCAACCGCCTGGCCCGCGACGTCGAGAGCGTGTCGCTGCCGGTGATCAGCTTCTCGCCGGTGTTCAACGACAACGACCTGGCCGAGATCATCCGCCTGGGCGGCCCCGTGCGCCAGATGGCCATCGCCCGCCGGCCCAAGCTGTCGAGCAAGGTCACCGGCCTGCTCGTCGACCAGGCGCCGGAAGACGTGGTGGCCGCCGCCTGCGCCAACGACAACGCCCGCTTCTCGGACATGGCCCTGCAGAAGGCCCTGGACCGCTTCGCCAAGTCGGAGACCGTGCTCAAGGCCGTGGCCTACCGCTCGGTGCTGCCGCTGTCGGTGACCGAGCGCCTGATCGACATGGTCGGCGACCAGCTGCGCGAGCACATCCTCGACAACCACGCCCTCTCGGCCGAGCGGGCGCTGGAGATCATCGTCGGCGCCAAGGAGCGGGCGACGATCGACCTGGTGGACCAGGCCGGCCGCACCGCCGACCCGCAGGCCTTCGCCGCCCACCTGCATCGCGCGGGCCGGCTGACGCCGTCGCTGCTGCTGCGGGCCGTGGCCCAGGGCCACATGACCTTCTTCGAGTGGGGCCTGGCCGAACTGGCCGGCGTGCCGCATCACCGCACCTGGCTGATGGTGCACGACGCCGGCGCCCTGGGCCTGAAGGCCGTCTATGAGCGGGCGGGCCTGCCGTCGCGCCTGTTCCCGGCCTTCCGCGCCGGGGTCGACGCCTATCACGGCATGGAGTTCGACGGCCGCCCCGGCGAGCGCGAACGCTTCCAGGAGCACATGCTCCAGCGGTTCCTGACCTCGTCCCAGGCCGTCTCGCGCGAAGAGCACGACTACCTCCTCGACAAGCTGGACCGCTTGGCGGGCTTCAAGGCCCGCGCGGCAGGGTAGAGCGTCCTTCTCCCCTTGCGGGAGAAGGTGGCGCCGACAGGCGACGGATGAGGGGTCTCTCCGACAAGGGACGCCTCCGCCCTGCCTGACCGCTGCACGCGGTGTTGAGGTTTGAGAGACCCCTCACCCGACCTGCTTCGCAGGCCACCCTCTCCCGCAAGGGGAGAGGGG
>NZ_QHJY01000367.1 GCF_003185805.1 Caulobacter sp. D5
GACAGCGACCACGGCGCGCCAGCCGGCAGGGTCTGGCCTTCGCCGGCGCCCGCCAGCGGACGCGACAGCCCGTCGCCGCCGGCCGGGAAGTCGGCGTTGTACGGCCCCCAGCTCTGGGCGAGCGCGGCGGAGGCCAGCAGGGCCAGGGCGCAGCCGGCAAGCAGGCCAGGCTTCAAGACGGACTTCGAGCGGGTCGTCATTTCCGTTTCCTCCTCCGCGCGCGGCTTGGTCGCCGCTTGTCGCCAGATGTTCTAGGGCCGGGTCAGGAACCGGCAGGCCGGCTCGCCGCCCTGCTCCGCCCTTGGCCCGTCGGGGGCGAAGACGAGGCGACGGGCCGCGCCGTCCTCGGCCGGCCAGGGCGGCAGGCCGGCGGCGTTGGGATCTCCCGTCCGGGCGAAGACGGCCCAGTAGGCCTGCATCGGCGGGCGGCCCTCCGCGGGCCGGTCGAAGACATTGGTCAGCTCCGAGCCATGGCCGACGACCGCCTGCCCCGGCGGGGGAACGGCCAGCTCGTAGCGCCAGACCTTGCCCCCGGTCTTCTCGCGCAGGGCGGCGACCGAGGCGGCCGGGCAGCGGAACATGCGGTCGGCAGCCAGTTGCAGCACGGCGTCGCCGCGCAGCGGATCGGCGGCAGGCGGCGGGTCGTGATCGAGGCCGTAGAGCGCCAGCACCTGCGGCGCCCGTGCGCCGAAGGTCTCGACCACCCAGGCCTTGGCGCGGGCGGGATCGCCGCCGAACAGGGCGATCTCGCGGGCGCTGGAGCCGACGATCATCGGCTTGATGGCGGGATCGGCCAGCAGCGCTTCGGGCGCCTTGGGCAGCACCACGCCGTCGACCACCGCCTGGGTCCAGATGAAGCCCTGGTCGTCGATCGGCGCCTTCAGGTCTTCGGCGGCCCTGAGGAGTTCTGGGCCCGAGACCTTGCGCAGGTCGGCCAGCGACCGCGCGCCGACGCCCCTGGCCAATTGCAGGCCGATCGCCTCGTTCTGTTTCAGACTGCGCGGCGCGAAGCCGAAGCCCGGCGGGCCGCTTTGCAGAATCCCCCGCGCGAACAGGCCCCGGGCGTGGGGCGACAGCATGACGAGGCCGACGTCCTGGCCGCCGGCCGAGTGGCCGAACAGGGTGACGTTGCCCGGGTCGCCGCCGAACGCGGCGGCGTTGTCGTGAACCCAGCGCAGGGCCGCGATCAGATCCATCAGGGCGTAGTTGCCCGACGCCCCGCCCTGCTCCCGGGTCAGGCCCGGATGCGACAGGAAGCCGAAGACGCCCAGGCGGTATTGCACGCTGACCAGGATGACGCCCTGGTCGACCAGGCTGGACTCCACCGTGCCCGCGCCGGAGCCGGCGTGGTTGGCCCCGCCGTGCACCCAGACCATCACCGGCAGCTTCGCCCCGGCCGAATGCTTGGGAACCCGGATGTCGAGATAGAGGCAGTCCTCGCTGGACCGCGCGGCGTCGGCGGCGTTCCAACCGCGCGAGGTCTGGAGGCAGGCGGAGCCGGACTTCAGGGCCGCGCGCTCGCCGCTCCAGGCCGGGAGCGGCGCAGGCGGCTTCCAGCGCAGGTCGCCGACCGGCGGACGGGCGAAGGGAACGCCGAGGAAGGCCAAGCTTCCGTCAGCCCGCTGCTCGCCGACCAGCACGCCGGCCTTGGTCGAGACCCGCGCCGGCTCGGCGGCCGCTTGGGTTGCCAGCGCTGTCAGGAGCGCCGCGAAAAGGAGGCGGGGCGTCCGCATCGGGCGATCCCTCCTCCCGGCGCCGTCAGGCGGCGACATCGCTGGACCAGTCGGCCTGGTTCCACAGCCGGGCCGCGCCGCGCACGCCCGAGGAGTCGCCCCAGCGCGCCTTGACGATCCGGCTCTCCCAGCGGTCGGTGAAGACGTGCGGCGCCACCAGGCCCGGCAGGCGCTCGTACAGCACATCGACATTGGACATGCCGCCGCCCAGCACGAAGACGTCCGGATCGACGATGTCTGCGATCACCGCCAGGCCCCGGGCCAGACGGTCGAGATAGCGGTCGAGCGCGGCCTGGGCGACCGAATCGCCGCCGGCGGCGGCCTCGACGATCGCCGCGCCGCTGAGATCTGCGCCACCGTGCTCGCGGAAGTCGCGACGGAATCCGGTGCCCGAGATCCAGGTCTCCAGACAGCCGTGACGGCCGCACCAGCACTGCGGACCGGGGTTTTCCTCGGCCTTGGGCCAGGGCAGCGGGACGTGGCCCCACTCGCCGCCGACGCCGTTGCCGCCTTCGACCAGCTTGCCGTCGACGACGAGCCCGCCGCCGCAGCCGGTGCCGATGATCACCGCGAAGGTCACCCGCGCCCCGGCGGCCGCGCCGTCGATGGCTTCGGACAGGGCCAGGCAGTTGGCGTCGTTGGCCAGGCGCACCTGGCGATCGAGCGCGGCCTCCAGGTCCTCGCGGAACCGGCGTCCGTTCAGGTAGGTGGTGTTGGCGTTGCGCACGAGGCCCGTGCGCGGCGACACCGAGCCCGGGGCGCCGACCCCGATCGTGCCGCGGCCGCCTGCCGCCTGCTCGGTGCGGGCCACCAGGTCGCGCACGGCGGCCAGGGCGCTGTCGTAGTCGCCGGGCGTGGGAGTGCGGAGGGTCGAAAGCACGCGACCGTCAGACGACAGGGCGGTCGCCTCGATCTTGGTTCCGCCGAAATCGATCCCGATCTGGATCACCCAATACTCCCTGTCGCACGCTCGGCGACTGCGCGCCGACACATATCCGCCGATGGCTTACCCCGCGTCCGCTGGGCGCGCCAGAATTAAAAAACGCTTTTTATTTATTCATGAAGTCACGGCGAGACCGTGACCATGACCACGCCATGCGGCGCGACCTGCGCCGCATAGCCGCCCTTACGCGGGCCCAGGTCCTTCCCCGCCCACAGATCACGAACTCTGCCTGACAGAGTAGCAGGATAGTCCAGCATCGACCAGTCCACGCGAACCTCCGCCGGCGCCGCGCCGCGATTGAGGAGCACCACCGCCCGGCCGCCGCCCTTCAGCGGCCGCGCCCAGACTTCCAGATCGCCCTGCCTGGACACCCGCCGCGCCTGGACGCCGAGGGGATCCTGGTCGATGGCGATGACTTCCTTGTTGGTCAGGATCGCCTTGGTGTCGGCGTCCATGTGGCCGATGTCGTTGCCGGCGATCAGCGGCGCGGCCAGCATGGCCCACAGGCTGAAATGGGCGCGGTATTCCTGCGTGGTCATGCCGCCGTTGCCGACCTCGAGCATGTCGGGGTCGTTCCAGTGGCCCGGCCTGGCGTAGGGATGGAGCTCGGCCTGCTTGTCGAGGATGTTGAGCATCCCCAGGCTGTAGCCCTTCACGCCCTCCCAGGCGTCGTAGATGTCGCCGGTGGTACGCCAGAGGTTGCCGACCCCAGCGCCCCATAGCCAGGGCTTCGAGCCGCCCCACTCGCAGATCGAGAAGACGATGTCGCGGCCCGTGGCCTGCAGCGCGGCCGACATGATGTAGTAGGACGACGGCGCATCCTGCGTGCCGGCCATGCACCAGTCGTACTTCAGGTAGTCGACGCCCCAGGCGGCGTATTGGCGGGCGTCCTGATATTCGTAGCCGCGGCTGCCGGGCCGGCCGGCGCAGGTCTTAAGACCGGCGTCGGAATAGATGCCGAACTTCAGGCCCTTGGCGTGGATGTAGTGGCCCAGGGCCTTCATGCCGCTCGGGAAACGCCTGGGATCGGGCTGGATGTCGCCGCGCGCGTCGCGTTCGCCGTGCCAGCAGTCGTCGATGACCACATAGTCGTAGCCGGCGTCCTTCATGCCCGACGAGACCATGGCGTCGGCCATGCGCTTGATCAGGGTCTCGTCGACGTTGCAGCCGAACCTGTTCCAGCTGTTCCAGCCCATCGGCGGCGTGCGGGCCAGGCCGTTGTCGGGCAGCGGCGGCGGCGGATCGTCGGCCAGGGCCGGCGCGGCGGCGAACAGCAGGGAGGCGGCCGCCAGGGTCGAGACGAGGCGCTTCATGGGCTCACGCGGAAAGGGGGAGAAGAAGGAAGACGGTCCGCCGATCCCTTGGCTCCCGCGTGCAGGAAATTTGGGAAAGGCGCGGGTGGATCGGCGGACCGCGAGGCGACGAAGGCCTCAGTCGTTACTGCGGGAAGATCGATTGCGCGGGGTCGCGCCAGGGCTGCGCCTGAAAGTCATGGTTCCCTCCCGGATCCTGGAGCGGCGTCGAGGCCGCGTCCGGATCGCTTGAGACCGAAGTCATCACGTTCCGCGGGGACCCGTCAATAGAATAAATAAATTTGCTTTTGTTTTTAGCGGTACCATTCTCAGCGCACGTAGACGACGCCCACCCGCAGGCTGCGCGGCGCGTCGTAGCTGGTGATCCCGTCGCCGGTGCGGCCGGTGGCGACCTCGGCGTCCAGGGCGTTGCGCAGTTCGACCTCCAGGCGGGTCGCCGTGTTGACGGCGTAGCGGGCCGAAAGGTTCAGGGTCGTGGCGGCCGCCAGGCGGCGGGTGTTGAGGTCGTCTTCGAACCGCGCGCCCTCGTGGCGGGCGGCGAGGAAGAGGTCGAGGCGCTGCGCCGCCTTCCATTCCAGACCAGCAGACGCCGCCAGGCGCGGCGCCTGGGCGGGACGCTTGCCGGTCAGCTGCGGGGCGTCGGCGCCGCCATCGACCTCGGCTTTCGTCGCCATCACCGCGCCGGTCAGGGCGAGGCGCTCGGAGAGGTTGGCGCGGCCTTCCAGCTCCAGCCCGGCCGCGTCGATGCGGCCGACGTTCTGGCGCTGGCGCAGCACGCCGCCGGCCGGGATGAAGCCGGCCGTCGGGAAGGTGGCCGGCCCCGTCCCGATCGTGACATTGGCCACCGGATCGTCGAGGCGGTTGAGGAACAGGGTGGCGGTCAGGCTCCCCGCCCTGCCCTCGACGCCGCCGCCGGCCTCGACGCCGTAGAGGCGCTCGGGTTTCAAGGCGGCGTTGGCCTCGGTGACGTCGTTGCCGACCCGGAACGGGCGGTGCAGCTCGTTGAGGCTGGGCGGGCGGAAACCGGCATAGGCGGCGGCGCGCAGGAAGCCGGGCCCGAGATCGCGACGCAGGCCGGCGCGGCCGGTGGGCGTGGTCGCGCTGCGGCCGGCGGGCGTCTCGTCGAGGGTGGCCGCGCCGGTCTGGGCGTCGAACTCGCGGCGGCGGGCGTCGAAGGCCCGCCAGTGGTCGAGGCGCAGGTCGCCGGTGGCGAGCCAGGGTCCGGCGGTCCAGCTGGCGTCGGCATAGATCCCGGCCGTGGTGGTGCGGCCGCCGGCCTCGCGCAGGCGGGTGAACTGGCCGGACATGTAGCGGAAGCGCTCGTGGGTCTCGCCCTCGGCGGCGCGGACGTCGGCGCCCAGTTCCCATTCCAGCGGGCCGCGCACGCCGCGCAGGGCGGCGTTGAAACCGAAACCGTAGGCCGGCGTCTCGTATTGGTCGTTGGCCGGCGTGGTCGTGGCGCGGCCGGTCGCGACGGCGACAGAGCGGTTCTGCAGGTCGCTGACCAGGGTCCAGGCCTGGAGCCGCCAGCCCTTGCGGTCCGGCGACGGCGCCTGGGCGAGGGTCAGGCTGGCCTGGGCGCCGCGCGAGCGGGCGTCGGCGCCGAACAGGCCCGAGCGGTGGTTCTCGTCATAGGCGGCGACG
>NZ_QHJY01000368.1 GCF_003185805.1 Caulobacter sp. D5
CGAGGCCGGCGGCGACGCGGGCTGGCGCGCCATGGCCGACGAGATCGCCGAGCTGGCCCTGGCCAAGTTCATCGATCCGGCCAGCGGCGGGCTGCGCGAATACTACGACGGCGACTGGAACCCCGCGCCGGGCCTGGCCGGCCGCATCATCGAGCCCGGGCACCAGTTCGAATGGGCCTGGCTGCTGCTGCGCTGGAGCCGGCTGGCGGATCGGCAGGACGCGGCGGCCGCGGCGCTGCGCATGATCGAGATCGGCGACGGCCCGGGGGTGGACCCGGTCCGCGGAGTAGCCGTCTTCTCGCTGCTCGACGACATGAGCGTCCACGAGGACGTCGCCCGCCTGTGGGCCCAGACCGAACGCATCAAGGCCGGCGTGCTGGCCGCCAAGGTCACCGGCGACCCGCGGTGGTGGGACACCGCGGCGGGCGGGGCCGAGGGCCTGTTGAAGTACTTCGACACGCCGGTGAAGGGGCTGTGGCGCGACAAGCTGCTGGCCGACGGGACCTTCGTCGACGAGGCGGCGCCGGCCAGCTCGTTCTATCACATCGTCTGCGCGATCCTGGAGCTGGACCAGGCGCTGGCGGACGGCGCATACGGTTCGGGCCAGGCCTGAACCGGGCGCCGCGAGCGGCCGGACGCGTCCCGCGGGACCCATCCGGCCGCCGGGGCCGTCAGAAGCGCGAAGCCAGGTCGATCGACTTGTGCAGCAGCACGACGTCGTCGATCTTGTTGGCCGGGGTCAGCAGCTGGGCGGTCATCGGGTGGTAGGCCCGGTAGCCGATCTCGGAGATCGCCGCGAACAGGTCCTCGGAATCCTCTTCCTTGAAGTAGTTGAACCACTCCACGAACAGGGCGGGCCGGTAGCGGTCGATCAGGTCGAACGACGAGCGCAGGATCTGCTTGTCGTAGCCTTCGCAGTCGGTCTTGATGAACGAGATCTTCGCCAGCTGTTCCGGCGAAAGGTTCTGGCTGCAGATCGTGCCCAGGGGCAGGCCTTCGACCTTGATGGTCGAGCCGACGATCTGGTTCAGATGGCTCTGCAGCTCGTTCGAATAGCTGCTGTCGATAATGCCGCCGTTGCAGTCGAAATTGCCGTGGTCGGCGATTTCGACTTCGGCCATCGGCGTCTCCGTGACGGCCTTGTTGACGAGCTTGTAGTGGCCGATGCCGGCGTTGAGGGCCAGGTTGACCTCGAGGACCGGCAGGACCTTCGTGTTCGGCTCGACCGCCAGCACGGTGCCCTTGTTGAGCGGCCCGCCATAGGCGCAGACGGCCATCGGCACGACGGTGTCGCCGCTGTGGGCGCCGATGTCGATGCAGGTGTCGCCGGGCTTGATGAATTTCGACCAGTTCCACGTCCGGGCATGGACGTCGATGATGTCGGTCAGGTTACGGGTGTCGTTGACCTGCGGGTGGTCCCATTCGCACCAATAGGCGGACACGCCGCTGTGGCCGTAGGACGCCAGATCGACGTGGTGGACACGGCGGACGCCTTTGAGATCGACAATGAGTTCCATGCTGCACTTTCCGTGAGAGCTTCAGTTCGGGACCGGCCTAGAGCCGGCCCTGTTCTGCGGCGATAGCCTTGAGCCGATCGAGGTAACGTTGCGCGACGGCGTCCACGCTGAAGCGGGAGGCGACCAGGGCCTGCCCGCGGGCGCCCATGGCCTGGGCCGCCTGCTTGTTTTCGTGAACCTGGCGCATGAACCGTGCTGCCGCCTCCACGTCGGGTTCGGCCCAATAGTCGCCGCCCTGCACGAAGATGTAGTCGTCACGCTCGAGGAAGGTCTGCTTGTACGGCACATTGAAGGCCGTTTCTGGCGTGCAGAACTCCAGGTTCCCCGAAAAGTCCGTGGCGATGACCGGCAGGCCCAGCTGCATCGCCTCGACGGCCCCGAAGCCCCAGCCCTCGCTGCGGTGGAGGGTCACATAGCAGTCGACGGACGATTTCAGCACCAGCAGTTGCCGGAACGGAAGGGTCTCGTCGAGCAGCACGATGCGGGGGTCGGATTCGACCAGGCTGACGATCTCGGCGATCTGGGCCTGGACGTTGGCCTCGCCCAGGACCTGCGAAAGATTGTGGGTCTTCAGGATCAGCGCGACGTTCTCGTCCGGATCCTTGAAGGCCGCCAGGAAGGCGCGGAGCGTCGCCGCCGGGTTCTTGCGCTTGATGAACGAGAAGCCGTCGAACGTGGCCATGAACACCGTGGCGTCTTCCGGCAGGCCGTAGCTTCGGCGAACCACGCTACGCTCCGGGCGGCCGATGTCGGGCAGGGATTCGACCGCCATGCCGACCTTGACCACGGGCTTCTGGGTGACCGCCGAATAGGTCGCGCGGTTGAACTCCGACGACATCCAGATCTCGTCGAGGGTCTTGATGGCGAGTTCGTGGCAGCGCGCGGGCTGAGGCAGTTCCCAGAAGAAGTAGCCGATGTTGTAGGCGTTCTGGAACAGCTTCGGATCCAGGTAGGCGGCCGCCAGCGGAACGCTTTCAGCGTTGAGGTGCAGCAGGTTGACCGCGAACGGCGCCTCGCTGATCTGGCTGTCCTGCCAGAACGCGGTGCGGGGAGCCGGGTTGTCGAGATAGAAGTCGAGCAATTCGACCTCGATGCCGGCTGCATGGAGCGTGTCGATGCTCATGCGGGTCGCCTGGCCCAGACCGGACTGCGAATTGATCGGGCCGATCAGGCGGACCGGGAAGGGCAGGGGAGACTTCCCGAAGGTCGGCTTGGGGCGAGGCGCGACCTTGCCGCGCGGGGCGGGCGTGGCGACTTCCGTCTCCCACGACCTGCCGCTCTTGGCCGCCGAGATGTCCTGGGCGCCGGTGCGGACGCGCTTGTGTTCGGCGCGGTGCTGGGCGGCCTTCTCGGCGCGGGCGCGGATGCGCGGCGCCAGGGTGCGCAGGTCGACGTGGAACAGGCCGCTCCAGTCGTCCGCGGGCGGCTCCAGCGTGCGCAGCAGCGCGATGACACTGTCGGGAAAGAACAGCGCGTAGTGGATGCCCTCGGGTTCGGAAAGCAGCCGGATGTAGCAGGCCAGCCGCTCGGCTTCCGACGTCGCGCTCCAGGGCGCTTCCTTGTGGTGGTCCATGTAGTGCTTGATGAAGAAGCACAGCGGCACGGGATGGGTCTGGCCGGCGGCCGGGGCCCGCAGGGCGGCCACGAAGGCTTCGGGAACCAGCGCATGGAGGCCGATGCTCGGCGCCAACTCGACCGACCACCAGTAGGCGATGGCGGGATAGCAGTCAGGATTGGTGTAGGGGTTGTGCGAAGCGGCCAGCGAACGCCGCCAGAACACCTCGACGATGCGCGGCAGGGCGCGGTCGGACATGTAGCCGGCGCTGCTCGACAGCAGCCAATGGATCTGCTCGCCGGTGAACGGGACCTGCAGCGGCTTGCGCAGGACGCTGTAGCCTTCGATGAACCAGACCAGCGCCTTGAAGCGATCCAGGTCGATATCGGTGTTGAACTGACGGTCCAGCTTGAAACGCCGGAAGGTGTATTCCTGATACTCCGTCAGGGGGACTTCGGATTGGCCGGTGGCGTCGCGCGAGGCGAAGATGTCGTCGACAAACTTCATGCATTGTCCTCGGCGTCGTAGGCGGCGTGCAGTTGGGTGACGGCGAAGGCGATGGCGGCGGCGGTCTTGAGGTCCCCAGGCGCCATCGTGGCGCGGGCGCCGGGCAGGGGGCGGTCGTCTTCGGCCAGAACGTAGAAGGGCTGCGGCTCATCCTGGCCCTGGGCCTGCAGCTTTTTCATGACCGGCTCAATGGTCGACAGAGGAATGAAGAAGCCGCAGAGGCCGCCCAGATCGGCCAGGTCGGGGCGGGGCAGGTTGGCGACGGCGCTGGCCACGAGGTGTGGCCCGAAGAACAGGCGCACGCGACCTGGCCCGCTGGGCCCTCCCTGACGCCAACCGGCCATGCCTGGACCGACGAAGCCGTCGAAATTGCCGGCGATGGGCGAAAGGCCCTGCATGCGGCGTTTCGTGGAACGCGCCGCCCCTACTAGGCTCATGATCCTCGTCTCACCTGAAAGTCCCCCCCAGCCAAGCTGGTGCAACGCATTCGACTGGTTCTCGGTCACTCGTCAAGCGGTTGCAACGCGTATCGCCCGTGAAACGTGTCGCCGTTTCCGCTTCGGGCAAACGGCCGCAAATGCGTGGGTGATGGAAACGCCGCGAGAGGAAAGGCGACGAAGCGAGCGGTGGCGGCGCTGGACGATACCGAAACCGCTGTTGACCCGAGGTGCGAGCACGTTAATGAAGCCGATGCGTGTGTCGGCGTTCGTCGCCGGCCACCCACGCTTGTCTTTCTCTCGGCCGTCCATTTGTCGATGCTAATTTGATAGGAGCCGCTTTGCCCCGCGCGTTAATCACCGGCATTACTGGCCAAGACGGCGCCTACCTGGCGCAACTGCTGCTCGGTAAGGGCTACGAAGTTTTCGCTATTGCTCGCCGCATCAGCACCGGCGGCATTCATGATACTCGCCTCAAGTGGCTCGGCGTCGATGGCGACGTCAAGATCTACGACGCGGACCTGCTCGACCTGTCGAGCCTGGTGCGGATCGTCGAGAAGGTGAAGCCGGACGAGGTGTACAATCTCGCGGCCCAGTCCTTCGTGGGCACGTCGTGGGATCAGCCGATCCTGACCGGTCAGGTCACCGGCCTGGGTGTCGCGAACATGCTCGAGGCCGTCCGCCTGGCGGCGCCGAAGGCGCGTTTCTACCAGGCCTCCTCTTCGGAGATGTACGGCCTGGTGCAGCATCCGATCCAGACGGAGGCCACCCCCTTCTATCCGCGATCGCCCTACGCCGTGGCCAAGCTCTACGGCCACTGGATCACGGTCAACTATCGTGAAAGCTTCAGCCTGCACGCCAGCTCGGGCATCCTCTTCAACCACGAGTCCCCGCTGCGCGGGCTCGAGTTCGTCACCCGCAAGGTCACGCACACCGTCGCCGGCATCAAGCTGGGTCTGGTGAAGGAGCTGCGGCTGGGCAACATCGAAGCCAAGCGCGACTGGGGCCACGCCAAGGACTACGTCCGTGCGATGTGGATGATGCTGCAGCAGGAGGTCGCGGACGACTACGTCATCGCCACCGGCCGCACGACCACCGTGCGCGACATGTGCGAGATCGCCTTCAAGCACGTCGGGCTGAACGTCGAGGACCACCTGATCATCGATCCGGAGTTCTTCCGCCCGGCCGAGGTCGACATCCTCCTGGGTGATCCGGCCAAGGCCAAGAAGGCCCTGGGCTGGGAGCCGGAGATCAGCCTCGAGCAGATGATCGTCGAAATGGTCGAAGCCGATATCGACGGTCTCAAGCGACAGCATGGTTGAGCAGGTCGCCGAACGGCTCCTCATTAC
>NZ_QHJY01000369.1 GCF_003185805.1 Caulobacter sp. D5
GAGCGCGAAGGCTGCACGGTCGACCGCATCGCCAGCGGCGACGAGGCCGTGGCCGCCCTGTCGCGCGGGACCTACGATCTGGTCTTCATGGACCTGCGCATGCCCGGCCTCAACGGCCTGGAGGCCACCCGCGCCGTTCGCGGCAAGGGCGTCGACACCCCGATCCTGGCCCTGACCGCCGACGCCTTCGACGAAGACCGTCGCCAGTGCCTGCTGGCCGGCATGGACGACTTTCTCGTCAAGCCCCTGACGCCGGCCGCCCTGCGCGAGGCGCTGTCGCGCTGGACCGGCCCCGACCGCCCGCGCCGCTGGACGAACGTCGCGACGCGCGCCAAGGTCGCCCGCTGACGGCGGTTTTCCCGTCGCCTCGGGGGAAGACCGCATGAGCCAGGACAGCACGCCGACCGCGGCGCCGCCCAAGAAGAGCCTGCTCGGCGCCCTGTCCGTGTTCGGCGAGCGGCGCGCGCTGGCCCTGCTCGGCCTCGGCTTTGCGTCGGGCCTGCCCTACATGCTGATCTTCGACACCCTGTCGCTGTGGCTGCGCGACGCTGGCCTGTCGCTGTCGGTGATCGGCTTCTTCAGCCTGGCCACCCTGTCGTTCTCGCTGAAGTTCCTGTGGGCGCCGCTGATCGACCGGACCAGGATCCCTGTCCTGCATGGTCTGCTGGGCCACCGCCGCGCCTGGATGCTGGTCTGCCAGGCCGGGATCATGCTGGGCCTCTGGGCCATCTCGACCTTGAACCCGGCGACCAATCTGGGCTTGCTGGCCGCCCTGGCCGTGCTGACCGGCTTTCTGACCGCCAGTCAGGATATCGTCATCGACGCCTGGCGCATCGAAGTGGCCGACGCCGAGCGCCAGGGCCCGATGGCCGTGGCCGTGCAGTGGGGCTATCGCGGGGCCATGGTCATGGCCGGCGCCGTGCCGCTGCTCCTGGCCGAGCGCTTCGGCTGGAACTTCTCCTACGCCCTGATGGCTCTGGCCGTGCTGATCGGCGTCGGCGCGACCCTGTGGGCTCCGCGCGAGGCCGCCCACACCATCCGTCCGATCCACACCGACGACGTCGCCCAGCCCCAGGCCCTGGTCGTGGTCGAATGGCTGCTGCGCCTGGCGATCATCGCCCTGGGCGCCCTGATCCTGGGCTCGGGACTGGCCGGCGACGCCGGCCTGCTGTCGAAGCTGGTCGGGGGCGAGGCCCTGGCCGACGCCTGGACCGCCAAGCCCAACGGCGTCTGGCTGCAGCTGACCGGCGCCCTGGTCGGCCTGGGCGTCATCGTGATCGCCGCCTGGCCGATCCCCGGCCTGCGCACCAAGCCGGGCGTCTACATGTCCAAGGCCTTCGGCGAGCCGCTGAAGGAGTTCACGACCCGCTTCTCCGGCGTGGCCGGCCTGATCCTGGCGGCGATCTGCGTCTACCGGGTCTCGGACTTCGTGCTCAACATCATGAACCCGTTCTACCGCGACCTCGGCTTCTCGCTCACCGAGATCGCCGAGATCCGCAAGGTGTTCGGCATCATCGCCTCGATGATCGGCGTGTTCCTGGGCGGCGTCATCGTCGCCCGCTTCGGCCTGATGAAGGCGCTGATCATCGGCGCCTTCGCCCAGCCGATCAGCAATCTGGGCTTCGCCGTCCTGGCCGTCAGCGGCCACAGCGTGCCGATGCTGTTCACCAGCATCTGCCTGGACAACATCTGCGGCGGCATCGCCGGCACGGCGCTGATCGCCTACATGTCGAGCCTGACCAGCGCCGGCTTCACGGCCACCCAGTATGCGCTGTTCTCGTCGCTCTACGCCCTGCCGGGCAAGCTGGTGGCCTCGCAGTCGGGCCGCATCGTCGAGGCCTCGGCGGTCGCCGCCGAGCACGGCGGGCCGCTGGGCGCGCTGAAGGCCCTGTTCGCCCGCCTGCCGCCCGAGACCTTCGCCGCCGCCGGCGCCAAGCTGAACGTCAGCGGCGCGGCCATGGGCGCGGGCTACATCGCCTTCTTCATCTACACCGCCCTGATCGGCGTGGTGGCCATCGCCCTGTCGTTCCTGGTCGCGGCGCGCCAACCCAAGGTCCAGGCGCTGAAGGACGCGGCGGCGGCCGAAGCCACCGCCTAGTCTCCGTCCCTAGCAGGCGCAGATCAGCGGGTAGTTGGTCGTGTCGGCGATGGTGGTCATGCCGTAGTACTGCACCAACACCGACTCCGCCGTGCAGAAGGCGCCCTCGACCCAGGCCTGGTCGTTGGAATAGGCCTCGCCGATGATGAACAGGTTGGCCGCCGTGGCGCCGGGGACCAGGCCCGTCGGCTGGCGGATCTTCTGCATCACGTCGCAGATGTCGTAGTGGGCGGCCCAGGCGTGATATCCGGCCCCGAACGGATTGAGCGAGAAGTCGTCGAAGATCGACTCCACCGGCCAGGGGATCTGGTGGGCGGCGTTGGGGTCGCCCCAGTGCACCTTGGCCAGTTCCAGCAGCACCATGCGGATCATGGTGTCGGTCGCCTTCCGCGGCCCGAACAGCACCTGGTAGTCCTGGTCGATCGGCACCTTGCGGCGCTCGCCCACGCCGATCTCCAGCTCCTGCCAGAACTGCACGTACTGCATGTCGTCATAGGAGGCGAGGACGCCGTACATGGGGTTGTCGGTCCCCTGGCTGTTGTTCCCGAAGTAGTAGACCTGGCGCAGCGGCAGGTCGGTGATGGTCGGGCCGAAAACGTTGTCCTTGCCCGACAGGTCCGGCGGATAGGGCACGTCGGCGTCGGTCCACCACGGACGGTCGAAGAACAGCATCACCCGCATCGACGGCTGGCGGATCACTCCGTCCATGTAGAGCTGCACACCCTCGGCGTTGAGGATGTCGAGCGTCCCGGCCGGCATGTCGGCGTAGCGCGTGGCCTCGGCCACGAGATCCAGCGAGGCCGGCGGCATGGCCAGGAAGGCGTTCTGCGTGGTCTGCACCTCGCCGCCCTTGAAGGGGTTCTCGGCGCTGGCCAGGCGATAGTTGACCACGTCGTCCTCCAGCCACACCGAGTGCAGGCGGGTGCGCTGGGTCAGGACGAGGTCCACCCCCGCCTCCCGCGCCGCCGCAAGGGCCTGCTGGTAGAGCTGGACGAAGACCTGGGAGTAGCCGCCGTTCACCGTCTTGAACGCCCCGCCCGGCGCGAATTCGCCGTTGTAGACGGCGGCGTTGGCGGCGTTCCAGTTGATGACGTTGGAGGTGTAGCCGCCGGCGTCGGCGGCGTACTCGTAGCCCTCGTTGCCGGCCTGGTCGTAGAAGACGTTCCAGTAGCCGATGTTGCCGGCGATCGCGCCCGGCGGATAGACGAACGAGTTGAAGGTGTCCGGCAGCCGGCCCGAGCCGTAGAAGGCGCACTGCTGGGTCCGGGTCGAGACCGGCGCATTGCCGGTGATCAGCGCCGAGATGTTCGAGAACAGGGTGGCGGCCGGCTGCTCGTTGTTGCCCGGTGTGTTGTAGGGCGCGGGATGGGTCGCCAGGTCGTTCTGGTAGATGTGCTCCTCGCGCAGGAACAGCAGCGGGTTGTCGGTGGTGTTGAAGTCGATGACCTTGTCCGACAGGCCCAGCGCCTGGATGGTCAGGGTGACCAGTTGGTGGCCCTGGGTTCCGTCCCACTCGATGAAGCGCATGCCGCCCGCCTCGATGTAGGACTGCTTGGGATCGTCGAAGCAGAAGTGGGTGACGATGCGCCCCGCAGGCAGGCGCGTGCCCGAGCCCGGCCCGTCGAAGGCGTAGTCGCCCCACTCGTAGAGCTGGATGGTGTCGCCCGCGACGGCCTTGCCGCCGGTGACCAGCCGCCAGGCCGTATAGAGCCCCGCCGGACCCGCGCCGAAGATCGTATAGGTCGTTCCCATCGCCGCCTCCCCCTTGGCGCCCCCTGGACGCACCATGGGGCAGCCTTGAAATTGCATCGGCGGGATTACGCGCACCGCGCGTATCGGCGGCTGTGCGAAACCAGACAGCGCGCAAAGAAAAAGGCCCCGGATCGCTCCGGGGCCCTCGTCGTCAGGACTGGCGTCCGCCTCAGTCGGCGGCCGTCGCGGTGTCGACCGGGGCTGCGTGATGCTCGTCCGAGCCGTGCGACCATTTCTTGAGGAAGGGCGACAGCAGCAGGAAGATCACGCCGATGCCGGCGGCGATCAGGCCGATGACGTTGAACACCTGCAGCGAGGTGCGCAGCGCCGCCTCGGGGTCCAGCACCTGGCCGCCGACGGTTTCCACCGTCGTCAGGCCGGCGATGAAGCCGCCGACATACTGGGCGATGGCCACGGCCATGAACCACACGGCCATGACGAACGACACCATCGAGGCCGGCGACAGCTTGGTCATCTGCGACAGGCCGACCGGCGACATGCACAGCTCGCCGGTGGTGTGCAGCATGTACATCAGCACCAGGAAGAACAGCGGCATGCGGAAGGCGCCGTCGGCGAAGGTCGAGCCCCACTGCAGCACCAGGAAGCCCAAACCGACCTGAAGCAGCGCCAGGCCGAACTTGACGACCGGGTTGGGATCCTTGCCGCGACGGCCCAGGAAGGTCCACAGGGCCGCGAACACCGGGGCGAAGATCAGGATCCAGCCGGCGTTCAGGGCCTGGGTCTGGGCGGCGTTGAAGCTGGAGTCGATCCAGAAGGTCGAGGCCGGGTCGAGACCCGCCGCCTTCAGCTGGCCCGGAGTGGCGATGGTCACCGCGCTTCCGAACAGGTGGATCGGCGCCGACGTCAGGTTCAGGTTGACGTTGGTGGCCGCGAACAGGTTCAGCGACGAGCCGGCCTGCTCGAACAGGGTCCAGAACACCACCGCGCCGAAGATCAGGAACATGGCCAGGGCCAGACGCTCGCGCTCGACCTTGCCGACCTTGGCGAACATGAACCAGACGATGTAGCCGATCGAGCCGATCATCCCCAGGGTCAGGGTCACGCCGACGATGGCGCTGCGCTGGACCAGGAAGAACACCACGCCCACCGCCAGCAGCGACACCAGGTAGATCAGGTGCTCGCGGCTCAGCGGGCCGGCGACGTTCTGCTTCAGCGCCTTGGCGTCGGGCGCCTCGCCCTTGCCCATCAGCAGCGGCTTGCCCAGCACGAAGACGACGAAGCCGGCCAGCATGCCGATCCCGGCCAGGCCGAAGCCGGCCCACCAGCCGACCTTGACGCCCAGATAGCCGCACAGCAGCGAGGCCCAGAACGAACCCAGGTTGATGCCGTAGTAGTAGAGGGTGAAGCCCGGATCCCGGCGCGGATCGCCCTGCGGGTAGAGCTGGCCGACGATGGTCGAGATGTTGGGCTTCAGGAAGCCGACGCCGACGATGATCAGCGACAGGGCCAGCCAGAAGATGTTGAGATAGGTCGGGTCACGGCCCTCGACGCCCAGCTTGTACTGGCCCTTGGGCAGCACGGCCGGCAGCGGCGCGTCGGCCGCCAGGTTCTTGATCTCGAAGTCGCCGGCCTTGTTGGCCGAGATGTCGTAGGGCTTGCCCGCCACGATCAGGCGCGCCACGCGGTCGTCGCCGCGGCCTTCGGCCTGGAATTCGTAGGTCTGGCCCGCATAGGCCAGGGTCTGGGTCGCCGGCTTGCCCTCGACCGCCATGGTCAGGTGGCCGGCCACCAGCAGCAGGGCGCCGAAGGCGACGGCCTTGCGCGTGCCCAGCCACTTGTCGGCCAGGAAGCCGCCGATCAGCGGCAGCAGGTAGACGAGCGAGGTGTAGGACCCATAGTGGGCGTTGGCCACCTTCGGCTCGAACAGGAAATGTTGCGTCAGATAGAAGATCAGGATCGCCCGCATGCCGTAGTAGGAGAAGCGCTCCCACATCTCGGCGAAAAACAGGATGATCAGCCCCTTGGGGTGCTCTTTGATAAGCTGCAGGAATACCGGCAGACCCGTCAATAACGTGACGAGCACGCCAATAACAATGACAATGCTATTCATTCTCGACCTTGACTGTATTCAAGTCAGATAGGGCGACACCAACGGTCGTTTCGCCCTTCCCTCCCCAGTTCGCGGGGAGAAGATCACGCGGCTTTCCGTTTCACAAGCAAAGGCTTGCCGGAAGGGAGCGCTTGCCCCGCTCCGCGCGTTTCATTGGCGACAGGTTCCGCAACGACACCCGCAACGACTGGGGAACGCGCATGCAATCGTCAAATCCCGACCATCCGATCACCTGCGCCCGTGAGAGCGGCCGCGTGCGGGTGCTGTTCGAAGGCCACGAGATCGCCGACAGCGACGACGTCCTGGTGCTCCGCGAGGCCGACTATCCGCCGGTCCGCTACTTCCCGCGCGGCGACGTGGCCATGGCCTTCCTGCGCAAGTCCGACAAGACCACCCGCTGCCCCTACAAGGGCCAGGCGACCTACTACACGATCTATCGCGACCGGCAGATCATCGAGGACGCCGTCTGGTCCTACGAGTCTCCCTTGCAGGGCATGGACCGCATCGCCGGGCGGCTGGCCTTCTATCCGCAGCACGTCGACTTCCAGAACGACGCGCTGAGCCCCGTCGAGCCGGTCGCGATCCCCGGCGCGGCCCCGCGCAGCGCCCACGACATCGACGAGATCGTCCGCCATACCGACAGCGGCTCGGGCAGCAGCCAGGCCGAGCACTGGGAGGCCAATGTCTCGATGCCGGACGACGAGGCCTGGGAGGGTGACGAGGACCAGCTGATCGGCCGTCCGTACCACGGAACGGGCTCGATCTAGGGGATGGGTCGGCCCGCCGACACAAGCCCATGTATGAAAACACACATTTTTGTCACTCCACGGCGCCGTTCGCGCTTGCCAAGCGTTGCAACCCAGGAGATCGTCTCAAATGAAACCGTCCGCTCCCTCCCCCAGGGAGAATAGAGACGGAGGAGGAAGCCATGGCCTATATCAGCCTGGAGGCGCGCCACCAGACGGCGTCGCCCCGCCGCCGGATCCGTTGGGAGCGCGTCGCGATCGTCGGCGCCAGCCTCGGCCTCTGGGCCGGCGTCATCGCCCTGGCCACAGCCCTTTCCTGACCCTTCGGCGCGGAGAGCTCGCGCGCCGCCTGGCCGCGAGATGTCCATGCCCCTGAATCCCTGCCGTCCGATCTCCATCGGCGTCGCCCGAACGGCCGCCGACGTCTATGACTACGCCCGACGTCCGCAGGCCATGCCCGAATGGGCCGCGGGCCTGGGCGGCGGCCTGCGCGCCTCCGCCGAGCCCGACGTCTGGATCGTCGACACGCCCGAGGGCGAGGCTCGCGTGCGCTTCTCGCCCGACAATCCCTACGGCGTCCTCGACCACTGGGTGACCCTGGCCGACGGGACCGAGGTCTCCGTCCCCCTGCGCGTGGTGGCCAACGGCGACGGCGCCGAGGTCACCCTGACCCTCTTCCGCCTGCCCGGCATGGACGACGCCGCCTTCGAACGCGACGCCGAGGCGGTGACCCGCGACCTGCAGACCTTGAAGGCGCTGCTGGAGGGCTGAGCTTCAGGCAAAGAAAAAGCCCCCTCCCAGTCGGGAGGAGGCTTGTTTCTGATCAGGCCTGGCGACTTAGAACTCTTCCCAGG
>NZ_QHJY01000370.1 GCF_003185805.1 Caulobacter sp. D5
GGGTTGGGTGGGGGTGACAGCAGCCTTGCCGGCTGAACCGCCGCATCACCCCCATCCCCGACCCTTCCCCCATCAAGGGGGAAGGGAGAGGTCTCAGAACTCCGTCCATTCATCCGCGGCGACGGTCCCGCCGCCGCTGGCGACCTTGCGCGGGGCCGGGCGCGACTGGCCGGGACGCGATACCGGCTGGCGGCGGATCTCGGAGGGGGCGATCTGGCCGCCGCCGGTGGTGCTGAACCGCGAGATCAGCTGGGCCAGTTCGGCGGCCTCCATCTTCAGGCTGGCCGAGGCCACCGTGGCCTCCTCGACCATGGCCGTGTTGCGCTGGGTCACCTCGTCCATGCGGTTGACGGCGGTGTTGACCTCCGAGAGGCCCGTGGCCTGCTCGCGCGAGGACTCGGCGATCTCCAGGATCAGGCCGTCGATGCGGCCGACCTTCTCGACGATGGTCGACAGGGCCTCGCCGGTCTCGCCGACCAGCCGCACGCCGCGGCCGACCTGGGAGGTGCTCTTGGCGATCAGGGCCTTGATCTCCTTGGCCGCTTCCGCCGAACGCTGGGCCAGGGCCCGCACTTCCGAGGCCACGACCGCGAAGCCCTTGCCGGCGTCACCGGCGCGCGCGGCTTCGACGCCGGCGTTGAGGGCCAGCAGATTGGTCTGGAAGGCGATCTCGTCGATCACGCCGATGATGCTGGTGATCTTGCCCGAGCTTTCCTCGATCTCGCCCATGGCCGCGACCGCCTCGCCGACGATCTCGCCCGAGCGGGTAGCGTCGACGCGGGCGGCCGAAGCGACCTGCGAGACCTCGCGCGCGCCCTCGGCGCTGCGGTTGACGGTGGCGGTGATCTGGTCGAGGGCGGCGGCGGCCTCCTCGAGATTGGCGGCCTGGATCTCGGTGCGGCGCGACAGGTCGTCGGCGGCGATCGAGATCTCCTGCGCCCCGGCCCCGACGCTGCGGGTGGCCGACGACACCACGCCCATGGCCCCGTCCAGGGCCGACATGGCGCTGTTGAAGTCGTTGCGCACCTTGTCGAACTGCGGATCGACCGGCTTGCTGATGCGATAGGTCAGGTCGTTGCGGGCCAGGTGGTCGAGGCCCTGGGCGATCTCGTTGACCGCGTGCACGCGGCCGGTGACCACGGTGGCGAACTTCACGACCTTGGCGATGCGGCGCTTGTGGTCGAAGATCGGGTTGTACGAGGCCTGGATCCACACCTCGCGCCCGCCCTTGCCCACGCGCTTGAACTCGGCGGCGACGAACTCGCCGCTGTTCAGGCGGTCCCAGAAGGCGGCGTAGTCCGGCGAATTGGCATAGGCGCCGTCGACGAACATCCGGTGGTGGCGACCCTGGATCTCGCTCAGCGTATAGCCCAGGGCGTCGAGGAAGTTCTGGTTGGCGGTGACGATCTCGCCGGCCGGGGTGAACTCGATCATCGCCTGGGCGCGGCTGACGGCCTCCATCTTGCCGTGCTGCTCGGCGGCGCGGCGCTTCTGCTCGGTGATGTCGGTGGCGCCCTTGACGATGCGCGTGACGCCCCCGCGCGCGCCGCGGATCGGATTGTAGGAGGCCTGGATCCAGACCTCGCGGCCGCCCTTGCCCACGCGCAGGTACTCGCGGGCGTCGAATTCGCCGCGCCCGAGCTTGGCCCAGAAGGCGGCGTAGTCGGCGCTGGCGGCGTAGTCCGGCTCGACGAACAGGCTGTGGTGGCGGCCGACGATCTCCGACAGCGCATAACCCATGGCCGCGCAGAAGTTCTCGTTGGCGGTGAGGATCCGGCCCTTCGGATCGAACTCGATGGTCGCCAGCGACCGGTCCAGCGCGGCCAGGGTCTCGACGGCCTGGACTTGTGAGCGATTGAACATGGAAGTCTTCCATTGCAGGCCGGGACAAGGGGGTCGCCGGGCGCGTATCGGACTAGCAAGAGCTTCGATGCGGTAAATAGATTATTTATACTACGGCGGCGTCTCGAAACTCCAAGTAGAGCCCAACTCCCGCCAGCCTATTGCGCACGAAGAGCATCGTATTTAAGCCGTTGTTTCTTCGAGAAGCTTCAGCACCCAATAGCTAAGCTTGAGTGGAAGATCGCGGTTCTGCGACAAAAGCGCCTCGCGCCCGGCACGACCCTCTCCAGGCCTCCCGTCGCTCATTTCGCAGGCGCCGCACGCCCAAAAAAGCGACCGCCGTCGGCGCGCCTCCAAGACCGCCATTCCAGATAACCGGAGTCTGTGGGCGCTTTCGTAAAAGTGCAGGTTTTTCCTGCCTCTCGCCTTCCCGGATGGGCCGGGAGCGTTCTTTCGGACAATCGATCAGCAGAAGGCGACACCTTATCGCCCCCATGCGGTTGCGCCTGCGAAATCACGCTCCTATAACGCCGCCACATTCAAGAACCGTCGCGGAAGACCGGTCCCCTCATGAACATTCACGAGCATCAAGCCAAAGCCGTCCTCGCGGAGTTCGGCGCCCCCGTCCCGCGTGGCTTCGCGGCGTTCACTCCCGAAGAGGCCGTCGCCGCCGCTGAGAAGCTGGGCGGTCCGGTCTTCGTCGTGAAGAGCCAGATCCACGCCGGCGGCCGCGGCAAGGGCAAGTTCGAGGGCCTCGGCCCCGACGCCAAGGGCGGCGTCCGCGTCGTCAAGTCGGTCGAAGACGTCAAGGCGTCGGCCGAGGAAATGCTCGGTCGCGTGCTGGTCACGCACCAAACCGGCCCCAAGGGCAAGCAGGTGAACCGCCTCTACATCGAGGAAGGCGCTGCGATCGCCAAGGAATTCTACCTGTCGCTGCTGGTCGACCGCGAAACCTCGATGGTTTCGGTGGTCGCCTCGACCGAAGGCGGCATGGACATTGAGGACGTGGCCCACGCCACCCCGGAAAAGATCCACTCGTTCTCGATCGACCCCGCCACCGGCGTGTGGCCGACCCACCAGCGCGCGCTGGCCAAGGCCCTGGGCCTGACCGGCGGCCTGGCCAAGGAAGCCGCCGTGCTGCTGACGCAGCTCTACACGGCGTTCCTGGCCAAGGACATGGCCATGCTGGAGATCAACCCGCTGATCGTCACGGCCGACGACCACCTGCGCGTCCTGGACGCCAAGCTGTCGTTCGACGGCAACTCGCTGTTCCGTCACCCGGACATCCGCGCCCTGCGCGACGAGACCGAAGAAGACCCCAAGGAAATCGAAGCCTCGAAGTACGACCTGGCCTACATCGCCCTCGACGGCGAAATCGGCTGCATGGTCAACGGCGCAGGCCTGGCCATGGCCACCATGGACATCATCAAGCTGTACGGCGCCGAGCCGGCCAACTTCCTCGATGTCGGCGGCGGCGCCAACAAGGAGAAGGTCACCGCGGCCTTCAAGATCATCACCGCCGATCCGGCCGTGAAGGGCATCCTGGTCAACATCTTCGGCGGCATCATGCGCTGCGACATCATCGCGGAAGGCGTCATCGCCGCCGTGAAGGAAGTCGGCCTGCAGGTTCCGCTCGTCGTTCGCCTGGAAGGCACCAACGTCGAGCTGGGTAAGAAAATCATCTCGGAAAGCGGCCTGAACGTCATCGCCGCCAACGATCTGTCTGACGGCGCCGAAAAGATCGTCGCGGCCGTGAAGGGTGCTCGCTAATCATGTCGATCCTCATCGGTTCTGAAACCAAGGTCATCACCCAGGGCTTCACCGGCGCCCAGGGCACGTTCCACTCCGAACAGGCCATCGCCTACGGCACCAAGATGGTCGGCGGCGTCACCCCGGGCAAAGGCGGCCAGACGCACATCGGCCTGCCGGTGTTCGACACGGTCGGCGAAGCCAAGGAAGCCACCAACGCCGACGCCTCGGTGATCTACGTCCCGCCGCCCTTCGCGGCCGACTCGATCCTGGAAGCCATCGACGCCGAAATCCCGCTGATCATCTGCATCACCGAAGGCATCCCGGTGCTGGACATGGTGCGCGTGAAGAAGGCCCTGAAGGGTTCGCGTTCGCGCCTGATCGGCCCGAACTGCCCGGGCGTCCTGACCCCGAACCAGTGCAAGATCGGCATCATGCCGGGCGGCATCTTCTCGGAAGGCTCGGTCGGCGTCGTGTCGCGTTCGGGCACCCTGACCTATGAAGCCGTGTTCCAGACCACCAACGCGGGCCTTGGTCAGACGACCGCCGTCGGCATCGGCGGCGACCCGGTGAAGGGCACCGAGTTCATCGACGTGCTCGAACTCTTCCTGGCCGACGAAGCCACCAAGTCGATCGTCATGATCGGCGAGATCGGCGGCTCGGCCGAAGAAGAAGCGGCCCAGTTCCTGAAGGACGAAGCCAAGCGCGGCCGCAAGAAGCCCATGGTCGGCTTCATCGCCGGTCGCACGGCTCCTCCGGGCCGTCACATGGGTCACGCCGGCGCCATCATCTCGGGCGGCAAGGGCGGCGCCGAGGACAAGATCGCTGCGATGGAAGAAGCGGGCATCCGCGTCTCGCCGTCGCCGGCGAAGCTGGGCGAGACCCTGCTCGAAGTCCTCAAGGGCTAAGAACTACACCGAAACCCCGCCCCGTGCGGGGCCCAGGTTTTTTGCGACCGCCAGTCGACGATCCGAAAAAATCACCTGGGCCTCGCCATCCGGCGCGGGCGACGGGAGATTGACAGACTATATTTACGGGACCGGTCTAACCACCGGTCCCGTAAACGGATCCGAAGCGTGGCGGCCGAAAATGGATAGCGGCCAACCGGTCGTCGCGCTTCATGTTTCAAACGAGCTCGTGATCCCGCCGGATGGCCTCGGCGGGCGAGCATCGAGGCGAAGACGATGGCGGACGACGCAGGCATCATCAATCAGGTCTTGACCGAGACCTCCTTCCTCTACGGCGCGAACGCCGCCTTCGTAGAGGACCTCTACGCCCAGTGGGCGGAGAACCCCGGGTCGGTCGAGCCCTCTTGGAACGCCTTCTTCTCCTCGCTGGCCGAGCAGGCCGACCAGGTCAAGCGCGCCGCCCAGGACCCGGCCTGGACCCCCAAGAAGGTCCCCAGCGTCCGTCCCGACTGGCTTTCGGCCCTCGACGGCCAGTGGGCCACCGTCGCCCCCGCCGTCGAAGCCAAGATCGCCAAGGCCGTCGAGGCCAAGGCTCCCGGCGTCTCCGCCGAAGCCGTCCGCGCCGCCACGCTGGACAGCCTGCGCGCCATCATGATGATCCGGGCCTACCGGATGCGCGGCCACCTCGCCGCCAACCTCGACCCGCTGGGCCTGGAGCCGCCGAAGGCCGCGCCCGAGCTCGACCCGGCCACCTACGGCTTCACCGAAGCCGACTATGACCGCCCGATCTTCCTCGACTTCGTGCTGGGTCTGGAGACCGCCACGATCCGCGAGATCCTGTCGATCGTCCGCCGCACCTACTGCGACAACGTCGGCGTGCAGTACATGCACATCTCGAACCCCGACGAGAAGGCCTGGCTGCAGGAGCGCATCGAGGGCCGCGACAAGGAGATCGTGTTCTCGAAGGAGGGCAAGGTCGCCATCCTCAAGAAGCTGATCGAGGCCGAGGGCTTCGAGAAGTTCCTGCACAAGCGCTTCCCCGGCACCAAGCGCTTCGGCCTCGACGGCGGCGAAGCCATGGTCCCGGCCATGGAGCAGATCATCAAGCGCGGCGGCGCGCTGGGCGTGAAGGACATCGTCCTGGGCATGCCGCACCGCGGCCGCCTGAACGTGCTGGCCGCCGTGATGGGTAAGCCCTACCACGTGATCTTCCACGAATTCCAAGGCGGCTCGTCGGTGCCCTCGGACGTCGAGGGTTCGGGCGACGTGAAGTACCACATGGGCGCCTCGTCGGACCGTGAGTTCGACGACAACAAGGTCCACCTGTCGCTCACCGCCAACCCGTCGCACCTGGAAATCGTCAACCCGGTCGTCATCGGCAAGGCCCGCGCCAAGCAGGCCTTCCTGCTGCGCGAGACCCCGGACGCCGGCCGCGGCCACGTGCTGCCGCTGCTGCTGCACGGCGACGCGGCCTTCGCCGGCCAGGGCGTGGTGGCCGAGTGCTTCACCCTGTCGGGCCTGAAGGGCTACCGCACGGGCGGCACCATCCACTTCATCGTCAACAACCAGATCGGCTTCACCACCAGCCCGCGCTACTCGCGCAGCTCGCCGTACCCGAGCGACATGGCCCTGATGGTCGAGGCACCGATCTTCCACGTGAACGGCGACGACCCCGAAGCGGTCGTGTTCGCCTCTAAGGTGGCCACCGAATACCGCCAGAAGTTCGGTAAGGACGTGGTCATCGACATGGTCTGCTACCGTCGCTTCGGTCACAACGAAGGCGACGATCCCACCATGACGTCGCCGCTGATGTACGCGAAGATCAAGGGTCACCCGCCGACCCGCGAACTCTACGCCAACCGCCTGATCGGCGAAGGCCTGATCACCCAGGGCGAGTCCGACGGCTGGGTCTCGGAGTTCGAGACCTTCCTCGACAACGAATTCGAGAGCGGCAAGAGCTACAAGGCCAACAAGGCCGACTGGCTCGACGGCAAGTGGAAGGGCCTGGCCCAGCCCGGCGACGAAGAGCGCCGCGGCAAGACCGACGTGCCGCTCGCCAAGCTGCAGGAACTGGCCGCCAAGATCACGGCCATCCCCGAGCGCATCGACGCCCACAAGACCGTGCGCCGCGCCATCGAGAACCGTCGCGACGCCTTCACCAAGGGCGAAGGCCTCGACTGGGGCGCCGCCGAGCACATGGCCTTCGCCACCCTGCTCGACGAAGGCTTCCCGGTCCGCCTGTCGGGCCAGGACTCGGTCCGCGGCACCTTCACCCAGCGCCACTCCGACGTCATCGACCAGAAGACCGAAGAGCACTATACGCCGCTGAACAACATCCGTCCGGGCCAGGCCAACTACGAAGTCATCGACTCGGCCCTGTCGGAAGAGGCGGTGCTGGGCTTCGAGTACGGCTTCTCGCTGGCCGATCCGAACACCCTGACCCTGTGGGAAGGCCAGTTCGGCGACTTCGTGAACGGCGCCCAGGTGGTCATCGACCAGTTCATCAGCTCGGGCGAGCGCAAGTGGCTGCGGATGAGCGGTCTGGTGATGCTGCTGCCGCACGGCTACGAAGGCCAGGGCCCCGAGCACAGCTCGGCCCGCCTCGAGCGCTTCCTGCAGTCGTGCGCGGAAGACAACATGCAGGTGGTCAACTGCACCACCCCGGCCAACTACTTCCACGCCCTGCGTCGCCAGATGCACCGTGAGTACCGCAAGCCGCTGATCGTGATGTCGCCCAAGAGCCTGCTGCGCCACAAGCGCGCCGTCTCGAACCTCTCCGATCTGGCCGAAGGCACCGCCTTCCACCGCGTGATGGTGGACGGCGCCGAAGCCGGCTGCGACGTCGGCGGGATCACGCTGAAGAGCGACGACCAGATCAAGCGCGTCATCATGTGCTCGGGCAAGGTCTACTTCGACCTGATCGACCAGCGCGCCAAGACCGGCCGCGACGACGTCTACATCCTGCGTCTGGAGCAGTTCTATCAGTGGCCGCTGAAGTCGGTCATGGGCGTGCTGAACCGCTTCAAGAACGCCGAGCTGCTGTGGGTTCAGGAAGAGCCGAAGAACATGGGCGGCTGGACCTTCGTCGATCCGTGGATCGAGCTCACCCTCGACAAGATGGACATCAAGGCCAAGCGCGCCCGCTACGTCGGCCGCCCGGCCAGCGCCTCCACCGCGGCCGGCCTGATGAGCCGCCACCTCAAGGAACTCGAAGCCTTCCTCACCGAAGCCTTCGCCTAAGAGTTCAAACCTTCAAGCCGCCGCGCCCTTCGACTTGTTCGATAGGCGCGGCGGTTTAAGTTCGCACCCGACCCTGACCGCCAGATCAAAAAGAGACATCGGAACCTAACCATGGCCGACATCATGACCCCCGCCCTGGGCGAATCCGTCACCGAAGCGACGGTCGCCCGCTGGACCAAGAAGGCCGGGGAGGCCGTGAAGAAGGACGAGCTGCTCGTCGAGCTGGAAACCGACAAGGTCAGCCTCGAAGTCGTGGCTCCGGCCGACGGCGTTCTGGTCGCCATCAGCGCCGAGGAAGGCGCCACCGTGGTTCCGGGTACGGTCCTGGGCGTGGTGACCGAAGGCGCGACCGCCTCGGCCGCTCCCGCCGCCGCCCCGGCCCCGGCCGCTGCTC
>NZ_QHJY01000371.1 GCF_003185805.1 Caulobacter sp. D5
TCTCTTTGAGAGAGGGAGGGGCCCGCCGCGAAGCGGTGGGAGGGTGAGAGGTTTCACCGCCAGCAGGCAAATCCCAACGCGTTCCGACGGTCCTCCAGCCCCCCTCCCTTATCCGCATCTGCAAACCGTGAAGGGCGAACGACCGCGTTTCATTCGGTGAGTTTGTTACCTCTCACCCTCCCACGCCTTTGGCGTGGGTCCCTCCCTCTCTCAAAGAGAGAGGGATTCAGTCGCGCCCCTCGGCCAGATACCAATGGTCGCCAATAGTTCCCGCAAAAGAAGAATTATTCTCGACACTCTCTTTTCGCGAAAAGTCCCACCAAAATCATCGATATCGGAATTTAACCTTGTTGCGCTAGGCTGAACTCTAGTCGGCGTTTACGGGGATTTCGATCGTGACCCAGGCCTCAGGCCGCGAAGCCTTGCTCGTGGACGCCAGTTCGTTCTTCGAGGTCTCGCTCGACCTGCTGGTCATACGCGACCTGCAAGGCACGGTGCTGAAGGCCAGCCGGTCCTGGCAGACCAAGCTGGGACATAGCCCCGAGGACATGGAAGGCCGCCCCCTGCTGCGGCTGGTCCATCCCGAAGACATGCCCGGCACCCAGGACAGCGTGGTCGAGGTCGAGACCCGCCGCGACGGCGACCCCGTCCTCGGCTTCATCAACCGCTATCGCCACGCCGACGGCCACTACCGCACGCTGGAATGGCGGGCCCAGCGGGCCGGCGACCGCATCTACGGCGTGGCGCGCGACGTCACCGACCGGGTGGCGGCCGAGCGCCACCTGCTGGAGGCCAAGATGGCCGCCGAAGCGGCCAACCGGGCCAAGTCCGACTTCCTGGCCAATATCAGCCACGAGATCCGCACGCCGCTGAACGGCGTCATCGGCATCATCGACGCGCTGTCGCGCACGACGCTCAGCCCCGAACAGGCCGAGATGGTCGGGCTGGTGCGCGACTCCGGCGCGACGCTGGAGCGGCTGGTGTCGGACTTTCTCGACGTCTCCAAGATCGAGGCCGGCCAGCTGCAGCTGGAGAACCGCTCGTTCAACCTCGACCAGGCGCTGCGTCCCGGCGTCGAGGTGCTGCGCCGGCGGGCGCAGGAGAAGGGCCTGACCTTCACCATCAAGCGCCCGGCCCTGACCGGCGGCCGGCACCTGGGCGATGGCATGCGCCTGAGCCAGGTGCTCAACAACCTGCTGTCGAACGCCATCAAGTTCACCGACGAGGGCGGGGTGACCCTGCGCGTCGGCTCCGAGGAGATCGCCGGCGAGACCCGCCTGACCTTCGAGATCGAGGACACCGGCATCGGCTTCGAGGCCGACCAGGCCGGGGGCCTGTTCAACCGCTTCAGCCAGGCCGACCAGTCGATCAGCCGCCGGTTCGGCGGCACGGGCCTGGGACTGTCGATCTGCCGCTCGCTGGTGGAGATGATGGGCGGCGAGATCTCGGCCACGTCGCAGCCCGGCGTCGGCAGCCGCTTCGTCGTCACGCTGAGCCTGCCCCGCCTGCAGGAGGCCGTCGAAGCCGACGCCGATCCGGTCCCGCCCGAACCGATCGCCCTGCCCGACCAGCCGCTGCGCGTGCTGCTGGTCGAGGACCATCCCACCAACCAGCGTGTCGCCCAGCTGATCCTGGCCTCGCAGGGCGCCCAGGTGGTGACCGTCGAGGACGGGCTGGAGGCGATCGCCGCCTTCGGGGACGGCGCGTTCGACGTGGTGCTGATGGACATGCAGATGCCGCGCATGGACGGCCTGACCGCCACCCGGGCCATCCGCGCCCTGGAGGCCGAGCGCGGCGCGGCGCGCACGCCGATCGTCATGCTCAGCGCCAACGCCCTGATGAAGCATCGCCACGAAGCCCTGGACGCCGGCGCCGACCTGCACGTCTCCAAGCCGATCACCGCCGCCAATCTGCTGGCGGGCATCCAGGCGGCGGTGGGGTAAAAATCGCCCTAGAGCAGGTAGAACGACCAAATCTCGCAGGAGACGTTGTCGTAATAGACACCCATCTTGCGTCCGGTCGATCGGGCCGTCAGCACCATCGAGAAGAAGCGGTCCTTATCCTGGATCGTGGCGCTGGACGAGAACGACAGGCGACCATACTGGCAAGGGCTGCCGGTGAAGAACACCTTGATGTCGTTGGGCACGTAGTTCTGAAGCCGCCAGTCGATCGGATCACTTTCCAGCAGGGCTTCGGCCGCGACGGCGGGCGTGGCGCCGATGGTCGCAAGGCACAGGGCGGCGATTGCGATTTTCTTCATGTGACTATCCCCAAAAGCAAGGTCCGGACCTCGACCGAACCGCCACCTGAAAACATCGCGCCAAAGGTTGCCGTCAAGCTTGAAGCACGTCTGAGTTGCTCTCGAGCCTCCGAGCAGCGGCGGGAGAGCGATCCAGCGTCCTCTCTGGAAGAGCATGGGAAAGACAAAAGGCCCGGACGATCGCTCGTCCGGGCCTTGGTCGTTTCGGTCCGTAAGGCCGATCAGGCCGCTTCGGCCTGCTCCGCGGGAAGGCGGATCAGGTAGTCGAAGGCCGACAGCGAGGCCTTGGCGCCCTCGCCCATGGCGATGATGATCTGCTTGTACGGCGTGGTCGTCGCGTCGCCGGCCGCGAAGACGCCCGGCATCGAGGTCTCGCCGCGATAGTCGACCTCGATCTCGCCGCGATTGCTCAGGGCCACGTTCGAGTCCTTCAGCCACTCGGTGTTGGGCACCAGGCCGATCTGCACGAACACGCCTTCCAGATCGACGCGGTGGGCCGTGTCGTGGTTGCGGTCCTTGTAGGACAGGCCGCTGACCTTCGAACCGTCGCCGTGGATCTCGGTGGTCATGGCCGAGGTGACGATGGTGACGTTGGGCAGGCTGGCGAGCTTGCGTTGCAGCACCGCGTCGGCGCGCAGCTGGCTGTCGTACTCGATCAGGGTGACGTGGGCGACGATGCCGGCCAGGTCGATGGCCGCCTCGACGCCGCTGTTGCCGCCGCCGATCACCGCCACGCGCTTGCCCTTGAACAGCGGGCCGTCGCAGTGCGGGCAATAGGCCACGCCCTTGTTCTTGTACTCGGCTTCGCCGGGCACGTTGACGTTCCGCCAGCGGGCGCCGGTGGACAGGATCACGGTGCGCGACTTCAGGCTGGCGCCGTTCTCGAGCTTGACCTCGATCAGGCCGCCCGGGGTCTTCGGAGCCACCAGGCCGACGGCCTTCTGCAGGTTCATCACGTCGACGTCGTACTGCTTGACGTGCTGCTCCAGCGCCGTGGCCAGCTTGGGGCCTTCGGTGTGCTGCACCGAGATGAAGTTCTCGATGGCCATGGTGTCGAGCACCTGGCCGCCGAAGCGCTCGGCGGCGACCCCTGTACGAATGCCCTTGCGGGCGGCGTAGACGGCCGCGGCCGCGCCGGCGGGACCGCCGCCGATGACCAGCACCTCGAAGGCGTCCTTGGTCTTGATCTTCTCGGCGGCGCGGGCTTCGGCGCCGGTGTCGAGCTTGGCCAGGATCTGCTCGACCTCCATGCGGCCTTGGCCGAACGGCTGGCCGTTCAGCAGGATGGTCGGCACGGCCATGACCTGGCGCTGCTCGACTTCCGCCTGGAACAGCGCGCCGTCGATGGCGACGTGGCGGATGCGCGGGTTCAGGGCGCTCATGGTGTTCAGCGCCTGCACCACGTCGGGGCAGTTCTGGCAGGACTGCGAGAAATAGGTCTCGAAGCTGTAGTCGCCGTCCAGGCCCTTGATGCGCTCGATCACCTCGGCGTCGAGGCGCGGCGGGTGGCCGCCGACATGCAGCAGGGCCAGCACCAGCGAGGTGAACTCGTGGCCCAGCGGCAGGCCGGCGAAGCGCACATCGGCGTCGCCAGCAGCGCGGGTGATGGCGAACGAAGGCTTGCGGGCGTCGTCGCCGGCCAGGTTCAGGCTGACCTTGTCGGAGGTCGAGGCCACGTCTTCCAGCAGGGAGAGCATGTCCTTCGAACCCTTGTCGTCGCCGAGGGAGGCGACCAGTTCGATCGGCTGGCGCAGGTTCTGCAGGTAGGTGGTCAACTGGGTCTTCAGACCGGCGTCCAGCATGGCGCGCTCCCAAAAGGCTAGGGGGAGGAAAAGGCAGGCGTTCGATTTTCGGGGGAGGATCGAACGCGGCGAACGATCGAGGGGTGCGCCGCCGCCCCAGAGGGGAGAGGAGCGGCGGCGCGGGTACGCGGTACTTAAGTCTTAGATCTTGCCGACGAGGTCGAGCGAGGGAGCCAGGGTCTTTTCACCCTCTTCCCACTTGGCCGGGCAGACTTCGCCCGGGTGCGAGGCCACGTACTGGGCGGCCTTGATCTTGCGCAGCAGCTCGATGGCGTTGCGGCCGATGCCTTCGGCGGTGGTCTCGGTGAACTGGATCACGCCTTCCGGGTCGATCAGGAAGGTGCCGCGGTCGGCCAGGCCGACGCCCGGACGCATCACTTCGAAGTTGTTGGTGATCGTGCCCGAGGGGTCGCCGACCATGTGGTACTTGATCTTGCCGATGGCCGGCGAGCTGTCGTGCCAGGCCTTGTGCGAGAAATGGGTGTCGGTCGACACGGCGTAGATCTCGACGCCCAGGCGGGTGAAGACCTCGTAGTTGTCGGCCAGGTCTTCCAGTTCGGTCGGGCAGACGAAGGTGAAGTCGGCCGGGTAGAAGAAGACCACCGACCACTTGCCCTTCAGGTCGGCGTCGCTGACCGTGACGAACTTGCCGTCCTTATAGGATTGGGCGGTGAAGGGTTTGATCTCGGTGTTGATCAGCGACATGAGACGCTCCGTTGGAAAGGATGCGTCGTAGGTATCGCGCCGCAGCAAATAGGTCCAATCGATAAAATCAGTTCGCGAGATAGATAGACCCTATGGGGCTCTCAGGACGCCTGCCGCTCAAGCTTAGCCATGAGGACGGCTTGCGGACCATAGGGTTCGGCGAGCGGCAGGCAGCGCACCAGCACCTCGGCGACGAGCCCCGGCTCTGAGGTGATCGGCGGCGGCTCGCCGAACACCGTGCGCCAAAGTTCGGCCAGTTCTTCGCAGGTGCGATCAGTCACGCGAAACCCTCGTTTCCGAGGAGGGAAAGCGTTATGCGGCAAGGGGTTGCTGGTTAATAAGCGGGGCTGGAGCCTAAAATCCCTCTCTCTAAGAGAGAGGGATCTCAAACGGCGTCGCCGGCAGGCGGTTGGCGCCGAACAGGTTCAGCACCGGGCTGTCGGCCCAGGCGAAGCGGACCTTCACGGCGGCGTAGCCGGCCGGGACGGCCAGGCGGACCTTGCTGCCCTCCAAAGACGCATCGACGAAACGGCAAGACTCGGCGGCGTCGCACAGTTCGAAGCCGGCGGGACGACCAGAGCCATAGACCACCGCCGGCTGGTCGAGCGTGACGACGACATCGGCGCCGTCGCGCACGGCCGAGACCGGCGCGGGGCCGGAGGCGTTCAGGGCGCTGTCGCCATAGGCCAGCTTCCTGGCGAGACCCGCCAGGCGCAGGCCGACCTGCAGCTTGTCGGCCGGGTGGATGTCGTAGGGCGAGCCGATGTCGACGGCCGAGGCCAGGCCCGTGGTCGGGTCGGCGGCGACGGTGCGGCGCTGGACGTCGCGCAGCTCGGCCCAGCGCGAGACGCCAGGCTTGTCGGTCTGCGGGCCGAAGCTGGCCAGCTGCACCATCAGGAACGGCGCCTCGGGCGCGGCGAAGGCGCGGCGCCAGTCGGCGATCAGGGCCGGCATCAGGCGGGCGTATTCCGGGGCCTCGGTGACGTTGGCCTCGCCCTGGTACCAGGCGAAGCCCTTGACGCCGTAGGGCGCCAGCGGGGCGATCATGCCGTTGTGCAGGGTCGACAGGCCCGAGGCTCCCAGCCACGGCGCATGCGGCGGCAGGCCGGTGTCGGAGAGGTTAGTCGAGACCTTGTAGCGCCAGGACGCGCCCAGCGGCACGAACGAGCCGTCGGCCAGCTTCAGCCCCTTGTCCTTGGCCGGTCCCCAGGCCCCGCCGCCGCCGCCGGCGTCGATCGCCCGCACGGCGACGACATTGGCGCCGGCCTTGAGAACGCCGGCCGGGATGGCGTAGGCGCGCTTGGCGTCCCAGCCCTCCTGCGAGCCGACGGCGCGGCCGTTGACATAGGTGGTGTCGATGTCATCGACCGGACCCAGCACCAAGGTGGCGCCCTGCGCGGCCTGGGCCTTGGTCAGGGTGATGGTCGCCCGCAGCCAGATCGTGCCGTCGAAGGTCTCCAGGCCCGGATTGGTCTCCCAGAACTGCTGCGCCGGCATGGTCTTCCAGGCGCGGTCGTCGAAGCCGGGCTTGGCCCAGCCTGCGGCATGCGGTTCGACCTTGGCGGCCCAGCGGTCGAGCATCGCGCCCCAGCGGGCCATGCCCTTCACAGGATCCTGGGCGTAGTCGGCCAGCACCGACAGGCCCTCGTCGTAATTGCCCAGCGCCTTGAGGCCCTCGCCGCTGATCCAGTCCTGGATCACCGAACCGCCCCAGGTGGCGTCGATCAGGCCGATCGGGGCATTGGTGGTCTTCTTGATCTCGCGCCCCATGAACCAGCAGGCGGCCGAGAAATTGTTGGCGCTGTCGTAGCTCGACGTCTTCCAGACGGCGTAGGCCGGCAGCTTGTCGGTGGGATGCGGCAGGCTGGTGCGACCGGTCTGCAGCAGGCGGATCTGCGGATCCGTAGCGTTCTGGGCCTCGGCCTCGCCCTGCAGGGCGCGGCGCAGCGGATATTCCATGTTCGACTGGCCCGAGCACAGCCAGACGTCGCCGACCAGCAGGTCGGACACGGTCTGGGTCTCGGCGCCGGCCTTGACGGTCAGGGTCAGCGGCGCGGCGCTGGCGGCGCGGGCCGGAAGCTGGGCGGACCAGCGGCCCTGGGCGTCGGCGACGGCCGTCACGGCCTGGCCGGAGAGGTCGATGGAGACTGCGGCGTTCGGCGCGGCGACGCCCCAGACCTGGATCGGCCGGTCGCGCTGGAGCACGGCGTGGTCGGTGAACACCGAGGCCAGCAGCGGCGCGGCGGCGGCGGGGCCGGCAAAAGCCAGGGCGGCGGCCCCGGCGAGCAGGTGACGGGTCAGGCGCACGCGAGGTCTCCGCTTCATCGTTACTCTTGGATCGTCATCCCGGCCGGAGCAAAGCGTAGAGCCGAGACCCAGGAGACTGGGCTCGGCGCATGGATCGCCCACCCGGCGGCAGCCGACGCAGTGCGCCGGCCCCTGGGTCCCGGATAGCCGCTGCGGGCTTTCCGGGATGACGCCAGTTTATAGACTTCAGTCCGCCTTGGCCGGGCAGGACGTGCCGGTCGGGTCGGTGGTCAGCTTCACGCCGCTGATCGAGACCGTCAGCGAGCCGGCCGTGGCCAGCGAGAACGGGGCCTCGACCTTGGTGACGTCCGTGCCGGCCGACTGGAAGCACTTCAGCGGCACCTTCAGGCTGGTCCACTCGCCGGCCTTGGCGCCCGACAGTACAGAGGTGATGTCAAGCTTGCCGGCGCCGATGGAGAGCGTCGTCTTGGCCGACGGGGCGGCATCGACGCGGTAGGCGATCTGCAGGGCGATCTCGGCGTTGGTCTGGAAGGTCAGATCGAAGGCCTTGTCGGCCGCGATCTCGGCCGAGGCCGGAACACCGCCGGCGAAGGTCAGCTGGCGGCCGGCCTCCTGCACGTTGCCGGCGTCGACAGGCTTGATGTGCACCGAGGTGGTCGGCAGCAGGCGGAACTCGAACGGCGCCGGGGTCTTGCCGCCAACGAAGTAGTTGCTGTCATTGGCCGCGATGGCGGTGACGCCCGAGACTTCCGACAGCTTGGCCACCTTGCCCGGCTTGGCGTAGCTGAGACCGTAGCCATAGGCGAACAGCGGCGCGTAATTCTTGTCACCCTTGTTCAGCGAGGTCTGGGCGGCGGTCTTGGGCCAGCTGAACGACAGCTTGCCGTTGAAGTCGCGGCGGGCCTTGCCGGCCTTGTCGCCGACCAGCACGTCGGCGATCCCGCCGCCTTCCGAACCCGGCAGCCAGGCGGCCACGAAAGCGTCCGAGGCGTTGATCTCGGGGTTCACCCACAGCGGACGGCCCGACAGGAACACGGCCACCACCGGCACGCCCTGAGCCTTCAGCTTCTTGAGCAAAGCCAGATCTGTCTTGTCGCCCGGCTGGTATTCCAGGGTCTTCAGGTCGCCCACGCCCTCGGCATAGGGGGTCTCGCCGAACACCACAACGGCGACGTCGGGCTTGTCGCTGAACGAGCCGTCGACGCTGAGGGTGGCGCTGCCGCCGGAGGCCTCGACCGCGTCCTTGAAGCCCGAATAGATCGACTGGGCGTTGGGGAAGTCGCTGTTCTTGTTGTCGGTGCCCTGCCACGACAAGGTCCAGCCGCCCGACTGCTGGCCGATGTCGTCGGCGCCCGAGCCGGCCACCAGCACCTTCGCCGACGCCTTGATCGGCAGGACGCCGTTGTTCTTCAGCAGCACCAGCGACTTGGCCACGGCCTCGCGGGCGACAGCGCGGTGATCGGCATTGCCGACCACGCCCTCGCGGCCTTCCCACGGACGGGCCGTCTGGAAGAGGCCGAGCTTGGCCTTCACGCGCAGGATACGGCGCACGGCGTCGTCGATGCGCGCCATCGGGATCTCGCCCGACCTGGCCTGGGCCAGAAGGTTGTCATAGAGGCCCTTCCAGCTGTCGGGGGCCATGTACATGTCCAGGCCCGCATTGGCGGCCTGGGCGCAGTTGGTCGGGGTGCAGCCGTCGACCTGGCCGTGGCCGTTCCAGTCGCCGACGATGAAGCCGTCGAAGCCCATCTTGCCCTTCAGCACGTCGGTCAGCAGCGACTTGTTGCCGTGCATCTTCTGGCCGTTCCAGCTGTTGAACGAGGCCATGATGGTCATGGTCCCGGCGTTGATGGCCGGAACGTAGCCCTGGGCGTGCAGGCGGATCAGCTCCTGCTCGGAGACTTCGGTGTTGCCCTGGTCCTTGCCGTTGGTGGTGCCGCCGTCGCCCAGGAAGTGCTTGGCGCTGGCCGCCACGTGCCCCTTCTGCAGGGCCTGGCCCTCGCTGACGGCGCCTTGCAGGCCCAGGATCATCTCGCGGGCGTAGAGGCGGACGATCTGCGGATCTTCCGAATAGCCCTCGAAGGCGCGGCCCCAGCGGTCGTCGCGCGGCACGGTCAGGGTCGGACCGAAAGCCCAGTCGAAGCCTGACACCGCTGTCTCCTGGCCCGTGGCGGCGCCGATCTTGCGGATCAGTTCAGGATCGTGGGCGGCGCCCAGGCCGATGTTGTGCGGGAAGAGCGTGGCGCCGACGACGTTGTTGTTGCCGTGCACGGCGTCGATGCCGAACATCAGCGGGATGTTGGTCCCACCGCGCTGGGCGGCGGCGTCGCGGAAAGCCTTGACGGTGTCGACCCAGGGGCCGACCGGCGAGCGGTCGGGCGCGCCCAGGGGCGGCGAGCTGCCGCCGGCCAGGATCGAACCCAGCGGATAGGTCTTGAGGTCGTCGGCCTTGATCGAGGCGGTGTCGGCCTGGATCATCTGGCCGATCTTCTCCTCGAGCGTCATCTTGGCCAGCAGGCCGTCGACGAAGGCCTCGGTGGCCGGATCGACCAGGCCCTGGCTCTTGGCCGCGGGCCACAGGGCCGGATGGGCGGTGCTCTTGGGACCATCGGCGGCGAACGCCGGAGCCGACAGAAGGGTGGTCGCCATCAGGGCGATGGTCAGGGTCCTGGTCTTCATTTTCCCCCGCTCTTCCTTGCGCTTCGACGGTCTGAAAGCCGCCTGAATGTTACCGGTATCGAAAGCTCGACGTCGATCCATACACGGTCTAATTAATACGACAAACACTGAGACAACGAATTTTGGGGAGATGATGCATGGGGGCCATTCGCAACGCGCTGCTGGCGGGAGCCGCATTGACAGCGCTGTATGGAGCGGAAGCCTCCGCCGAAACCCGCACCCTCTCCTCCCCTGACGGCGCCATCTCGGTGCAAGTCTCCGACGAGTCGGGACAGGCGCGCTACGCCGTCGCTTACAAGGGCAAGCCCCTGATCGCCCCCTCGGGCCTGGGCCTGGAGCTCTCCAAGGGCGGCCGCTTCAGCTACGGCGTGAAGATCGTCGGCGCCGAGACCGCCAGCGGCGAAGACGTCTACGACCTGCCGGCCGGCAAGGTCAGCCATGT
Organism: Caulobacter sp. D5; assembly: GCF_003185805.1. GTDB lineage: Bacteria > Pseudomonadota > Alphaproteobacteria > Caulobacterales > Caulobacteraceae > Caulobacter. The sequence continues at coordinate 10,157 of NZ_QHJY01000371.1, forward strand.
GGCCCAGGCCCGCAACGAACTGGCCGTCGATTTCCAGGAAGAGAGCGGCCGCAAGCTGCGGGTCGTGTTCCGCGCCTACGACCAGGGCGTGGCCTTCCGCTACGTGCTGCCCCAGCAGGAGGCGACGGCGGCGACCAACGTCAATGACGAGGTGACGGGGTTCTCGTTCCCCAGGGACTACGGCTGCTACGGCCTGAACCTTGGCAAGTTCGGCACCAGCCACGAGGGCGAGTTCGACCCCGTCCAGGCCTCGAAGTTCCGCGAGCACAATCTCTATGACGCCCCGGTGGTCTGCCGGGGCGACAACGCCGCCTTCGCCATCGCCGAGGCCGACCTCAAGGACTGGGCGGGCATGTACCTGACCGGCCGGGGCGACGGGCGCCTGGGCCTGTCGGTCAAGCTGTCGCCCCGCCTCGACGGTTCAGGCACGGCGGTGAAGACCCGCCTGGGCGCCGACGTCGCCTCGCCCTGGCGGGTGATCATGATCGCGCCCAAGGCCGGCCAACTGGTCGAGAACACCCTGCTGACCACGCTGAGCGCGCCGTCGGTGGTGAGCGACACCAGCTGGATCAAGCCGGGCAAGGCCGCCTGGGACTGGTGGAACGGCCCGGCCCTGAAAGCCGTGCCCAACGCCGGCATGAACCCCGAGACGATCCGCGCCTATATCGACTTCGCCGCCCAGAACGGCCTGGAATACATGCTGATCGACGAGGGCTGGCACGTCGGGGCCGGCGGCGCCTCGGTGGTGCGGCCGGGGGCGGACGTCACCCGTCCCAAGCCCGAACTCGATCTGCCGGGCCTGGTTTCCTACGGCGCCGACAAGAAGGTCGGGATCTGGCTGTGGCTGAACTGGAAGGCCCTGGACGCCCAGATGGACGAGGCCCTGCCCCTCTATGAGAAATGGGGGATCAAGGGGATCAAGGTCGACTTCATGGACCGCGACGACCAAGCGATGGTCGACTTCTACCACCGCCTGCTCAAGCGCGCGGCCGAGCATCACCTGATGGTCGATCTGCACGGCGCCTATCACCCGACGGGCCTGATCCGCACCTATCCGCACTACCTGACCCAGGAAGGCGTGCTGGGGGCGGAGTACAACAAGTGGAGCGCGCGGATCACCGCCACCCACAACGTCAACCTGGCCTACACCCGCATGCTGCTGGGGCCGATGGACTACACCCCCGGCGGCTTCCGCAACGTGACGCCCGACAAGTTCGAGCCGCGCGACAGGCTGCCCTTCGTGCAGACGACGCGCGGCCAGGCGCTGGCCATGTTCGTGGTGTTCGACAGCCCGTTCACGATCGTCGCCGACAGCCCCGACACCTATGCCGAAAGCCCGGCGGGCCTGGACTTCGTCAGCGCCGTGCCGACGACCTGGGACGAGATCCGCTACGTGACCGGCGAGATCGGCCAGTCGATCGTGGTGGCCCGCCGCAAGGGCGACGAATGGTGGATCGGCGCGCTGAACAACGAGACCGCCCGGACGGTGAAGGTTCCGCTCGCCTTCCTGGGCAAGGGCGCTTGGAAGGCCGACGTCCGTCAGGACGGAGCGACCCCAAACTCTATCGAAGGTTCGAATCCCTCTCTCACCGCCACCTCGACCCTGACCCTGAAACTCGCCGCCAGCGGCGGCGCGGCCGCGCGCCTGACGCCGGTCCAGTAACGGATAAGCTTGCCATGCCCTTCACCCGCCGCGCGCTTCTGGGCGCGACCGCCGGCCTCGCCGCTTCTCCCGCCCTGGCCGCCTCTCGCGGGCCGTTCAAGGCCAGCTGGGAGTCGCTGGCGGCCGGCTACAAGACGCCCGACTGGTTCCGCGACGCCAAGCTCGGCATCTGGTCGCACTGGGGTCCGCAGTGCGTGCCCGAGTACGGCGACTGGTACGGCCGGCAGATGTACCAGCAGGGCAACCCCTTCTACGAACACCACGTGAAGACCTACGGGCACCCGACCAAGTTCGGCTTCATGGAGTTCATCCCGCGCTGGAAGGCGCAGGCCTGGGATCCCGAGGCCCTGATGAAGACCTATGTCGCCGCCGGGGCGAAGTTCTTCATGTCGATGGCCAACCACCACGACAATCTCGACATGTTCGACAGCCGCCACCACGCCTGGAACACCACGCGGGTGGGTCCCAGGCGCGACATCGTCGGGACCTGGGAGAAGGTCGCCCGCAGCCACGGCCTGAAGTTCGCCGTCTCCAACCACGCCGCCCACGCCTGGCACTGGTGGCAGACGGCCTATGGCTATGACGCCGAGGGTCCGCTGAAGGGCCAACGCTACGACGCCTTCCGCCTGACCAAGGCCGACGGCAAGGGCAAGTGGTGGCAGGGGCTGGACCCGCAGCAGCTCTATACCGGCCACAACATGGTGATCCCCGACGGGGTGGGCTCCATCGCCGAGGCCAACGCCTGGCACGACAAGCACGACGGCGAGTGGCTGGAGACCCCGCCGCCCAACAACCCCGCCTTCGTGCGCAACTGGCTGCTGCGCCAGAACGACCTCGTCGATCGCTACAAGCCCGACATGGTCTATTTCGACAACTACGCCCTGCCGCTGGGCCAGGCGGGGCTGGAGGCGACGGCGCACTTCTACAACAACGCCGTCCGCCAGACCGGCCGCACCGACGTGGTGGTGACCGGCAAGAAGCTGACGCCCTTCCAGCGCAAGGCCATCGTCGAGGACGTCGAGCGCGGCTTCTCCGACCGGCTGCGCGACGAGCCCTGGCAGACCGACACCTGCATCGGCAACTGGCACTACGACCGGGGCCTCTATGAGCGGAACGGCTACAAGACCGCGAAAGACGTGGTGCAGCGCCTGACCGACGTGGTCAGCAAGAACGGCACGCTGATGCTGTCGATCCCCCAGCGCGGCGACGGCTCGATCGACGACAAGGAAGCCAAGGTCCTGGCCGACATGGCCGGCTGGATCGCCGTCAACGGCGAGGCGATCTATTCGACCCGCCCGTGGAAGATCTACGGCGAAGGCCCGACCCGTCTCGTCGAAGGCATGCAGAACGAGGGCGACGCCAAGCCTTTCCAGGCCACCGACATCCGCTTCACCACCAAGGCCGGCGCGCTCTACGCCCTGCCGCTGGTCGAGCCCGAGCGCGAGATGGTCATCGAGAGCCTGGCCGTCGGCGCGCCCCATGCCTCGGGCGAGGTGCGGCGTGTGTCGCTTCTGGGCGGCGATCCCCTGCCCTTCACCCGCGACGACAAGGGCCTGAAGATCACCCTCCCCGAACGCCGCCCGGCCTTCACCCCGGTGGTGAAGATCGAAGGACCGGGGCTGGCCTAAGGGTTTCAAACACCCGTATGCTCCCTTCCGAAACCGAGGGAGCATAAGCCATGACCGACCTTTCCGGCCGCACCGTGCTGATCACCGGCGCCTCGTCGGGCATCGGCGCGAACCTGGCCCTGGCGGCCGCCCGGGCCGGCGCGCGGGTGGCGGTGGCG
>NZ_QHJY01000042.1 GCF_003185805.1 Caulobacter sp. D5
GGATCTGCGTCCAGCCAGGCGCGCAGCCGGGCCGAGCGCTCCGGCGGGAACGGCTCGCCCAGCACCGCCAGGACCCAGGCCCGGGCCTCCCGCCCGATCGGCGAGTCAGGATCGACGGCTGCGTTCACGGGACAGGCCCCTAAAGTCGGTTGTGTAGTCGATGACGCCGCGCGCCAGGGCGCGCTGGCAGACGGCGGCGGCTTCGTCGATGGTCTTACGGATCAGGGCCTCGGAGACCCCCTCGCGGCGGGCGATCTCGGCGAAGCTCAGTCCCTCGATGCGGTTGGCGGCCAGATAGCGGCGATGGCGCTCGGGCAGGCCGGCCACCACCTTTTCCAGCAGTTTCAGGTCGTCGCGGGCGATCAGGGTCCGTTCGACGTCCGGCGGTTCGTCCGGCTCCAGGGCCGGGGCCGAGACGTCCAGCAGGCGGGCCGTCCGCTGGCGGCTGCGCCGGCCGTCCAGCGCCAGGTTGATGGCGACGCGGAACACGAAGGCGCGGGGGCTTTCCAGCGCCCGGTCAGACGGCCGCTCGCCCAGCTTCAGGAAGGCCTGCTGGGCCACGTCCTCGGGATCGGGCGGGCCGCCGCCGAAGCGCGCGCGCAGGAAGGCGCAGAGGTCGCTCCAGTCCTGGGCGTAGGCGTGGCGATAGGCCGACCGGTCTTTCCACAGCTCGGCGCCCCACAGCTCGGTTTTGTCGCGAGCCTCTGGCCGCTCCGCCCTCGACACGGGGCCTCCCCATTTCTCCGGTTCAGGCCGGTGGGCGGACGATGCTGGCGAATGTCCGCAGGATCAATGCGCTGCAAAAAATATGCACTCGCCGGGATTTTCTTGTGCGGATCGGAAAGGCGGAAACGTCGTTCGTGGTCAGGTGAAAACTTGCTGAAATTTCCTGCAATTATTTAAGTTACCGGTACCTTTTTCGCTTTTCGTCGTGATTACGACATGCTTATTTCAATCATGACACCGGTGGCTATCCGGGCGAGACGGCCGACAAAGGCTGCGATTGGGAAGGGGAGGCGGCGCCATGAACAGCTCTGCACGCGACTCGCAAGCGTCGCCGGACGGCCGCGTCGAGGCTGAAGCCCGGCCCGCCGAAGAGCCCGTCTTCGACCTCGGCCAAGCCTTCCAGGTGGATGTCGGCGACATGCTGACCCGCTCGCTGTGCCGCCAGATCCGCCAGGCCCTGCTCGAGGGCAAGGCCGTCGAACTGCCGGGCCTTGGCCGCTTCGAAATCCGCGACAAGCGCCGCTACGGCCTGGTCAATCCTTCCAGCGGCGCCCGCGCCGACCTGGGCGGCGAGCGCGCCGTCGTCTGGCGTCCCGACCGCAAGCTGCTGCGCGACCTGAATTCCTCCCGAGGCGATGTTTGATGCGTGTTTCCGTTCCTGGCCGTCGCTTCGGCCTCGTCTCCATGCTCGCCCTGGCGCTGGCCACGGCGCCCGCCGCCGCGTTCGCCGCCGACGCCTTCCATGACGTGTCGCTGTCGCCCGAAGCCCGCGCCGCCGATCTCGTCTCGCGCATGACCCTGGAGGAGAAGGCCGGCCAGCTGAAGCACGCCGCCCCGGCCATCCCGCGCCTGGGCGTTCCGGCCTACAACTGGTGGAGCGAAGGCCTGCACGGCGTCGCCAGGGCCGGCGAGGCGACGGTCTTCCCGCAGGCCATCGGCATGGCCGCCACCTGGGACGTCCCCCTGATCCACGACGTGGCCGACACCATCGCCACCGAGTTCCGCGCCAAGCACCTCGACAAGCGCGGCCCCGACGGCGCGGTCGCCCAGTATCGCGGCCTGACCGTCTGGTCGCCCAACATCAACATCTTCCGCGACCCGCGCTGGGGCCGGGGCCAGGAGACCTGGGGCGAGGACCCGCACCTGACCGCCGCCTTCGGCGTGGCCTTCGTCGAGGGGCTGCAAGGCCCCGACCCTGCGCACTACAAGACCGCCGCCACCGCCAAGCACTTCGCCGTGCACAGCGGTCCCGAGGCCGACCGCCACCACGACGACATCCACCCGAGCAAGCACGACCTGGCCGACACCTACCTGCCGGCCTTCGAGGCCCTGGTGACGCGCGGCAAGGTCGAGGCCGTCATGTGCGCTTACAACGCCGTCGACGGCGTGCCGGCCTGCGCCAGCGATTTCCTGTTGAAGGACACCCTGCGCGGCAAGTGGGGCTTCAAGGGCCACGTCGTCTCCGACTGCGCCGCCATCGCCGATGTCTTCCTGCCGACCTCGCATGCCTACGTGAAGACGCCGGCCCAGGCCGTGGCCGTCAGCGTCAAGGCCGGGACCGACCTGATCTGCGCCGAGTTCGGGGCCGACAAGAGCGCCGAGATCGGTCCGATCGTCGAAGCGGTGAAGACCGGGCTGATGAGCCAGGCCGATCTCGACCAGGCCGTCCGCCGGCTGTTCGTGGCCCGCATCAAGCTGGGCCTTTTCGATCCGCCGGCGACGGGGCCGTACGCCAGGATCACCCCGGCCGACAACGACACGCCGGCCAACCGCGCCCTGTCGCTGAAGACGGCCCAGGCCTCGATGGTGCTGCTGAAGAACGACGGCCTGTTGCCGCTGAAGGCCGCGCCCAGGCGCATCGCCGTCATCGGCCCCAACGCCGACAGCCTCGACGCCCTGGTCGGCAACTACAACGGCACGCCCTCCAAGCCCGTCACCGTGCTGGCCGGCGTCCGCGCCCGCTATCCGAACGCCCAGGTCACCTATGTCGAGGGGGCGGGCTTGGTCGGCGCGCCGATGGCGACCCTGCCCAATGACGTCCTCTGCGCCGACGCCGCCTGCACGGCCAAGGGAGTCAAGGTTGAGACCTTCCAGGGCCTGGATCTGGCCGGCGAGGCCAAGGCCGAGACCGCCGCCAGCGTCCAGGTCGGCTGGGGCCGTCCGCAGCGGGAAAAGCGCCAGACGTCAACGCGTTGGACGGGCTACCTCAAGCCGACCGAGACCGGCGTCCACCGCTTCACCCTGCGCGGCGAGGGCGGCTATCGGGTGATCGTCGACGGCAAGGTGGTGGTCGACGCCTGGAAGCGTCCGGCCGACGCCACGCCGGAGGGCGCCGTCGCCCTGACCGCCGGCCAGGCCCACGCCATCGTCGTCGAGGCCTGGCAGGACGGTGACCGCGGCGACCAGCGCCTCACCTGGAGCCGACCCAGCCAGGGCGCCGAAGCGGCGATCGCCGCCGCCAAGGACGCCGACCTCGTGCTGTTCGTCGGCGGCCTGACCGCCAAGCTGGAGGGCGAGGAGATGTCGGTCCGGGCTCCGGGCTTCGCCGGCGGCGACCGCACCCGCATCGACCTGCCCGCGCCACAGGAGGCGCTGCTGGAAGGCCTGCAGGCCACCGGCAAGCCGGTCGTTTTGGTGCTGATGAACGGCTCGGCCATGGCCGTGAACTGGGCCGACCAGAAGCTGCCGGCCATCGTCGAGGCCTGGTATCCGGGCGGCGAGGGCGGCCATGCGGTGGCCGGCCTGATCGCTGGCGACTTCAACCCGTCCGGCCGCCTGCCGCTGACCTTCTACCGCTCGGCCGACCAACTCCCGCCGTTCAAGGACTACGGCATGGCCGGCCGCACCTACCGCTACTTCGGCGGCGAGGCGCTCTATCCGTTCGGCCATGGCCTGAGCTTCACGACCTTCAAGTACGGCCAGCCGAAACTGGCCAGGACCGTCAAGGCCGGCGAGGGTTTGAAGGTCTCGGTGGACGTCACCAACGCCGGCCAGCGCGATGGCGACGAGGTGGCCCAGCTCTACGTCTCGCGCGGCGCGGCCGGCGCGCCGGTCCGGTCGCTGAAGGGCTTCCAGCGCGTGGCCCTAAAGGCCGGCGAGACGAAGACCCTGACCTTCGATCTCGACCCTGCCGCGCTCAGCGTCGTCGATGCGGCCGGCGTGCGTTCGGTCGAGGCCGGCACCGTCGACCTCTGGATCGGCGGCGGCCAGCCCGTCTCGCGTCCGGGCCTGGCCAAGCCCGCCGGTGTCGCCGCCCGCCTCGACGTCGCCGGCCGCAAGGTGCTGCCGTGAAGCTCGATCGCCGTTCCTTCCTGGCCGTCGGCGGCGCGGGTCTCGCCGCGACGGGGATGGCCTCGCCCGCCTCGGCCGCCGACCTCCTGGCCGTGCCCGACGAGGGCTGGAGCCTGTGGATCGACCAGGCCGCGCCGTGGAAGGACGACACGCTGCACCTGCCCAGCGCCGTCGATCTCGCCACCCTGCCGGTCACCCCGCCGACCGGCGGCTGGACCGCGCTGAAGGCGCCCGACGCCATCACCGTCAGCCTGCCGACCACGGTCGAGGAGCACTTCTGGGGCCGGTTCGCCTCGCGCCCCTACGGCGCCGACGAGTACCGCTACGCCGAGGACGACGACGTGCCCCGCTACGGCGCCTACAAGGGCGTGTCCTGGTGGTCGCGCACGATCGACATTCCCGCCTCCGCCAAGGGCAAGCGGGTGCTGCTGAACCTGCGCGGCGCGCGACTGCGGGCCGAGGTGTTCCTGAATGAGCGACTGGTCGGCTATTCGATCATGTCGGAGCTGCCGTTCGCCTGCGACCTGACGGCGGCGATGCTGCCGGGGCAGGCCAACCGCCTTTCCATCCGCATCACCAATCCCGGCGGCCGCTTCGACTGGCGGGACAGCACCACCATGACCTGGGGCAAGGTCAGGCTGTTCGCCTCGCACGGCTTCGGCGGCCTCGATCGCGGCCTGACGCTGAGCGTCCACCCGCTGGCCGCCCGCATCGAGGACGCCTGGGTGCTGAACACGCCGGAGCCTCGCACCGTCACGGCCTTCATGGACGTGCTGCTGGAAAGGCCGTTCGCTGATCCGCAAAAGCTGCGCGCCAAGGCCTCGGCGACGCTCGTCGACGACAACGGCGCGCCGGTCGCCGCAGACATCAAGCTGGAGAGCCTCGAAGCCTTCGAAGGCGGCCGCCGCCTGCGTGTCCGCTTCACGGTGACCGCGCCAAAGGCCGATCTCTGGGATCTCGATACGCCGCGTCTGCATCGCCTGCGGCTCTCGTGGGCCGAGACCAGGCGCGAGATCGACACCCGCGAGGTCCGCTTCGGCTTCCGCTGGTTCGGCGTCGAGGGCGTGGGGACCAACGCCCTGCCACGCCTGAACGGCCGCCGCATCCGGCTCTATTCGGCGATCTCCTGGGGCTACTGGGGCTTCAACGGCCTGTGGCCGACCAAGGACCTCGCCCGTCGCGAGGTGACCTCGGCCCGGACCCTGGGCCTCAACGCGCTGCATTTCCACCGCAACGTCGGCAAGCCCGAGGTCTTCCAGGCCATGGACGAGATGGGCCTCTTGCGGGTGATGGAGCCCGGCGGCGGCCGTCACGCCATCGGCCGCGACCTGAAGCCCGGCGAGGCTCTGCCCCCCGCCGACGCCTTCAGCCGCCAGTTCATGGTCGAGAAGTGCCAGGCCATGGTGCGGGCCTTCCGCTCGCATCCGTCCCTGGCCCACTACACCCTGCAGAACGAGATCGGCGCGAACCTCGCCAATCCCGACGTGCAGTTCGTGCTGAAAGCCATGCACGACCTCGATCCCAGTCGGGCGGTGATCCTCAACGACGGCTTCGTCAAGCGCGGCGCGGCTCAGGCCATGTACCTGCCGTACGACGATCACTACTACCGCTCGGACGTCGAGGAATGGGGCGGCTGGTGGGTCGAGCACCAGGGCGCCGGCGACCAGTGGTACGACCGCTTCTACGCGGGCAAGGACGACTACATCCACCGCCAGACCGGCAAGCCGTTCATCGTCGAGTTCGGCGAGATGCAGGGCTGCGCCGTCGCCGACAACCACGTGGCCATGGTCGCCGAGATCCTGGCCAAGGGCGGCAAGAGCTATGACCTTGAAGACCACAAGGCGATCGTCGGGGCGACCAGCGCCTTCCTCGACCGCTGGGGCTTCCGCAAGGCCTTCCCCACGACCGAGGCCCTGTTCCTGTCGGTCGGCGCCAAGGCCTACGAGGCCTGGCGCAACTACCTGGAGAACATCCGCCTGGGCGAGAGCGTGGACGTCGCGGCCATCTCCGGCTGGGAAAGCACGGCGATCGAGAACCACTCGGGCATCGTCGATGTGCTGCGCGGCTTCAAGGCCGATCCGGCCCTGATGAGCCAGAGCCTGCGGCCGGCCCTGGCTGTCGCCAAGCCCCGCAGGCTGGCCTATGCGCCCGGCGAGGCGGCGCAGCTGGACCTCTGGCTGTTCAACGATACGGGCAAGCCGGTGACCGGCGACCTCGTGCTCAGCATCATCGGGCCCGACGGCGCGGCGCGCGAGGCGGGGCGCTGGCCGGTTCCCGCCCACGAGCCCGACCGCCTGTCGTGGCTGGTCGCCGAAAGCGTCCGCACGCCGGCTTTCGAGCGGGAAGGGCGGCACGTGATCCGTCTGGTGCTGGCCGGCTCGGGCGAGGTGGTCTCCGACCGCGAGGTCTGGGTCGCGGCCCCGCACGGCGCGCCGCGCCGCAAGCTGAAGCTGGCCGTCTCCGGCGTCGCCAGAAGCCTGCGCACCCAACTGGAAAGCCAGCCGGGCGTCGCGGTCGAGGCGTTCAAGCCCGGCGTCCGCTACGACGGGATCGTCGCCCAGGGCCTGAAGGCCGACGAGATCGTCCGCCGCCAGGTCGGTGAGCAGACCGGCCTCGAGGCCCAGCCCAAGAAGGGCGAAAAGGTCGAGCTGGTGCTCGGTGAGCTGCCCGCCGAGGTGCTGGCCGCCGTCGCCGCCGGAACCCCGCTGCTGGCCATGGTGCAGGAAGACGGCCTCGCCGAAGGCGTCGCCCGGCAGCTCGCGGACCTCGGCCTCTTCACCTACGCCGGCCAGGTCGGGGGCTTGCGCGCGCCTTGGATGGGCAACTGGAACTACGTCCGCGCCCACCCGACCTTCGCCGGCATTCCGTCCGACCGCGCCATGAGCGTGCTGCATCAGGTCGAGGGCCAGCCTTCGAACGGCCTGATCGTGGACGGGGAGGGCGTCGAGGTCGTCGCCGCCTACAGCCGCGACCACGACCGCCACAACGGCGCGGCCAGCCTGATCGCCCGCAAGGGAGCGATGCGCGCGCTGGTCCACCGGCTTCCCGACATGGCCCCGCCGCTCCAGGCCCGCTGGCTCAGCAACGCCCTGGACTGGCTGGCCGCCGATCCGATCACGAGCCCAGGAGGGTGAGCGACGATGTCTAGCGCGTAGAGCCTGACGAGGCGGCCGGTCCGCCAGCCGTCCGAGACCACACCAAGAGATCAGCAACGGCCTTCCCGCCGCCGCGCCCCTGGCGCGGCGCACGGGAGCGCTCGCGCCAAATCCGACGCGTCCGAGGGCGCGATCCATAATGGGAGGGAAAAGGGAAATGACTATTCGGAACAAGGTCCAGAACGGGGCCATGCCGCGCGCGCGGCTGTTGGCCGGCGCTTCGCTGGCGGTGCTGCTTTCGCCCGCGTTCGCCATGGCCCAGGCGGCCGCGCCGCCGGCCGGCGATCAGCCGATCACCGACAACGCCGTCAGCGAGGTCGTGGTCACCGGCTACCGCGCCGCCCTGCGCAGCGCCATCGACACCAAGAAGAACTCCGACGTCATGCTCGACGCCATCAACGCTGAGGACATCGCCGACTTCCCCGACTCCAACCTCGCCGAGTCCCTCCAGCGCCTGCCGGGCATCTCGATCGACCGCGACAACGGCGAGGGCCGCACGATCAGCGTGCGCGGCCTGTCGGGCGACTTCAGCCGTGTACGGATCAACAACATGGAGGCCTTGTCGACCGGGGCGGCCAACGACTCCGGCGCCAGCCCCAACCGCTCGCGCGCCTTCGACTTCAACGCCTTCGCCTCGGAGCTGTTCAGCTCGGTGCGGGTGCGCAAGTCCTCGTCCGCCGAGGCCGACGAAGGCTCGCTGGGCGCCACGGTCGACCTGATCACCGGCCGGCCCTTCGACTACAAGAAGAGCGCCTTCGCCCTGTCGGCTGAGGACAGCTATTACGAGAACGGCAAGAAGCACAGCCCGCGCATCACGGGCCTGGTGTCCAACCGTTGGCTCGACGGCCGGGTGGGCCTGCTGCTGTCGGCCGCCTACGCCAAGCGCACCTCGGAGGACGACACCTACGCCCGGGGCGGCGGTTCGGCCGACTACACCTATCGCGGCTCGACCTGGACCGGCGACGAGCTGCCCGGCCGCGCCGGCTTCGCCGCCCCGACCGGCACGGTGTTCACCGCCCTGATCCCGACCACCCTGACCGGGGCCGCGCTCGACGCCTACAAGGCCAATCCGGCCAACTACTACAATCCGATCGCCAATCCGGCCGCCTATGCGGAACTGACCGGCTCGGACCCTGCCGCCTACGCCAAGCTCTATCCCAACTGCGCCGCCGCGGCGGCCCAGTCGGTGGCGACCCTGACCCCGGTCTCGCCGGGCTGCAACGACAGCCTGATCCGCTTTCCCGCCTTGCCTTCGATCGCCCAGCGCGACGTCGAGACCGAGCGCCTGGGCCTGACCGGTTCGTTCCAGTTCGAGATCGGCCCGCGCACCAAGCTGTCGGTCGACGGCCTCTATTCGCGGTTCGAGAGCGTCAGCACCAACTACCAGCTCTCGCCGGTCGGGCTGAACCGCAACAACACCAACGCCAGCTACCAGTACGGGGCCAACACCCCCACCGCCACGGCCCGCGCCGGCAGCGCCATGACCGACGCCCAGCGCCGCGCCCTCTATCCCGGCGGCTGCACCTTCACGGCCGAGACGGACCTCAACCCCGGCCAGGACTGCGGCCAGCAGCTCTACGGCTCCACGCCGGTCAGCGGCTACGCCTACAGCTACAATCCGTACAACCTGGATCCCTACGAGTACTACACCAACCCGTCCTCGCCCGGTTACGCCGGCTCGGCCGCGTCCCTGCCGTTCCGGGGCGACCTGATCGGCCGCCCGTCGGTCAAGCTGCTCGACGCCGAGGTGGTCGGCCAGAACGCCGAATATCTGAAGCTGGGCAATGTCGACTGGCGCTCGGGCGCCGACCGCGGCGCCTACACCACCGACTTCCGCCAGGTCTCGGCCGAGCTGACCCACGAGTTCAGCGACAAGCTGAAGGCCGTGGTCGCCTACGGCGCCTCGCGCTCGGAGAACAAGAACCAGGGCACCCTGGTCGAGTTCAACTACATGGACGCTCAGGAGGCCTTCATCTTCGACGAGCGGGGCGCCAAGGGCATGCCGCGCTTCGACGTCGGCTTCGACGCCGCCGACCCCACCAAGTGGGGCATCGTCAAGGGCTTCTCAGGGATGCGCAACTACACGCGCAACACCCTGAACACCTATAATGGCGTCAAGGGCGACGTGACCTACGAGGTCGACGAGCACTGGACCCTGAAGTTCGGCGTCACCGGCCGCAAGTACGAGTTCTCGACCGACCAGTACGAGCGCAATAACGACCTCCTGAACCCCACCGAAAAGGAGGCCGGCGTCAGCGTCGCCTCGCTGGGCCAGGTCATCGAGTTCGGCCAGGGCCTCGACGTGCCGGCCGGCTCGACGACCCGCTTCTTCGCCCCCAGCCTGGAAGCCTTCGACAAGGTCTTCGGCTTCACCTGCAACTGCATCAACAAGTACGGCGACTTCCGCATTACCCGGAAGCGCAACCGCTCGGCCTCGTTCGAGGTGGCCGAGAAGAACCTCGCCTACTACGCCCAGTTCGGCTTCAACTACGAGGTCTGGGGCGGCCGTCGCCTGTTCGGCAACATCGGCGTGCGCCAGGCCGAGACCGAGGTCGAGTCCGTCGGCGAGACTACGGCCGGCCGCCGCATCACCGGCGAGAACAAGTACAGCGACACCCTGCCGTCCGGGAACCTGACCTGGGAGGCCTGGGACAACCTCTATATCCGCTTCGCCGCCGCCAAGGTCATGGCTCGTCCGCTGCTGGGCAACCTGTCGCCGGCCATCACCGGGGTCAGCATCCCGGGCGACGGCTCGGTCACCGGCGGCACGCTCACCGTCGGCAACCCGAAGCTCTCGCCCTTCCGCGGCAAGGCCTTCGACGTGGCCGCCGAGTGGTACTTCGCCAAGGGCGGCCTGATCAGCCTGGGCTACTTCCGCAAGGACATCGACTCCTACCCCCAGACGGTGTTCTACGAGGCCCCGCTGTCGGCCTTCCTCGACGCCGACGCCATCGCCCAGCTGCGGGCCCAGTTCCCCGGCGAGACCGGCGGCGACGTCTTCCGCCGCGCCTATATCGACGCCGACAACGTCATGCTGGCCCGCCAGGTCCGCGACGCGCCGGGCGGGGTGCTGCAAGGCTTCGAGTTCAGCTACCAGCAGGATTTCACCTTCCTGCCCTGGTACTTCAAGAACCTCGGCGTCCAGTTCAACGTCACCAAGCTCGACACCGAGCTGAAGTACATCCTGGATCCCGGCGCGGTGAACGCCACCACCGGCGCGGTGACCAAGGCCCCGGTCTACGGCACGGGCCCGTGGCTCGGCGCCTCGCCCAAGGGGGTCAACTTCACGGTCTATTACGAGACCAAGAAGTTCAACGCCCGGGTCTCGATGGCCCAGCGCGACGAGTACTACACCAAGTACCCGGTCGGATCGGGCAACTGCGACCCGGGCCTGCAGGCCAACGGCTCGGCCTGCGACGGCCCGCTGATCAACGAGTTCGACGGGGCGAAATCGACGATGAACGTCGACTTCTCGATGCGCTACCAGCCGCTCAAGCAGGTCGCCATCACCTTCGAGGCGCTGAACATCACCGACGAGAAGTCCGAGCGCTTCACCTTCACCGACCCGGTGATCCTCTCCTACGGCGGCAGCGGCCCCAACTACCGGATCGGGGTGCGGTACAAGTACTAGGGACCTCCTTTCCAGATCCCCGCTCTCAAATTTCGTCATCCCGGGCGAAGGCGCGTAGCGCCGCAGACCCGGGACCCAGGGGCCGGCGCACTGCGGTCGCCCCTGGGTCCCGGCTCTCCGCTTCGCTGCGGCCGGGATGACGATGAGGGGAGCGGTTGGGTTGGAGATTTCCCGTCCAAAGACTGGCCCGCCGCGCCCCTCCGCGCGGCGGCCGTCCCCTTCGGCTGTCCCCCCAGGGCTCGAAGGCGGCTTGGGCGGAGGACCCTTGCGGTCCTCCGCCGCTTCTTTTTCAGTGCGAGCCAGAGGGCCACCATGAAACACCTCATGCCGATCGACCGGCGCGCCGTCCTGGCCGGCGTCGGACTGCTGCTGCCCGCCGCCGCCCAAGCCAAAGCTCCCGATCTCGCATCCGCCGGCTGGGCCAGCGCCAAGGGCGGGGAGGGCGGCCGGGTCATCCGCGTCACCACCCTGGCGTCCGACGGCCCCGGCTCGTTCCGCGCCGCCGTCGAGGCGGCCGGTCCGCGCAGGGTGGTGTTCGACGTCGCCGGGGTGATCGACCTTGGCCGCAAGAGCATCCGCATCCGCGAGCCCTTCCTCACCGTCGCCGGCGAGACCGCGCCGTCGCCGGGGGTCACCTTCATCCGTGGCGGGATCCAGGTGGAAAGCCACGACGTCGTCCTGCGCCACCTGCGGGTCCGCGCGGGCCGCGACGGCGCGCCCGACCGCAGCGGCTGGGAGGTCGACGGGATCACCTGCTGGAAGGCCCACGACGTGGTCGTCGACCATTGCTCGATCGCCTGGGCCACCGACGAGAACCTCTCGGCCTCCGGCCCGCGCTTCGACGGCGGCGATACGGTGCAGGCCTGGCGGAACGGAACCTCCCGCCGCATCACCTTCAGCAACAACATCGTCGCCGAGGGCCTGTCCCACGCCAGCCACGTCAAGGGCGAGCACTCCAAGGGCACGCTGATCCACGACAACGCGACCGAGGTTCTGATCGTCGGCAACCTCTACGCCCACAATCTGGAGCGCAACCAGCTGTTCAAGGGCGCGGTTCACGCCGTCTCGGCCAACAACCTGGTCTACGATCCGGGGACGCGGGCCATGCACTACGCCCTCAACGCGCCGGAGTGGGAGGGCCGCGCCTGGCAGGTGGGCCAGCTGGCCCTGGTCGGCAATATCGTCAAAGGCGGCGCCTCGACCCGGCCCGACCTGCCGTTCCTGATCGTCGAAGGCCAGGGCGACCTCGACCTCTACGCCCACGACAACCGCGCCGCCTACGCCGACAGCCGCCCCATGCCGGACCTGCGCGTATTGCCCACCACGCCCTTGCCGACAGTCCGCCAGCTGGCGCGCGCGCCGCTGTGGCCCAAGGGCTTCAAGCCCCTGCCGGCCGCCAAGGTCGAAGCGACGGTCCTGGCTCAGGCCGGCGCCCGTCCCTGGGACCGCGACGCCGTCGACCTGCGCATCCTCCGCCAGGTGAAGACCGGAACCGGTCGTGTGATCGACGACGAGAAGGAAGTCGGCGGCTACCCCCACTGATCCCTCTCCCCTTGCGGGAGAGGGTGGCCTGCGAAGCAGGTCGGGTGAGCAACCATGTTGATCAGGCTTGGCGCACCCAGGGCTGCTGTCGTGCGAG
>NZ_QHJY01000372.1 GCF_003185805.1 Caulobacter sp. D5
AGTCGAACCGCTGACCTCTTGAATGCCATTCAAGCGCTCTACCAGCTGAGCTATAGCCCCAAGGCTCTTCCGAAAATCCGAAGACTTTCGTCTGAATTCCTTAGTCTCTTCGACGGTTCCGAGTGGCTGCCCCCCGAAGAGGCGCGGAACCTATGCCGAGGTTTTTCCGGGATCAACCCCCTCGGTGAACTTTTTTTCGGGGTGCGACGAAACGCTGTGGAGAACCCGAAAACCCGGGGTCGGATCGCTCCGACCCCGGCGCATTCGCCGCTTAGCGGTCGTCGTCTTCTTCGCCCGGGAGGCCTTCGATCTCGTCGCCGAGATCGTCGTCGTCCTCGTCTTCCAGGAACGGAACGTCGTCGGCTTCGTCCTCGGCGAGGTCCTCGTCCTCGGCGAAGTCGACGCCCAGGTCGTCGCCGCCCGGAGCCGGAGCCGCGGTCGGATCGCCGTCCTCGTCATCGGTCTCGACGACGTCGGCCTCGGCGGCCTCGTCGATTTCCGGGGTCTCGTCGACTTCGTCCTCGAAGCCGTCCTGCTCCTTGGGAGCCGGGGCTTCCTTTTCGTCTTCGGCGTCGTAGTCCGGCGTGATGGCGCGGGCGCGCACGCGGCGCGACTTCAGCGCCTCTTCCGGATCGAACTGCTCACCGCATTTGGGGCAGACGGCCGGACGGCGGTTGAGGTCGTAGAACTTCGACTGGCAGCTGGGGCAGATTTGTTTTGCGCCCAAGTCGGGATTTGCCAAGGTGGCGACCCTTTGATCCTGATGGGAAAAGCGGCGGCTGACTTGCCATGACGAAGGGCCGCTGTCAAAAGCAAACCCCTTCGCGAAACACCTATGTTGCAAGGAGCCGGTTTCGGCATGACGACGGCTGGATTGAAGAGCACGCCCGGCGGAGCCCTTCGCGGTACGGTTCGGGCGCCTGGCGACAAGTCCATTTCGCACCGTTCGATGATCCTCGGGGCCCTGGCTAGCGGCACCACGACCATCGAGGGACTGCTGGAAGGCGACGACGTCCTGGCCACGGCCCGGGCGATGCAGGCCTTTGGCGCGCGCATCGAAAAGGAAGGCGTCGGCCGCTGGCGCGTCGAGGGCAAGGGCGGCTTCGCCGAGCCTTCGGACGTCATCGACTGCGGCAACGCCGGCACCGGCGTGCGCCTGATCATGGGCGCGGCCTCGGGCTTTCCCATGTGCGCCACCTTCACCGGCGACCACTCGCTGCGCGGCCGTCCGATGGGCCGGGTGCTGGATCCGCTGGCCCGCATGGGCGCCACCTGGCTTGGTCGCGACAAGGGCCGCTTGCCGCTGACCCTGAAGGGCGGGGGCCTGCGCGGCCTCGTCTACACCCTGCCGATGGCCTCGGCCCAGGTGAAGTCGGCCGTGCTGCTGGCCGGCCTGCACGCCGAGGGCGGCGTCGAGGTGATCGAGCCGGAAGCCACCCGCGACCACACCGAGCGCATGCTGCGGGCCTTCGGGGCCGAGGTGATCGTCGAGGACAAAAAGGGCGTGCGTCACGTGCGCCTGCCGGAAGGCCAGAAGCTGAAGGGCACGCACGTGCAGGTGCCGGGCGATCCGTCCTCGGCCGCCTTCCCGCTGGTCGCGGCCCTGATCGTCCCTGGCTCGGAAGTGACCGTCGAAGGCGTGATGCTCAACGTGCTGCGCACGGGCCTCTTCACCACCCTGCAGGAGATGGGCGCGGATCTGGTGATCTCGAACGTCCGCGTCGAGAGCGGCGAGGAGGTCGGCGACATCACCGCCCGCCACTCCCAGCTCAAGGGCGTGGTCGTGCCGCCCGAGCGCGCGCCGTCGATGATCGACGAATATCCGATCCTGGCCGTCGCGGCCGCCTTTGCGGATGGTCCCACGGTCATGCGCGGCATCGGCGAGATGCGGGTCAAGGAAAGCGACCGCATCGCCCTGACGGCGGCGGGCCTGCTGGCCTGCGGCGTCACGGTCGAGGAAGAGCCGGAAGGCATGACCGTGGTCGGCACGCGCGGCGGCAACCATCCGGTGCGCGGCGGCGGCAAGGTGATCACCCACGGCGATCACCGCATCGCCATGAGCCACCTGATCCTGGGCATGGCCGCCCTGGAGCCGGTCGAGATCGACGAGCCCGGCATGATCGCCACCAGCTTCCCGGGCTTTGTGTCGTTGATGACGGGCCTGGGCGGCTCGATCGCCGAGGCCTGATCCATGGGCTTCGTGATCGCCGTCGACGGCCCGGCCGCCTCGGGCAAGGGCACCATCGCCTCGCGCCTGGCGGCCCATTACGGCCTGCCGATGCTGGACACCGGCCTGCTCTACCGGGCGGTCGGGGTGCGGCTGCTGGAAGCCGGCGGCGACCTGGACGACGCCGCGGCCGCCGAGGCCTCGGCCCGGGGCCTGGATCTTTCCGAACTGGAGCGGCCGCAGGTGCGCACCCGCGCCGCCGGCGAGGCC
>NZ_QHJY01000373.1 GCF_003185805.1 Caulobacter sp. D5
CCGCCGCCCGCCGCCCCGGCCGCCAGCCCCGCCGCAAGCATCGACGCGGCCCTGGCCTCGACCGTCCCGGCCGGCCCGCGCTCGGCCCCGCCGCCCTATCGCCCGCTGGTCATCCGCAGCCTGGCGGTCGCCGCGCTCGCGGCCCTGGGCGCGGCCGGCGACGAGAACCTGCCGACCATCGAGGCCATCATGGCCGAGCCCAGCGCCGGTTCGTGCCTGAACATGGCCAAGCTGAACCTCTATCAGTGCCTGGCCGTGTCCAAGCCGCACTACGAGGACATCTTCTGCCTGGGCCAGCACATCATGATCGACACCGGCGCCTGCGTGATCAAGGCCTCGGGCGCGCCGATGCCGGTCGAGCCGCTGCCGCCCCCGCCGCCGGAAAAGCCGACGGCCAAGAAGAAGCCCGCCGCCAAGCCCGCGGCCGCCAAGAAGAAGAAGGCCTGATCCTTCAGACCTTTCCAGCCGAACAAGAGGGCCGCCGGATTGCACCGGCGGCCCTCTTCGTGTATTGGGCGCCCTCCTGAAAACGTCGACCGAGCGGGGCAATCTGGTCCTGTGCGGCGATTTCGCATTTCGAGGGCATTGGCCCTCAAGAGAGAACTGACATGGCCGAGATCATCCTGAACGTTGAAATCCGCGACCGCGCCGGCACCGGCGGCGCTCGTGAAACCCGCCGCGCCGGCCTGGTCCCGGGCGTGCTGTACGGCGGCGACAAGGATCCCGTGAACGTCGCGGTGAAGGTCAACGAATTCCGCAAGGCGCTCTACACCGGCAAGCTGCTCGGCCACCTGGTCACGCTGCAGCACGGCGAAGACAAGCAATCGGTCATCGCCAAGGCCGTGCAATTCCACCCGGTCACCGACGAGCCGGTCCACTTCGACCTGTACCGCGTCAGCGAGCACCAGCTGATCAAGATCGAAGTGCCGGTGCACTTCAAGAACCACGAAACCTCGGTCGGCCTGAAGAAGGGCGGCTCGCTGGAAGTCATCCGTCACACCGTCGAGCTGGCCTGCCCGGCCGACCAGATCCCCGAAGAGCTGGTCATCGACCTGGCCGACCACGACATCGGCGACACCATCCGCATCTCGGAAGTGAAGCTGCCGGAAGGCGTGAAGCCGGCCGTGGACCGCGACTTCGTGATCGCGACCCTGAAGGCCTCGGCCTCGGCCCAGTCGGGCGCCGGCGACACCACCGTCGAAGGCTGATCCCGGCTCGGTTTCGCGACCGAACTGATCTAGGAAGCGGGCGGACCTTCGGGTCCGCCCGTTTTCGTTTGAATACGTGAGCACCGCGCGATGCTGATCCTCGCCGGCCTCGGCAATCCCGAGCCCAAGTACGAGAAGAACCGCCACAACGTCGGCTTCATGGCCGTCGACGCCCTGGCCCGGAAGTGGGGCACGGCGCCGTGGCGCGCGCGCTTCCAGGGGCTGGCCTGCGAGGGCCAGGTCGACACCCCCAACGGGCCGGTCAAGCTGCTGCTGCTCAAGCCCAAGACCTACTACAACGAGAGCGGCCGCGCCGTGGGCGAGGCCATGAAGTTCTTCAAGCTGAAGCCGGCCGACGTCATCGCCTTCCACGACGAGATCGACATGGCCCCGGGCCGCTTCCGGATGAAGGCCGGCGGCGGGGCGGCCGGCAACAACGGCATCCGCTCGATCACCAGCCAGATCGGCGACGCCTTCCGCCGGGGCCGGATTGGGGTAGGCCATCCCGGCGACAAGGACATGGTCATGCACTACGTGCTGGGCGACTTCCACAAGGTCGAGCACCAGTGGCTGGACCCGCTGCTGGACGCCCTCTGCGACGCCCTGCCCTTCGCCGCCGCCGGCGACGACGAACGCTACCAGGCAGAAGTGCTGCGCCTGGCTCCCTCGCCCAAGGCCGATCCGAAGAAGCCGCGCGGGGCTTGAGCCCCCACGCGGCTGCCCCGATGCGCCCTACAGCGCCGGATTGTAGATGGTGATGTACTGGATCTTGGGGTCGCTGCCGCAGCCGGTGGTGACGGCCGGATCGTAGGTGACCTCGACGGTCAGGTTCGACGCGAGAGCGGTGAGGGTGACGGCCATGATGCTGCCGTCGCCTTCCGTGTTCGGAATTCGGAAGTACATGCTCGACCCGTCTGAGGTCTTGCGCAGCTCCACCACGCGACAGGCTGGGTTTTCGTGCCCCTGGGTGAACCGGATCTTGCCGACGGCGGTCATGCTCGCCGCCGCAGCGGGTCCGGCCATGACCGCCAGACCCGCCGCCGCCAGCGCTCCGTAAAGCGCCGCCTTCAAACTTCCATTCATGCCGTTCGCCCCTTCGCCACAGTCGCACCAAAGGTACAGACCGGGCGAAGCTGGACAATCAGAACGGCGCCAATCTCCTGTGGGCAACCTTAGATGACGTCGAAACGCCCTCAGAACCGGTACTGCAGGCCCAGGTTAAACTGCCGGCCGGTGTGGGTGTAGACGAAGGTGCTGTCGCGGTCGGAGTCGATGTACTGCCGATTGAAGCGGTCGAAGATGTTCAGCCCTTCCAGCGACAGCTTGAACTTGTCGTTGATCTGGTAGGACGCGGCCATGTCGAAGGTCAGGTTGGCGTCGTAGCCCTCGACGTCCTGGTAGGGGTTGTTGGCCGGCAGGGCGACGATCGACTTGTCGCGGTAGGACGCCGACAGGCGGGCGCTGAACTTGTCGTCCTCGTAGTAGATCGTGGCGTTGTAGGCGTTCTTCGACAGGCCCACGAGGTCGTTGGTGGTGACGCTGCCGTCGGCCAGGAAGTAGTCGATGGTCGAGTCGACATAGGTGTAGTTCACCAGCGCGCCGGTATGGCGCAGCAGGCCCGGCAGGAAGGTGAAGGCCTGCTGGTAGTTGATCTCGAAGCCCTTCAGCGGCCCGCCGGGCGTGTTCACCGGACGGGTGACCGTGAACAGGGTGTTGTCCGGATCCAGCTGCGAGGTTCCCAGCAGGCTCAGCGGCAGGCCCGTCTGGCGGAAGCTCATCTGCTGCGACTGGTTCTGCACGTAGGTGGCGATGTCCTTGTAGAAGAAGCCCAGGCTCAGCACCGACCCTTGCGAGAAGTACCACTCGCCGCCCAGGTCGAAGGTGGTCGCGCGGATCGGATCCAGATCCGGGTTGCCCGAGGTGATCGACGGCGTGCCGGTCAGGTTCAGGCTGCCGCCGGGCGACAGGAAGGTCAGGTCGGGCCGCGACACGACCTTGGCGGCCGAGAAGCGCAGCACCAGGTCGTCGCGCAGGTCGAAGGCCACGTTCAGGGCCGGCAGCACGTCGAGATAGTCGTTCTCGGCGGTCACCCGGGTCGAGCCGATCTGGTAGCCGCGCGCCCACAGCTCGGTCTTGGCGATGCGGAAGCCGATGTCGCCGCGCACCGGCAGGCCGCCGATCTCGGTCTTCAGGTCGGCCTGCAGATAGCCGGAGGAGACCTTCTCCTCCACGCGCCGGATGCCGCCGGTGTTGGGGATCAGGGCGTACATGCCGGTCTTGCTGTAGAGGTTCTGGTCGGCGACGAACTTGTCGTAGTCGATGGTCGCCCAGCTGCTGGGGAACACGCCGCTCTTGATGCCGTGGCCGCCGAAGCCCTCGACCACCTTGGTCACCGCCAGCAGCTGGGCGCTGGTCAGGTTGGGCACCAGGAAGTTGTTCGAGCGCTGGAAGGCCGAGGTGTCGAACGAGAACTCGTGGAAGTGGCCGCCGAACTTGATGGTCAGGTCGTCGTCGGCCCGCCAGGCCAGGTTGGCCTCGGCGGTCTTGTAGATGTTGGTGGTGAAGATCTGCGACAGCCGCACCTCGGCGTTGCCCGTGCCGAAGGTGTAGAGGCTGGCGTCGGCGACGTTGAAGCCGTGGGTGATGGTCGGCTGGTCGCGATCCTCGCGGAAGTCGATGGTCATGCTCGTGTTCGGACGCTGGAACATGATCGTCGTGGTGATCGGCTGGTCGTAGTCCGACTTCGAATAACCGATCAGGCCCGACAGGGTGATGTTGTCGGTCAGCTCGTGCTTGCCGGTGAAGGTGTACTGCTGGAAGACGTTCTGGAACTCGTCGTGCTGAGTGTCGGAGCGCACGTCGACGCCGTCGAAGCGGCCATAGGCCACGTCGTAGACCGTCTTGCCGAAATTGATCCCGGCGGTGCTGCTGGTGCCGGCGTTGCGCAGGATCAGCTCGCGGATGGCCGTCTGCGGCTTGCCGTTCTGGCTGATGGCGCGGGCGAAGGAGAAGCCTTCCAGCCAGTTCTCCTCGCGCACCACGTCGTACTTCGAATAGAGGGCGTCGAAGCCGAACGAGGTGCGGTCGTTGGGCTTCCATTGCAGGGCCAGGGTGGCGCCGGTGCGCTCCTGGTCGTGGTGGAAGCGGCCGTAGCGCGGCAGGCGCGGGAAGAAGACGGTGCTCTGGTTGCCCAGGTCGTAGAGGGTGTCGTTGGCGGCCGGGCGCGCCACGCCGGTGGCGCAGTTCAGGGCGTCGGCGCCGGTGGCGGCGTCGGTGGCCGGGTTCTGCGCCGTGCGGCCCACGGGCGTGCAGAAGCCGCCGTCGATCGTCGCCGGGTTCCAGCCGCCCGAGCCCCACTGGTCCTCGAGGAACTTGCGCTTGCTGAAGGCCAGCGAGGCCTGGGCGCCGAACTCGCCCCAGGCGGTGTCCCAGCGGTCGCCGGCCACGGCGGTGAACTTCTTGTCCATCTTCTCGGACAGGTCGTTGTAGCCGAGCGAACCGCCCAGCACGAGCGTGCGGCCCTTCTGGTCGAGCGGCTTGGCGATGTCGAGATCGACCGTGGCGCCCAGCGAGCCCTCGATCACCTCGGCCTGGGCCGACTTGCGCACGGTGATGCCGCTGAACAGCTCCGAGGCGAAGGTGTTGAAGTCGAAGCCGCGGCCCAGGTTCGCGCCGCGGTCGCTAGTGGTGGCGCCGCTGGTGGACTGGGCCTCCATGCCGTTGATCCGCACGCGGGTGAAGCTGGGCGGCAGGCCGCGCACGGTGATGGTGCGGCCCTCGCCCGCCACGCGGGTGATCGACACGCCCGGCACCCGCTGGATCGACTCGGCGAGGTTGGCGTCGGGGAAGTCGGCGATGTCCTCGGCCTTGATGGCGTCGACCACGCCCGAGGACTGCCGCTTGACGCTCAGCGCGCTGCGCAGACTTTCGCGGAAGCCGGTGACGATCACTTCCTCGACGGCGTTCTCGGTGGTCTCGCCGGCGGGCGGGGCGGCCGTCTGGGCCTGAGCGTTCACCGCTCCCAGAGCCGCGACCGCCAGGACGGCGATGGAGACGCCCGCACGCAGGTTACGCAAGGATGATGACGACATAGGTCCCTCCTGACGGCGGCGCCGCTCGGCGGCCCGCCTTATGTTTCCAACCCAAAGCGCCGGTTTGCCCGGTCTGCTTATGTCAGCAGAGACGAAATCCCATCTTTTGGGACACTATCTCGCAATATAGGTAGAATACTGTGACAAGGCTGAAGCACAAGGCCCCGCCTGTCGGATAGTCCCCAGATCCCGCATCATCTGGCGGCGCGGCCTCTGCGCAGCCTCTCGACAGATTGACGCGGCGACGCTCGCGCCACACATAGCCGGGACGTCCTGGAGCCCTTTCGATGATCCCGCTTTTCGGCCTGTCGCTGATCTTCTCGATCGCCCTCTGTGTTCACGTCGTGCGCTCGGGCCAGGCCATGTACTGGCTGCTGATCATCCTGATGTTCCAGCCCCTGGGCGGGATCGTCTACCTGCTGGCCATCGTCGCGCCGGAGTTCATGGGCGGGACCAGGGCCCAGCAGATGAAGGCCGCCGCCCGCCAGGCGCTGGACCCGCAGCGCGAATACCGCGAGGCCAGCCGCGCCGCCGAGGACGCGCCGACCGTCACCAACCTTTCGCGCCTGGCCGCCGCCGCCACGGGCCTGGGCAAGCACGAGGAAGCCGAGCGGATCTACGCCCAGGCCCTGCAGGGCCACTATGCCGACGATCCGGCCCTGATGCTGGCCCGCGCCAACAGCCTGATCGAGCTTGGCCGCGCCGCCGAGGCCCTGCCGCTGCTGGAGGCCCTGGGCGAACAAGGCGTCAAGAGCCGCACGCCGCAGACCGCCCTGGCCCTGGGCCGCGCCCAGGCGGCCCTCGGCCGCACCGAGGAGGCCGACGTCTCCCTGCGCTGGGCCGCCGCCCACCTGCCCGGCTTCGAGGGCATGGCGCGCTATGCGGTGTTCCTGGGCGAGAGCGGCCGCAAGGCCGAAGCCCGCGAGGCCCTGGCCGAACTCGACAAGCGCCTGTCCAAGACGCATCCGAGGTTCCGGAAAGAGGCCAAGGGCTGGCGCGAGATGGCCGCGGCGGCTTCTTCCTGATCCCTCTCCCCCTGCGGGAGAGGGTGGCCCGCGAAGCGGGTCGGGTGAGGGGTCGCACATACAGAAACGCCGCGACGGCTGTTCAGCTGTCGCGGCGTTTTGCGTTTGAGAGACCCCTCATCCGTCATCCTTCGGATGACACCTTCTCCCACAGGGGGAGAAGGATCAGCGGACCTTCTCGATCAGCGCCTTGGCCCCATGCGGCGCGTTGACCTTGCCCTCGTGGATGATGAAGGCGAAGACGTCGCGGCTCTTGGCGACGGGCGTCGCGTCCTTGTCGATGCGCGGCAGATCGCCAGGACGCTCGCCCTTCGCCCAGGTCTTCAGCCGGTCGGCCCAGGCGTCGAGCTCCGGCTCGGGATAGGCCGTGGCCACCTCGTCCGAGCCCGTCTGAAGGCGGGCATAGACGAAGTCGGCCGTCTCGTCGGCGAACTCCGGATAGTCGAAGTGCTTGGCGTAGACGCCGGCCACGCCGTGCTCCCTCAGAAGCGCCGGGAAGGCCGGGGTCATGAAGGTGTCGTTGCGCACCTCCACGGCGTGGCGCAGGCGCACGCCGTCCTTCTCCTTAGGCAGCAGAGCCAGGAACGCCCCGAAGTCGGCCTCGTCGAACTTCTTGGTCGGCATGAACTGCCAGAGGATCGGCCCCAGCTTGTCGCCCAGTTCCGTCAGGCCCTGGTCGAGGAACTTGCCGACCGACTCGCCCCCCTCGGCCAGCACCTTGCGATTGGTGGTGAAGCGCGAGGCCTTCACGGCGAACACGAAGTCGTCGGGCGTCTCGTCGCGCCACTTGCGCCAGCTGTCGGGCTTGAAGCTGGAATAGTAGGTGCCGTTGATCTCGATCGCCGTCAGCTGGCGGCTGGCATAGGCCAGCTCGTCCTTCTGCTTCAGGTCGGAGGGATAGAAGTGGCCGCGCCAGGGCTCGAAGGTCCAGCCGCCGATGCCGATGCGGATATCGCCGCTCATGCGCGTTCCCCTCTTGTTCCGGAGGCGAAACCTAGGCGAGGTTCCTGCCCTCGTCGAGAGGGCAAACAGGACCCCGAGCAAAACAAAACCCGCGCCGGTCGCCCGGCGCGGGTTTCGTCTGTTTTCGGGTGCGTGGAACGCGGAGGCGCGAAGATCCGCGCCTCGACGGCGCTCTTAACGCGAAGCCTTCTTCGGCATCGGCAGCAGACCTTCGCGCTGAGCGCGCTTGCGGGCCAGCTTGCGAGCGCGACGGACAGCTTCGGCCTTTTGACGGGCGCGCTTTTCCGAGGGCTTTTCATAATGCACGTGACGCTTCATCTCGCGGAACGAGCCTTCGCGTTGCATCTTCTTCTTCAGGGCCTTGAGGGCCTGATCGACGTTGTTGTCGCGGACGAAAATCTGGACCAGGGGTGACTCTCCATTCGACGGCCCGACCAATTTCCCAAGTCCCTCTTGAGGGGCCGGGCGGGCGAATAAAAACCTTACGCCCTGGAAGGGGTGCTTCCGGGCGACGAGGGGCGGCAGATAGCAGAGGCGAGGGCGCGTGTCCATGCGCGACGAGCGCTAAACACCGGTGTAGACTCGGATTCATGAGCGACGCCGCGACCAAAGCCACGCAGGACTGGGCCGACAAGGCCGAACAGAAGGTGCTGGACGAGGCCCTGCGCCTGTCGCCGCGCCTTGGCTGGAACGCCGCCCTGGCCCGCGCGGCCGCCGCGGCGGCCGGTTTGTCGCCCGGCGAGACCGATCTCCTGCTGCCCCAGGGCCCGCGCGATCTGGCCGCCCTGCTGGCCCGTCGGCACGACGCCCAGGCCATGGCGAGCTTGGGAAAGCTCGATCCGGCGGCGCTGAAGATTCGCCAGAAGATTCGCGAGGGCGTCATCGCTCGCATCGACGCGGCCGCCCACGACAGCGAAGCCGTCCGCCGCTGGGCCGCCTTCCTGGCCTTCCCGACCAACCTGCCGCTGGCGCTCACCCTGTTGTGGGAAAGCGCCGACCAGCTGTGGCGCTGGGCCGGCGACGTCGCCACTGACGAGAACCACTATTCCAAGCGCGCCATCCTGTCGGGGATCCTGGTCTCGACTCTGGCGGTCGACCTGGCCTCGGGCCGCGACTCCGCGCTCAAGCACCTGGACGCCCGCATCGACGGGGTGATGGCCTTCGAGAAGTGGAAGGCGGGCGTGAAGGCGCCGAACCTGGCGGCGGAGTTCCTGACCGCCCTGGCGAAGATGCGCTACGCCAAACCCTGATCCCTCTCCCCTTGCGGGAGAGGGTGGCCCGCGAAGCGGGTCGGGTGAGGGGTCGA
>NZ_QHJY01000374.1 GCF_003185805.1 Caulobacter sp. D5
GCGGGCGAAGCCGCCTCGCCGCGTCCCACGACCACCGTCTCGCCGTCGCCGGGCAATCCGTTCGCAGCTCCGGCCGCGCGCGACCCGGTGGTCGGCGACATCGACCGCCAGATCGCCGAGATCACCGCCCGCACTGCCGCCGAGGTCTCCGGTTCGGCCCAGATCCGCGCCCGCTCGGGCGAGGCGGGCCTGGGGCGGTTGCACGAGCTGTCGGCCCGGGCCGCGGCCTCGGCGTCGCTGGGCGAGGTGCGGTTCACCGCCTCGATCTCGCCGGTCAGCATCGACGGCGGCACGCCCTCGGGCTCGGCCGAGCAGCGCTACGGCGCCAACCAGATCATCAACGCCCGCGCCATCGTCGGCGCCTTCGCGCCGGTCTACGCCGCCGCCCCGCCGCAGAGCGCCTCGGGGGCGGCGATCGACCTGGCCATGGCGGCGGGTCCCCTGTCGGCCGACATCGGCACGACCCCGATCGGCTTCGGTGACATTGACGTCGCCGGCGGCGTGGCGTTCTCGCCGCGTCTGGGCGCCAACGGCCAGGGCAAGCTGTGGATCGAGCGCCGTCCGGTCACCGACAGCGTCGTGGCCTATGCCGGGGCCCGCGATCCGGTCACCGGCCAGCGCTGGGGCCGCGTCATGCGCACCGGCGGCGGGGTCAGCCTGTCCTATGACGACGGCGCCTCGGGCCTCTATGGCGACGCCAGCTACGGCCACTACGACGGCGAGCACGTGGCCGACAACGACAGCTACCAGGTCAATCTGGGCGGCTACATCCGCCCCTATCGCCGCGGCGAGACCGAGGTGCAGGTCGGCTTCAACCTCAATCAGCAGGGTTTCGACAACAACCAGAACTTCTTCAGCCTGGGCCACGGCGGCTATTTCAGCCCCAAGTCGTTCACCAGCCTGACCGCGCCGATCAGCGTCACCGGCCGCCAGGGGCCGTGGAAGTTCAAGGGCGCGATCGCGCCGGGCTACCAGACCTACAACCAGGCCGGCGCGGCCTATTTCCCGATGGACGTCGCCTTGCAGACCGAGCTCAACACCCTGGCCCTGGCCGACAGCGACGTCTTCCCGCGCTATCTGGCGGAAAGCGCCAGCGGTTTTGGCATATCGGGCGGGCTGTCGGCCGACTACCAGTTCCGGCCCGGCGCCAGCATCGGCGGGGCCGTCAATTTCAACACCTTCGGCGTCTACAACGAGACCGCCGTCAGCGTGGGCGTAAAGCAGACCCTGGGCGGGGAGGGCGGCCGATGAGCGCAGACGACGCCCGGGCGCGCGACCTCGACTACCTGAACCGTCGCCGCGTCAGCCCGCAGTGGTCGCCGTTCCTGGCGGCCCTGGCCGGGGAACTGACCGCCGTCGCCGATCCGACCGCCGCCCGGCGCTTCCTGCGGGCCACGGGCGAGCGCATGGCTAGACGCTTCGCCTTGCCGACCGTCGAGACGCTCGACGAGCTGGAGGCGCAGCTGAACGTCGTGCTGGGCGGGATGGACTGGGGCTGGACCCGGCTGGCGGCGGCGGACGATCATATCCTCATCACCCATGGGGCCTGTCCCAATGCGCTCGACGACGACGACAGACGAGCATGGCCGCCGCTCATGGCCGAGATTCTGGCGGGGGCCTACGGCGCCTGGCTCGCCGCGCAAGGCAGTCCCGGCGGCGTCACCACCTGCCGCGATCCTTCGGCTTCGCCGCTGGTGTTCGAGCACCGGGTCTAGGCTGCTGATGGCGGTGGCGATCGCCGCGACCGGGGCCTCGGGCGCCTGCGCCAGGCCGCCCGCCGAGGGCTGGGCCGCGTTCAAGGCCGCCTATGTGCAGCCCGACGGCCGCACGATCGATCCCGAGAACGGCGGCGTCAGCCACAGCGAGAGCCAGGGCTACACGATGCTGCTGGCCGAGGGCCACGGCGACCGCGAGACCTTCGACCGCGCCTGGAACTGGACCCGGGCCAACCTGGCCCAGAAGAACGCGCCGCTTCTGGCCTGGCGCTACGATCCCCGCGCGAGGCCGCCCGTCGCCGACCAGAACAACGCCGCCGACGGCGACGTGCTGGCGGCCTGGGCGCTGCTGCGGGCCGGGCGGCGCTGGCGCGACGACGGTTATCTGGTCGCGTCCAAGGCCCTGCGCGACGCCATCGCCGAGCGGCTGGTGGTCGAGGTCGGCGGGCGCACGGTGCTGCTGCCCGGGCTGGAGGGCTTCCGCGGCCCGGACGGGGTGATCGTCAACCCGTCCTATTTCATCCTGCCGGCCTTCCAGGACTTCGCGTCCGCCGACGGGGCCGAGGCGCCGTGGCGGACCCTGATCGCCGACGGCGTGGGGCTGGCGCGCGACGGCCGGTTCGGCCCCCGGAAGGTTCCGCCCGACTGGCTGCTGGTGCGCTCGGACGGCAGCCTGGCGCCGGCCCCGGACAAGCCGCCGCTGTTTGGTTTCGACGCCATTCGCGTGCCGCTCTACCTGGCCTGGGGCGGCCAGGATTCGCTGGCCGCGCAGACCGCGGACTACTGGCGCGGCAACATTCAAGCCCAAAAACGGCCACCGGCATGGGTCAATATGTCCGACGGTCATGAAGCCGACTTTCCGCTATCTAGCGGGGGTGTCGACATCGCCGCCCTGGCGCTGAACGACCCGTCGATCCAGAGGCTTCGGGGGACGCCGCCGGATCGCACGTACTACTCGTCCGCCCTCGTCCTGCTCGCCGAAATGGCGGGGAAGGAAAGGCGGGCCAGACGACCTTGAACCCCGAACCGCCTTGCGGTGGAGCCACGACATGTCCGGCGACGTCAACCGCCTCTTCTCGATGATCAACCAGATCAATCTGCCGTATCAGATCTTCGAGACGGCGGAGACCGAGGCCGAGTTCGAACCCGAGCCCGGGCGTCCCTCGCTGCAGGCCGAGGCCGAAGCCATGGTCCGCGCGCTGGAAGGCTTCTTCGGCTGCCCGCCGGCCGCCGCCAACGAAGACGTCGCCGCCTGCGACCTGGGCTTCCTGCAAGCCTACGCCGAAAAGCCCGCGCCGGTTTCGACCGCCGCCAGCGCCCGTCCGGGCGACAACCGGCTGTCGGACATCTTCAAGCGCATGCGCGAACGGGCCTGAGGCCGGCGCCGCTTCGCGCCTCCCCGCCAAGGCGGGATCCGACTGACGTCCTTATCCCCATAACCGTGAAATCCCGTATTGTAGGATTAATCGGCTTCGGTATGGTAGCGCTCACAATATCAAGGACGACCCCGGCCCGGGCCTGAGGATCGTCCAGAGCGCAGCGGGGGAAACCAGATGTTCTTCGATCGGATGAAGCCTGTCCTGGGCGGCGCGGCCCTGGCCGTGATGCTGGCCGTGGGCGGTCCGGCGACCCAGGCCCGCGCGGCCGACCAGCCCTATGGCTGGGCGAGCGTGCCCTATGGCGCGGGCGGCTATGTCGACGGCTTCGTCTATCACCCGCGCGAGAAGGGCCTGCTCTACGCCCGCACCGACGTCGGCGGCGCCTATCGCTACGACTATGCGGGCAAGCGCTGGATCCCGCTGCTCGACCACCTGCCGCGCGAGGACGCCGACCTGATGGGCGTGCTGAGCCTGGCGGTCGATCCGGCCGATCCCGACAAGCTCTACGCCGTCTGCGGCCTCTATCTCCAGGACTGGGGGCGCAAAGGCGCCGTGCTGCGCTCCGACGATCGCGGCGCCACCTGGAAGAAGACCGAGCTGCCGATCCACGTGGGCGGCAACGCCGACGGCCGCGGCGCGGGCGAGCGGCTGATGGTCGATCCGAACGATCCCAAGACGATCTGGTTCGGCTCCAACCAGGACGGGCTTTGGCGCAGCACAGACAGCGGTGTCAGCTTCGCCAGGGTCGCCGCCTCGCCGGCGCGGGCCATCAACCTGGTGATCTTCGAGCCGAAGAGCGGCGACCTCTATGTCGGCGGGGCCGACGGCAAGGGCGGGCTGTTCGTCAGCCACGACCGCGGCGCCTCGTTCCAGCCGGTGGCCGGGGCGCCGGCCCAGCTGCCGCAGCGGGCCGTGTTCGCCGCCGACGGAACGCTCTACGTCGCCTTCGCCGAGGGAGACGGCAGCGCCTTCGCGGTCAATCCCAGCCACGCCAAGGGCGGCAGCGTGCAGAAGCGCGACCCGGCCTCGGGCAAGTGGCGCGACATCTCCCCGCTGAAGGGCGAGGCCCGCCAGGGCGGCTTCTCGGGGATCGACGTCGGGCCGGACGGCGCGCTGGTGGTCTCGACCCTGAACCGCTGGTGGCCCAACGACGACGTTTTCGTCTCGCGCGACGGCGGGAACAAGTGGAGCGCGCTCAGCCGCCAGGCCGGCTTTTCGGCGGGGGCCTATCCGTGGCTGGCCGAGACCAATCCCGAGCGCAAGATGGGCGGCTGGATCTCGGCCCTGCGGGTCAATCCGTTCGACGCCGACGAGCTGATCTACGGCCACGGCGGCGGCCTGTGGATGAGCCGCAACCTCACCGCCGCCGGCGGCGAGGCCCCAGTGGCGCTGGACGCCCGGATCGACAATCTGGAAGAGGGCGCGGTCACCCAGCTGGTCTCGCCCACCGGCGGGGCTACCCTGCTGGCCGCCATGGGCGACACCGCGGGGGCGGCCTGGGACGACGTTACCCGTCCGCCCGCCAACGGCCTTTTCCGCCCCAACACCGAGAGCAACTGGAGCGTCGACTACGCCGGCCAGAAGCCCGGCTACATCGTTCGCACCGCCAACGGCAAGGCCAACGCCTTCTACTCCACCAGCGGCGGCGCCGACTGGCGGCCGATGCCGGCCCAGCCCTACAAGGTTCCGGGCGAAGGTCAGCCTTGGCGCGGGCCGGGCGCGATCGCGGTGTCGGCCAAGGGCTCGGCCCTGCTGTGGGCGCCGGAGAAGGACGCCGGCTACGCCTCGCTCGACGGCGGCAAGACCTGGAAGGCCTCGGCCGGCTGGCCCCCCGCCAGCGACCAGACCCTGGTTCCGGTCGCCGACAAGGTGGTCGAGCGGGTGTTCTACGTGCACGACCGGGCCGGCGGCCGCGTGCTGGTCAGCGTCGACGGCGGCGTGACCTTCACGCCGATCGCCTCGGGCCTGCCGGCGGCCCAGCACTGGGACCGCGCCCAGCTGGCCGTCGTGCCGACCCGGATGCGCGACCTGTGGATCGCCCTGCCGTCGGGCCTGCTGCATTCGCGCGACGCCGGCGCGCCGTTCAAGCCGGCCCGCAAGGTCGACGCGGCCTGGTCGGTCAGCTTCGGCGCGCCCAGGGAGAAGGACGGCTACCCGGCGGTCTATCTCTACGGCAAGGTCGACGGGCGCGGCGGCCTGTGGCGCTCGGACGACGAGGGCGCGTCCTGGACGCGGATCAACGACGACGCCCACCAGTTCGGCGACATCCAGGGCGTGGCCGGGGACTTGCTGGAGTACGGCGTCGTCTACATCGCCCCGCATGGACGCGGCGTGCTGGTCGGGCGACCGCCAAAGGCCCCGTAGGCGCCTCGAGGTCTAGTCCAGCTCGTTCAGCCAGCCTTCCCAGCGCCGCTTGGCGAGGTCGGGGTCGTTGCGGGGCTTGTCGCCGATGGCCTCGCGATAGGCCCGCAGGCCGGCGCCGTAGACCTCGGCGAACAGGCGCTCCATCTGCGCCACGCCGCCGAAGCCGAGGCGCTCGGCCAGCTCGGCCTCGCCCGGGGCCGCGTGGCCCTGGGCGTCGAGCACGGCGCGCAGGGCGTCCAGGCGGATCAGCTGGATGAACCGCGCCACCCCGCCCTGCTTGTCGAACAGCCGGTAGAGCGACGAGCGCGAGATGCCGGCCCCGGCGCTGATGGCCTCGACCGACAGCGTCTTGTCGGCCAGCCTGGGCAGCACGAAGCGGCGCACGCTCTCGCGGCGGGCTAGATCGCGGCGCTGGTCCTCGCGGCCGGCGCGGGCCGCGTCGCCGCCGACCGACGACAGGATGTCGATGAAGGCCCGGCCCAGGGCGGGCAGGGCGGTCGGCGCCAGGCCGTCG
>NZ_QHJY01000375.1 GCF_003185805.1 Caulobacter sp. D5
AAAAGGGTATGCGGGCTTTCAGCGGACCTATTGGGAGGTGAATGGACTCCGCGAGCGATCACCTTCTAAGTTGATTACTGCATCTCAAAAGGGGGGAGGCAAATGAAGAAGGTGATGGCTGCCGCCGCGATCGTTGCGGCGCTACAAATGGGCGTGTGTGCAGCTTCGGCTGCGCCAGTCCCTGTGCTGGATGCCGGCACGCGATTATTTCTGACCCTAGATGAGGGCGTCTCCAGTGCACGGGGAGGCGGCGATGTAGGCACGGTCGTTGGTTGTCGCGTGTGGCGCGATGTCGAGAGCCGTGGTGTCATTTTCATTAAAGGCGGCACACCGGCAACCTGCCGCGTGGACAAGGTCAAGCGCCGCAACATGGGAGGTACGCAGGGCAACATCTCGATTGGAGGCGTGGAGACCCGCTCGGTTGACGGGCAGATCGTCATGCTTTCGGGCGGCTACCACAAGGAAGGTTCGGGCCATAAGGCCGTCGTTTGGACCGTTGGTCTGTTGCTGCTTTGGCCGGTGTTGTTCGTGCCGGGAGGTAATGCCGAGTTGCCGCCGGGCACCGTGTTCGACGTCGCCACCGTGAACGCCCTGCGGTTCGAGGTTGCGCCTGTTTCCAACCAGCGTGTCGTGGATCTGTCGGGCTTGGCGGGCGGTTTCGATGCGGAGTTCATGCTGGACGACTTCTTGGACCAGCCCAAGCACGACACCTTCAAGATCAAGATCTCGCTCGAAGGGGCGTTGCCCTCCAAATTCGTTATCGACAACGTCAACGGAAAGAGTGTCGAGCCTCTCACTCTGGCTGTGAGTGATATTCAGTCCAAGGAAGGTCGAACTTCGGCGATCGCTGCAATCGGCGCGAAGGCGTTGGCGAAGCATTTTGCTCGGGGGATCAATCGCTTTGAGGTGGCCTATGACGATGGCGGTGTGCGGAAAGCGGCCGAGGTGGTCATGGATGTGCAGATGTAAACAAGGCTAGCGCTGCGCGGCTCGCTCCATCTAGGTTTGCTTTCTTCTGTAAGGAGGAAGCCATGCGTCCTGGACTGGTGCTTGCCGCGCTCGTGGCCCTTTGCGCGGCTCCTGCCCTCGCTCAGGCTCCGGCCCAGATCCCATGGGAGACCCCCTACGAGGCCGTCGATCCGTTCATCGGCACGGACGGGGAGGGGCACACCTTCCCCGGCGCGGTGGCGCCGTTCGGGATGGTGCAGCTGTCGCCCGACACCGACATCCTGCCATTCAAGCAGAGCTACGCCCGCGCCGCCGGCTATCGGCGCTCGGACCCGACCATCCTCGGCTTTTCGCACACCCACTTCTCGGGCAGCGGCCATTCGGATCTCGGCGACATCCTGCTGGCCCCGGTCAGCGGCGAGGCCAGGCTGGAGCCCGGCGATCCGAAGGTCCCTGGCTCGGGCTACCGCTCGCGCTTCACCCACGACGGCGAGATCGCCCAGCCCGGCTACTACGCCGTCACCCTGACCGACAGCCATGTGCGGGCCGAACTGACCGCCGGAACGCGCACCGGCATGCACCGCTACACGTTCGAGCCCGGGGCGCGGGCCCAGGTGCTGCTCGACCTGAGGAGCTCGATCTACAACTATCCGGGCAAGGTTTCCTGGTCGCGGATCCGGGTGCGCGACGACGGCACGGTCACGGGCATGCGCGAGACGCGCGGCTGGGCGCCGGGCCGGCAGCTCTATTTCGCCATCCGCTTCAGCCGGCCGATGGTCGCCCGCAGCCTGACCAGCACCGAGACCGACGTGCCCTACAAGGGCTTCAAGCAGCCGGGCCGCAGCGGCGATGACCGCGCCCAACTGGAGGGCCGGGCCCTGGTCGGCGTCTTCGACTTCGGCCAGATCGACGGGCCGCTGGTGGCGAAGGTGGCCATCTCCACCGTCGACGAGGCCGGGGCCCTGGCCAATCTCGACAGCGACGAGAAGGGTTTCGACTTCGACGCCTTGCGGGCGCGCACCCGGGCCGACTGGGAGAAGGCGCTGGGGGCGCTCGACATCGCTGCGCCCGCGCCGATGCGGACCAATGTCTACACCGCCCTCTATCACGCCCTGATCGCGCCGAGCGTCTCCGGCGACGTCGACGGCCGCTGGCGCGGACCCGACAACGCGGTGCACCAGGCTGAAGGCTTTACGTATCACTCGACCTTTTCGCTGTGGGACACCTTCCGCGCCGAGCATCCGCTGCTGACCCTGGTGCAGCCGGAGAAGCGCAACGCCGACTTCGTCAATTCGCTGGTCGCCTCGCAGAAGGTCAGCCCCTACGGGATCCTGCCGGTCTGGGCGTTCCACGGCCAGGAGACCTGGACGATGATCGGCTATCACGCCGTGCCGGTGATCGCCGACGCCTGGCTGAAGGGCGTCCACGGCATCGACGCCGACGCGGCGCTGGACGCCATGGTCAAGAGCGCGACCTACGGCCCCTATGGCGGGCTCTCCGACTACATGACCCTGGGCTACGTGCCGATCGACCGCGAGCCGGAGGCGGCCTCCAAGACCGTCGAATACGCCTTCGACGACTGGACCATCGCCCGCATGGCCAAGGCTCTGGGCAAGGCCGATATCGCGGCGACCTTCGAGAAGCGGTCGCTGAACTGGCGCAACAGCTTCGACGCCAAGACCGGCTTCCTGCGCGCCAGAAAGAGCGACGGGACCTTCCGCGAGCCCTTCGACCCGACGGCGATCAACTACGGCTCCGACTACACCGAGGGCAACGCCTGGCAGTATTCGTGGTTCGCGCCGCACGACCTGGGCGGGCTCGTCTCCACGATGGGCGGCGACGCGGCGGTCGTGAAGAAGCTCGACGCCATGTTCGAGTACGACAACTCCAAGCTCGACTACTCGCACGCCGAGGACATCGCCGGCCTGATCGGCCAGTACATCCACGGCAACGAGCCCAGCCACCACGTGGCCTACATGTACGCCTATGCCGGCGCGCCCTGGCGCACCCAGGCGCGTCTGAAGCAGATCGTCGAAAGCCAGTACAAACCGACGCCCGAGGGGCTGTCGGGCAACGACGACCTCGGCCAGATGTCGGCCTGGCTGGTGTTCACGGCGCTGGGCTTCTACCCCGTCGCGCCGGGCTCGAACGAATACGTCATCGGCCGGCCGTTCGTGGAGCGGGCAGTGCTGACCCTCGACGGCGGCAAGCGCTTCACGGTGCGGGCGCAGGGGCTGTCGGACGCCCATCCCTACGTCGCCAGAGTCACCCTGAACGGCAAGCCGCTGGACCGCGTCTTCCTGCGCGACGCCGAGATCCGGGCTGGCGGCGAGCTGGTCTTCACCATGGGCGCGACGCCGAACAAGGCCTGGGGCGTCAAGGTTGACGCTCGGCCGTATTCGCTGACGCCCTATCCGAAGTGATGTCGCGTTTTCCTGACATTGTGTCAGGTTGACATGACATTTTGTCCGTGTCAGGTTTGCCTTACATCAACGGGAGGCGAGCCATGCTGGCCATCGGCAAATTCCAGACCTCGGCGCAGAAGCGCTACACGATCCGCATCATGGCCTTCACCATCCCGTACGTGGTGGTCAACATGGGCGCGATCTTCGGGGCCTTCGACGAAGTGGGCGCCAACCCGGTCGCGGCCTGGCTGCTGGCCCTGGTGGTGGCCGCGCCGGTGGTCGGACAGATCTGGGCGCTGCTGGCGTTGATGGCCGAGTCCGACGAGTTCGTGCGCGGCCTCCTGGCTCGCCAGTTCATCATCGCCGCGGGACTGTCCATCGCCCTGTTCACCGGCTGGGGTTTCGGCGAGAGCTACGCCCACGCGCCGCACGCCCCGGGCTGGCTGATCCTGCCGCTGTTCTGGGTCATGTTCGGCCTGACGGCCGTCTTCGTGCGGAGCACCCGTTGAAGAACCGCCTGAAGCTGCTGCGCGTCGAGCGCGGCTGGACCCAGGAGCAGCTGGGCCAGGTGCTGAACGTCTCGCGCCAGGCGGTCAACGCCCTGGAGACCGAGAAGCACGATCCCTCGCTCGACCTGGCCTACCGCATCGCCGCCGTGTTCGAACGGCCGATCGAAGAGATCTTCGAGAACCCGCATCGGTAAGACGTCTCCCTTCCCCCTTGATGGGGGAAGGGCCGGGGATGGGGGTGATGCGGCGGTTCAGCCGGCAAGGCTGCTGTCACCCCCACCCAACCC
>NZ_QHJY01000376.1 GCF_003185805.1 Caulobacter sp. D5
CCGCCGCAACGAGGGCTCGCCCGCTTCGCGGCTGAAGACCCTGGCCTATCTCGACAACGTGCTGGCCCGCGCCGAGGCCAGGGCGGCGGGGGCGGACGAGGCCCTGATGCTGAACAATCGGGGCGAGCTGGCCTGCGCCTCGGCCGGCAACCTGTTCTGGCTGGACGGCGAGACCCTGGCGACGCCGGCCCTGGCCTGCGGCGTGCTGGCCGGCCTGGCGCGGGGCCGGGTGATGGCCGCCGCGCGCGCCATGGGTCTTTCGGTGGTCGAGGTCGCGGTGGGCCCCGAGGCGCTGGCCTCGGCGCGGGCGGTGTTCCTGACCAACAGCCTGACGGGCGTGCGGCCGCTGCGGCGGCTGGACGGCCGCGCACTGGGCGAGGACCCGCGCGTCGCGGCCCTGGCGGCGGCGATCTAGCGCCCTAGGACGTCGCCCAGGTCACCGTGTCGGACTTGCGCGGCCGCAGGTAGAAGGTGCGCTTGAAGGTGATGCTCTTGGAGATCAGCATCGAGGTCGGCGAGGCGTAGGTGTAGCTGGCCGTGCTCATGATGACGCTGCTGCTCTTGGGCAGCACGCCGTCCGAGACGGTGACCGTGGCGGCGGCCTTGGGGCAGTCCGAGGCGTTGCTGTTGGCGGTCCAGGCCACGGTGCCCTTGCGGGTGCCGTCGGAGGCGGCCGCCGTGGTGTCCGAGGTCAGGCTGACCAGGCACATCTTCAGGTTCGTCGACGAGAACGGCGACATCACCGTCTTGCCGATCGCGAAGATGTCGGTGACCCGGCTCTGGGTGATGGTGGCGTTCTGGGCCGCGATGTCGCCGATCAGCGAGGTGGTGTGGCTGAGGCGGCGCTGGGCCATCATCGCCTGGGTCACTTCGCACATGCCGAAATAGAAGAGGATCAGCAGCGGCGCCAGGACGGCGAACTCCACGGCCACGGCGCCGCGGGTGTCGCGCCAGAGGCGCGCGCGGAAGAGAAGGCGGGCGATCATGAGGGGCACGTCACGCTGCTGGCCGTGGTGCTGTTGTACGGCTCGTTGACGAAGGCGGTGGCGGCGGTGAGCGTGCGCTTGCCGTTGACGGCCGAGAGCGCGGTCTGCAGCAGCGGGGTGATCACCGGCCAGGCGTAGTAGGCGCGGACCACGACCAGCGAGGTCGGGCCGCCGGGATCCCAGCAGGTGGTGGTCGGGGTCGTCAGGCTGCTGGCCGAGGCGAAGGTGCTGACCGTGCGCACGTCGACGCGCAGGGCCGAGGCGCAGGGGCCTTCCAGCCACGACATGCGCGTGCAGACCGCGCTCTTGAAGGTGCTGGCGGTGCCGCTGGCGACCTGAACCTGGCCGGTGCGGATCTCGCGGCTGGTGTCGATGACCGCGTTCTCCAGGGTCACGCCGGCGAAGAAGATCAGCCCCAGCTCGATCAGGCCGAAGAACAGCAGCAGGAACGGGATCATCAGCAGGGCGAACTCGACCGCCGTCGCGCCGCCTTCGTCGCGCGCCAGGGCGGCCGCGCGACCCATGCGCAGGCGGCGGGCGGCGAGCCGCAGGCGGGCTCGAAACGATAAGGGCGGAGTCCCCATGCGAAGGTCCGTGGCTGATACCGGGCGACCTTAGCCCACGCTCCCTAACCGCCTCCTAATCGCGGGGCGGCGGGATCCAATCAGGAAGAGCCGCGTGCTCGCGTATGTACGCGGGCGAGGGCGGCGGCTTTAGGGCTGGCCGGCCGCCGGGGCGCTGGTGGTCGAGGTCAGGACGGTGCAGCGGCCGTCGCAGGCGTAGGTCGAGGCGTTGGCGCCGCGCTGGACGGTGACGGCGTCGGCCGAGACCTCGGTGACCAGCACCTGGCCGCCGGCCAGGGCGCGGCCCTGGGCGTCGAAGGCGAACACGGTGGTCACGCCCACGCGCTTGCCCAGGATCACCAGCGTGCGGTCGTTGACCACGCTGACGTCGGCGATCTGCGGGTCGCCGACCACGATCTCGCGGGCCGAGCCGTTCAGCGGCAGGGTGGTCGCCTGGCCGGCGGCCACCGAGAGGGTGCGAGGAGCGGCCGGAGCCGGGGTCGGCGACGCCGCCTGAGCCGCGGCGGCGGCCGCGCAGAGGCTGAAGAAAGCGACGATGGCGAGCGAGAGGCGGCGCATGGCGGTCCTGTCGGAGCAAATTCAACGCCCATGACTTTGCCGAAGAATGGTCAATAAAAGACTAAGGACTGCTTGCCTGCGACAAACTGGACTGTTCAAAAGTCCTTAGAAATAAGGCGGTTGCGACGCTCCAAAACCGACTTGGTTAAGAGTTGCTAATGGTAAAATTAAATAAACCAAAAGAAAAATCGCAGAAAAGTTCTGTTGTTTACTGTCGATTAAGCGAGGTTGGCGAAATTGATCGTGTTTTCGGGGGTGAACAAGTCGCAGCGGCTTGCTGACCCAGCCAAGTTTTTCTCAGCAGGAGATCAAGTCATGTCGAAGTTTGTCACGCGCTTCCTGAAGGACGAGTCGGGCGCCACGGCCATCGAATACGGCCTCATCATCGCCCTGATCGCCGTCGTCATCGTGACCGCGTTCACCACCCTGCGTCCGGCTCTGTCGAGCGCCTTCGGTAAGGCCACCACCGAGCTGAACACCGCGGCGGCCGGCTAATAGCCAGCTGTTGATGGAGGGGCGACCGATGGTTGTGTTCTGCGAACGCTTCCTGAAGGACAGCCGGGGTGCGACCTCGATCGAGTATGGCCTCATCGCCGCCTTGATCAGCGTCGTCGTCCTGGCCGCCGTCCAGCTCCTGGTTCCGGCCATCGCCGGGGCCTTCGGCCAAGCCGAGACCCAGCTCAGAGCCGTCGCGCAGTAAAAGCGACAGCGCCGAGCTTCAGAACTTGGGCCGCGTCCTCGCAAGGGACGCGGCCCTTGTCTTTTCCGGGTTCTGCTTTCGCGATCTCTGGCGAAGTCTTCGGCTTCGTTTCGGCGCCGCTCGGAAACCATTGCTTCATCGGCCGTGGGGTAGGGTTGGTTCAGCAGCCGTCCGGAATTCCAGATGCAGACCCTGTCCTTTCTTCCCCTGATCGTCTTTGCTGGCCTGGCGGTGGTCGCCGGCCTGAAGGACGTCACCAGCTACACCATCCCCAACTGGATCTCGCTGGCCCTGCTGGGCGCCTTCCCGTTCGCGGCGCTGCTGGGCGGCGTGGGCTGGACCACGGCGGGCCTGTGCCTGGCGGTGGGTTTCGGCCTGCTGCTGGTCGGCATGCTGATGTTCGCGCTGCGCTGGGTGGGCGGCGGCGACGCCAAGTTCCTGGCCGCCTGCGCCCTGTGGATGGGCGTCACGGGCCTGCCGTCCTTCCTGCTGATCACGGCCCTGGCCGGCGGCGCCCTGACCTTCGGCCTGATGAGCCTGCGCTCCGGCTGGCTGGAGCCGATCATCGCCGGCAGCCCGGCCTGGGTGCGCCGTCTCGGCGACAAGAAGGGCGACGTGCCCTACGGCGTGGCCATCGCGGTCGGCGCCCTGGCCGCTCTCCCGCAGAGCGCGATCGGCCTGG
This sequence comes from Caulobacter sp. D5, assembly GCF_003185805.1. GTDB lineage: Bacteria > Pseudomonadota > Alphaproteobacteria > Caulobacterales > Caulobacteraceae > Caulobacter. The sequence continues at coordinate 3,511 of NZ_QHJY01000376.1, forward strand.
CGATCCTCAACTAAACTCGCCGCGCGCCGCGTTCGGCGGCCGCGTCAGGCTGTCGCGGCCGGGAAGCCCTTTGGAGGGCGGGTCCTTTAGCGGCTGTTAACCATGGGCGCCCCAGTCTGGGATGCGGCCAGAACGGCTGTCGATCCAAGCGTCCGCTGGCCTGAAGGCCGCGACGCCCGCAGCCCGCCTCGCCGACCAGAGCCCCGCCCGCGCATGAATCCCGTCAGAATCATCATCGTCCTGGTGGCCGCCGTCTCGGCGATCGGCCTGGCCGTGCTGATGCAGAAGGCCGTTGGCGGCAAGCCCGCCAAGGCCGCCGCTGTCGCCTCGGCCCCCGCTCCCGGCCTCGACGCCAAGCCCATGACCCTGGTCCTGGTCGCCAAGCGCGACCTGTCGATCGGCGCGCGCCTGGGCCATGACGACGTCGAGTGGAAGGCCTGGCCGGCCGACGCCGTCAGCCCCGTCTACATCACCAACGGCGCGGCCCCGGTCGAACCCGCCAACGGCGCGGCCAAGGCGGTCAAGACCGTCGGCGACGCCACCGGCCTGGGCGGGGCTGCTCCCGAAGCGGCCGTCGAGGGCGCGATCGTCCGCGACCCGCTGCTGGCCGGCGAGCCCATCGTGCCGCGCAAGATCGTCCGTGGCGGCGAGGGCGGCTACCTGTCCGTCGTGCTCTCGCCCGGCGCCCGCGCCATGGCCGTGCCGGTCACCTCCGAGACCGCCGCCGGCGGCTTCATCCTGCCCGGCGACCGGGTCGACGTGCTGCAGACCCGCGACGCGCCGAACACCGAAGGCGCCAGCACCGGCAAGCAGGTGATGGCCGAGACCGTGCTTCAGAACATCCGCGTCCTGGCTCTGGACCAATCGACCACGGCCGACAAGGACGCCAAGACCATCGTCGCGGCCACCGCCACCCTCGAGGTGCGCCCGGCCGAGGCCGAGGCCCTGACCCGCGCCAAGGCGTCGGGTCCCGTCACCCTGGCGCTGCGCGCCTACACCGACCTGGGCGGCCCCTCCGGCGTCGCCGCGCCCACCCAGGACTCCACGGTCATCCGCATCAATCGCGGCGGACAGACTTCCAGCATCGCGGTGCGCCAATGATCCGCCGGTTCGCTTCCGTTTCCCTCGCCGTCCTGACGGCCCTTGCTCCCGGTTTGGCGCTGGCCGACGGCCCGCCGGCCGGCGACCGGGTCTATCGCCCGGCCCGCGCCGTCTCGCGCCCAGTCGCGGCCGTTCCCGACTACGCGCCGGCGCCGGTCGCCGACCAGGTGCTGCGCATCGACCTGACCGCCGGTCCGGGCGCCCGCACGCTGAACCTGCCGCGCGGCAAGTCGGCGATCATCGAGCTGCCGTCCGACGTGCGCGATCTCTTGGTGACCAACCCGCAGGTGGCCGACGCCGTGCTGCGCAACCCGCGCCGCATCTATGTGCTGGGCCTGGGCAAGGGCACCACCGACGCGGTGTTCTTCGACGCCTCCGGCCGCCGGCTGCTGTCGCTGGCCATCCGCGTCGACGAGGACTCCAGCACCCTGCAGGACACCCTGCGCAAGGTGCTGCCCGCCTCGCGCATCGAGGTGCAGGCGGTCCGCGACAGCCTGATCCTGACCGGCATGGTCGCCAACGCCGCCGAGGCCAACACCGCCTCGCAGATCGCCGCCCAGTTCGTCTCCAAGCCCGACCAGGTGGTCAACCTGCTGTCGGTCGCCGGCAAGGACCAGGTGACGCTGAAGGTCCGGGTCATCGAGGTCCAGCGCAACATCGTCAAGCAGCTGGGCGTCAACGTCTCGGCCGCGCTGAACCAGCTGGGCAGCAACAACTTCTCGGTGGGCTTCGAGCCCAAGTACGCGATCAACAACGGCCTGCAGGGCGGCGGCACGATCGGCGCCACCATCGGCGGCAGCAACAACAGCGCCACGGCCAGCGTGCAGGCGCTCGAGCGCGTGGGCCTGGTGCGCACGCTCAGCGAGCCGAACCTGACGGCGGTGTCCGGCGAGGCCGGCCGCTTCCTGGTCGGCGGTGAATTCCCGGTGCCCGTCGACATGTCGGAGACCGGCAAGGTCACCCTGCAGTTCAAGCCCTACGGCGTCAGCCTGGGCTACACGCCGGTGGTGCTGTCGGGCGGCCGCATCTCGCTGAAGCTGTCGACCGAAGTCTCCGAACTGACCAGCGTAGGCGCCTACACCCTGACCTCCGGCACCTCGACGATCGTGGTGCCCGGCCTCAGCGTGCGCCGCGCCGAGACCACGGTCGAGCTGCCCTCGGGCGGCTCGCTGATGATCGCCGGCCTGCTGCAGCAGCAGAGCAAGGAAAACATCGACGCCCTGCCAGGGCTGAAGAGCCTGCCGATCCTCGGCGGCTTGTTCCGGTCGCGCGACTATCTGAACGGCGAGACCGAACTGGTGATCCTGGTCACGCCCTACATCATCGACCCGACCAAACCGGCCGACCTGCAGACGCCGGCCGACGGCCTGCGGCTGGCGGGCGACATGGGCACTGTGCTGCTCGGGCGGCTGAACACGGTGGTCAACGCGCCGGCCGGCGCCAACGCCAACCGCAGCTATCAGGGGCCTGTCGGCTATGTCATCGAATAGGGACGCGGCCATGACGCGATGCAATCTCCAGCGCCTGGCCGCGACCGTCGCGGGCCTGGCCGTGCTCACCGCCCTGTCGGGTTGCGCCTCGGCCATGAACGAGGCGCGCGCAGACGCCGCGCCGATCGCGCCGCCGCCGGCGACGACCGAGACCCAGCAGTGGGAAGACCGCGTGCGTGTCGAGGCCGCCCCGGACGAGATCCTGCTGGCCATCCACGCCGAAGGCCTGTCGCAGCGTCAGGCCGAGGCGCTCGACGCCCTGGCCTGGTTTCAGAGGGCGGCCGAGTTGGGCCACGTCAAGTCGATCAACGTGGT
>NZ_QHJY01000043.1 GCF_003185805.1 Caulobacter sp. D5
GGCAAGTTCCCGTCCAACAACATCGCCGAAGCCCTGCAACGGGTGCCGGGCGTGGCCATCACCCGCGACCGCGGCGAGGGCCTGTTCGTGCGCGTGCGCGGCCTGGGTCCCAACTTCCAGATCGTCACCCTGAACGGCCGCAGCGCCGCGGTGAACGAGAACATGCGCGACAGCGGCCAGAGCGGCCGCCAGTTCCGCTTCGACACCCTGCCGTCCGAACTGGTGGCCGGCGTCGAGGTGGGCAAGACCCCGCTGGCCTCGCTGGACGAGGGCGCGATCGGCGGCGTGGTCGACATCAAGACCTTTCGCCCCCTGACCCTGGGCAAGAACACCATGGCCGCTTCGGTCACGGCCAGCCATCCGGAACTGGCCGGCAAGACCGACCCGCGCGCCTCGGGCCTGATCAGCTGGGTCAATGACGACAAGAGCTTCGGCGCGCTGCTGGCCCTGGTCTACGACCAGCGCACCCTGCGCCAGGACCGCGTCACCGGCGTGGGCTGGAGCTATGTCGACACCTCCACGACCCTGGGCAAGAGCCTGGCGGCGCAGGGGATCAGCCTCTATCCGACCGCCATCCGCCCGACCCTCGAGCGCGAGGACCGCGAGCGCAAGGGCCTGGTGTTCTCGGCCCAGTACCGTCCGACCGACGCCACCGAGATCACCTTCGACGCCAGCTACACGCACCTCGACGACCACTATGACGAGCTGACCTATTCGGTCGACCAGACGGTCTCGACCCTGGTCGCCGGCACGGCGGTGGTGCGCGACGGCGCCCTGGTGGGCGGCACGGTCACCTCGACCAGCCAGATCGGCCGCGAGGTCAGCGACCTGGCGCACGACAACCTGATGCTGGCCGTCAACGGCAAGCAGCGGATCGGCGAATGGACCTTCTCGGGCGACGCGGCCTACGCCCGCGCCTATTCGGAGACCTCCAAGCCGATCACCCGCACGCGCCTGCTGGGCTCGATCGGCCAGACGACCTTCAACATGACCAAGGCCGACGACGAGGAGCTGCCCAGCGTCACCCTGGCGACGACCAACCTGTCCAACCCCTCGCTGCTGCCGTTCCGCCGCATCGAGTGGCGCGTCAACGACTCGCTGGACCTGGAAAAGGCCCTGCAGGCCGACGCCGAGCGTCCGGTCGAATGGGGGCCGTTCAACCGCATCGCCTTCGGCGTGAAGTTCCGCGAGCGCGAGCGCACCTACAATCGCGCCGACATCAACTACACGACCAATCTGGCGGGCAAGTACTTCGACGCCAGCTACTTCGAGGCCTTCCCGGTCAGCGACTTCCTCGGCGGCGTGGGTGGAAATCTGCCGCGCACCTGGGTCATGCCCAACCCCGAGAAGTTCTGGGCCCTGGCCGACAAGAGCCAGCTGGGCACGGCGCGCGCCGACAAGCGCAACTCCTACTTCGTGTCGGAAGAGATCCTGGCCGGCTACGCCCTGACCGATCTGGACACCAAGGTCGCCGACCTGCCGCTGCGCGGCGAGATCGGCGTGCGCGTGGCCAACACCAAGCAGGTCTCGGCCGGCCACGCCGACAACGGCACGACCGCCGTGCCGGTGCGCTACGAGAAGAGCTACACCGACGTGCTGCCGACGGCCAACTTCGCCCTCGACATCACCGACACCCTGCAGGCCCGCGTCGCCGTGGCCAAGGTGATCACCCGCCCGTCGCTGGCTGATCTGGCCCCGCGCCTGACGCTGAACTCCTCGGGCACGGTGCTGACGGCGGTGGGCGGCAATCCGGAGCTTAAGCCCTTCGAGGCCTGGCAGTACGACGCCACGCTGGAATGGTACTTCGCCCCCGGCAGCGCCCTGATCGCCGGCGCCTTCTACAAGGACATCACCACCTTCGTTTACAGCCAGAAGACCAACATCGTGGTCGACGGCCAGACCTACCAGCTGACCTCGCCGACCAACGGCGGCGAGGCGACCATCAAGGGCGTGGAGCTGGCCTACCAGCACCTGTTCAAGAGCCTGCCCGCGCCGTTCGACGGCCTCGGCTTCCTGGCCAACTACACCTACACCGACACCGAGGCGACCTACTCGGCGACGCTGAAGGACCAGATGGTCAACGTCGCCAAGAACAGCTTCAACCTGACCGGCTTCTACGAGAAGGACCGCATCGCGGCCCGGGCCAGCTACAGCTGGGTGGACGACGTGCTGCAGGACGTCGGCGGGGCGGGCCTGTCGGCCCTCAACGACGCAGCCTTCGGCTCGCTGGACGCCAGCATCAGCTACAAGATCACCCCGCAGATCACCGCGGCGGTGGAAGGCCAGAACCTGACCGACGCGGCCCAGTGGCAGTTCGTGAAGGGCGGCTGGTTCGGCGGTTACACCAAGTACGGCCGCACCGTCAGCTTCGGCCTGCGCGCCAAGTTCTAAGGCTGGTTGCTCCGTTCACGGAGTTCTGTCGCGCCCCGGCCGCCTTTCCTGGCGGCCGGGACGGCGATCCCGACTTTCCGGAGGGGACGCCCCTTGCGCTCCTCCGTTCCGATCCCCTTGACTGGCCCGCGCGATTCCGCCGTGCGGGCCGTTTTTTCGTTCTGGGAGTTCCGATGCGTCTGCTTGCCCGCCTATCCGCTCTCGCGCTGGCCCTGTCGGTCGCCGCGCCCGCCGCCGCCCAGCAGGCCGGCGACACCCTGGAGAAGGTGGTGATCCTCAGCCGCCACGGCGTGCGGGCGGCGATGTCGAGCCCCGAGCGGCTGGAGACGGCCACCGCCAGGCCCTGGCCGCGCTTCGGCGTGCCGCCGGGCCACCTGACGGCCAATGGTGGCGCGCTCTCGACCCTGTTCGGGACCTATTACCGCGACCTCTACGCCAAGCAGGGCCTGCTGGCCGGCGCCGACTGCGGCGCGGTCTATTACTGGGCCAATGTCACCCAGCGCACGATCGCCACGGCCAAGGCCCTGGGCGAGGGGCTGTCGCCGGGCTGCGCCGTGGATGTCCACACGGTGGGCGAGGGCAAGATCGATCCGATGTTCGAGCCGGTGAAGGCCGGCGTCGCCAAGCCTGATCTGGCCCTGGCGCGCGCTTCGGTCGCCGGCCGGGTGGGGGGCAGCCTCGCCGCCTGGAGCGCCAGCCACGCCGACGCCATCGCCAGCCTCGACGAACTGCTGATGCAATGCGACGCCGCGCCGTGCCCGAAGGCGGCCGGCAAGCGCCGCGTCTATGACGAGGCCCCGGCCTTCCTCGACGACGCCGACGAGACGGTGGGCATCGCCGGTCCGGAAGCTTTCGCCTCCGGCGTCACCGAGAGCCTGCTGATGGCCTGGGCCGACGGCCAGGACTTCGCGAGCCTGGGCTGGAAGGGCCTGAATGATGCCTCGCTGCTGCGGGTCTTCCCGCTGCACCAGGCCGAGTTCGACCTGCGCCTGCGTTCGCACGAAGTGGCGCGCACCGGCGCCGGCCATCTGGCCTCGCGCATTCTGGCGACGCTGGAGACCAAGCCCGGCAAGGACGCGCTCGGCGATCCCAATTCCAAGATGGTGGTGATCGTCGGCCACGACGGCACCCTGGCCATGCTGGGCGGCCTCCTGGGCCTGGAATGGGCCGCGCCGGGCTATCAGCCCAACCAGATCGCGCCGGGCGGCAACCTGGTGTTCGAGCGCTGGAAACGGGCCGACGGCGTGCGGGTGATCCGCGTGCGCTACGCGGTGCAGAGCCTGTCGCAACTGCGGGAGAAGAAGGCCCTGACGCCGGCGGCCCCGCCGGAAGCCTCGCCGATCTTCGTGCCGGGCTGCAGCCAGGCGGGGGCGGGTTACGACTGCCCGGCGGAGACGTTCGCGGCGGTGGTGAAGGGGGCTGTGGCGCGGTAGGCGCATGGTCCTCGCCCTTCGACAGGCTCAGGGTGAGGACCATTTCAAGCTCAACAGATCAGTAGAAACCCTCACCCTGAGCTTGTCGAAGGGCGAGGGTTTCTCCGTCTCAGTGCACGGCCGAGGTGTCGGCCACGCGGGTCGGCTTGGGGGCCAGCCAGACGATCAGGGCGGCGACCACGAACAGGACGGCCATGGCCATGAACACCTGGTTGGTGGCCAGCATGACGCCCTGGCTCTGGACCATGTTGTCCAGCGTGCCGCGCGCCTGTTCGGGCGTGAGCCCCACGCCCTGCAGCTGGTCCATCGTCGACTGCGCGCCGTTCAGCACGCCCGACAGTTCGTTGTGGTTGCGGCTGGCGCCGTCGGCCCACACCGTGGTCACCACCGAGGTGGCGAAGGCCCCCGACAGCGTGCGGCAGAAGTTCATCAGGCCGGCGGCGCTGGCGGTCTCCTCGACCCGGACGCTGGCCAGGGCCAGGGCGGTCACGGGCACGAAGAAGAACGGCATGCCGAAGCCCTGGAACAGCAGCCAGTGGGCGATGTCGAAATAGCCCATCTGCTGGTTGGCCTGCGCCCGGAAGAAGGTCATGAAGGCCATCCACATCAGGCCCAGGAACACCAGGCGGCGGGCGTCGAGCTTGGCCGACATGCCGGCCGCCAGCGGCGCGACCATGACGGCGGTGACGCCGAGCAGGGCCGAGACGTAGCCGGCCCAGGTGGCCGTGTAGCCCATGTTCTGCTGCAGCCAGAGCGGGTTCAGCACGTTGATGCCGAAGAAGGCCCCGAAGGCGACGCTGAGGGTTATGACCGCCGCGGTGTAGCCGCGGTGGCGGAAGACCCGCAGGTCGACGATCGGGTTCTGCTCGGTCAGCTCCCAGATCAGGAAGGCGACGAAGCCGACGGCGGCGACCAGCGCCAGGCCGATGATCAGCGGCGAGGAGAACCAGTCGTGCTCCTTGCCCAGGTCCAGCATGATCTGCAGCGAGCCGACCCAGACGACCAGCAGGGCGAGGCCCACCAGGTCGACTTTCGCTTTGGCCAGAGGCGTCTCGTGGCCCTTCAGCAGGTTCCAGGCGAACCAGGAACAGGCGATGGCGATCGGCACGTTGATCCAGAAGATGAAGGCCCAGCCGACGCTGTCGCACAGCGCCCCGCCCAGGATCGGCCCGAGGATCGGGGCGACCAGGGTGGTCATGGCCCAAAGGCCGGTGGCCGCGGCGGCGTGCTTCTTGGGGAAGACGCGCAGCAGCAGGGTCTGGGACAGCGGCATCAGCGGGCCGCCGCAGGCGCCCTGCAGGATGCGGAACAAGACGAGGAAGCCAAGTGAGGGGGCGAGGCCGCACAGGAACGAGAAGATCCCGAACCCGATCATGCCGAAGACGAACACCCTGACCGCGCCGAAGCGGGCCGACAGCCAGCCGGTCAGCGGCACGACCACGGCCTCGGCCACGGCGTAGGAGGTGATGACCCAGGTGCCCTGGCTCGGCGAGACGCCCAGGGCGCCGGCGATGTTCGACACCGAGACGTTGGCGATGGTGGTGTCGAGCACCACCAGGAAGTTGGCGGCGGCCAGGATCAGGCCGGCGAAGATCATCGCCGGCCCGCTGAGCGGCGCGGGTTCGGAGGCCGCCCTTGCGGGGACGGCTTGAGCGGTCGCCATGACGGCTATCCTTGCTCTGAAGGGTTCTACGCTTGGCGCGCGTCTGGCGGGCGAAACCGCTTACACTTTCGCCCGACGCGCTCTTAGCCGCGGGTGTCGATCGTGGCCTTCATCGACAGGCCCACGCGCAGCGGGTGAGCCTTGAGGTCGGTCGGGTCGATGGCGACGCGGACGGGCAGGCGCTGCACGACCTTGATCCAGTTGCCGGTGGCGTTCTGGGCCGGGATCAGGGCGAAGGCCGCGCCGGTGCCGCCCGACAGGCCGGCGACCTTGCCGTGGTACTTCACCGAGCCGCCGTAGAGGTCGGCTTCCAGCTCGACCGGCTGGCCGATCTTGACCTTGCGCAGCTGGCCTTCCTTGAAGTTGGCGTCGACATAGGCCGCGCCGATCGGAACGACCTGCATCACCGGCGAGCCGGCGGCGACGCGCTGGCCGATCTGGACGTTGCGCTTGGCCACGACGCCGTCGATCGGCGCGCGGATGACGGTGCGCGACAGGTCCAGCTGGGCCTGCTCGACCTTGGCGCGGGCGGCGGCGACTTCCGGATTGGCGTCGATGCTGGCGCCGGCGGTCAGCACGGCGTTGGCGGCCAGCGAGCCGGCGGCGGCGGCGCGGTTGGCCTGGGCCTGGACCTGCGAGGCCTTGGCCGAGGCGAAGGCGGCCTGGGCGTTGGCGAAGGCGTTCTGGGCGCGGGTCA
>NZ_QHJY01000377.1 GCF_003185805.1 Caulobacter sp. D5
GGCCCTTCTCGTTCTTGGCCACCTGGGTGCCCAGCAGGGCCCCGACGCCGGCCCCGATCAGGGCCCCGCCCTCCTGCTTGCCGCCGGTGGCGTCGCACGAGAACAGACCGCCCAGCGGCTTGCTCTGAGCCAGGGCGGGAACGGGGGCGGCCAAACTCGTGGCGAGGCCCGAGGCCAGGACGGCGCCGATCGACAGGGCGGCGGCGAAGGGCTTGCGCATTTTTGTCTGCTCCTTGCGAGGGGCGGGCTCGGGGGATCGCCCGCGGGATTTGACGTCGCCGCCGTCGCCCGTGCTATCGTTCAGGTGAACAACGATAAGGGAGGCGACGATGGGTAATGGAACACCGGTCGATTATAGCTGCTTCACAGTAGAGATCGAGGCCGGCGTCGCCCACCTGAAGCTGATAAGGGCGGAAAGCTTCAACTCCATGACGCGTTCGTTCTGGCGCGAACTGCCCACGATCGTGAACGACCTGGACCAGCGGGGCGGGGTGCGGGCGATCGTCATCTCCTCGACCGGCAAGCACTTCAGCGCCGGCATGGACCTGTCGGTGTTCGCCGATGAGGGCATCACCGGCGGCGAGCCCGTGGATCGCCACGTCGCGGCCGAGGCGTTCCGCCACAAGGTGAAGGGTTTGCAGGAGACCTTCTCGTGCCTGGAGCGGGCGCGGATGCCGGTGATCATGGCCATCCAGGGCGGCTGCATCGGCGGGGCGGTCGACTTCGCCACCGCCTGCGACATCCGCTACGCGACGTCGGATGCGTACTTCGTGATCCAGGAGATCAACATCGGCATGACCGCCGACGTCGGCACCTTCCCGCGCCTGTGCAAGCTGATCCCCGAGGGCTGGGTCAAGGAACTGGCCTATACCGGCCGCAAGCTGCCGGCCGCCAAGGCCCTGGAGCTGGGCCTCGTCAACGCCGTGTTCGACAGCCACGAGGCGGTGGTCGCCCACGCCCTGGAGACGGCCCGCGAGATCGCCTCCAAGACTCCGCTGGCGGTGACCGGCAGCAAGGTGATCATCAACTACGCCCGCGATCATTCGGTGGCCGACACCCTCGACTACCTGGCCGTCTGGCAGTCGGGCATGCTGGCCGGCCCGCACATGGCCGAGGCCTTCGCGGCGAAAGCCGGCAAGCGCGAGCCGGTCTATCCCGACCTCGCGCCGATCAAGGCGGGGATTTGAGGGGTCCTTCTCCCCCTGCGGGAGAGGGGATCATTCGCCGCTGCGCACCACCACCGGCAGGCCTGCTTCCGGAACCGGCAGGGCGGGGCCGGGCGTGACGCCGGCGACCTGGAACCAGTGCGAGCCCGCGCGATAGCCGAATGACCAGTAGCCGGCCGTCTTCGATCCCGCCGGCGGGGCCAGGGTGCGGTCGGGGGTCCAGCCGGCGTCGCGGGCGGCGTGGTCGTAATAGGTTTCGATCGCCGCGCGGGTCGCGCCGGCCGGAGCGCGGTAGGTGACCGTGTCGCCGCCCCCCGGCAGGCCCGAGGCGGCGGCCGTCTCGGCCAGGCCGGTCTCCACCACCCGCTGGTAGGGATCGTCGGCCTGGTCGAGCGACAGGTCGCGCGCCTCGACGAACCCGGCCGGCGGCGGAGGCGGCTGCCGTGGCGGCGGGGCGGCCCCTGGCCCGCAGGCGGCCAGGGCGAGCAGCAGGAACATCGGAGCGATACGGCGCATCATGATCCCGGGCGGGCCGTCAGGGCTTGGCCTGCCTGACGACGGTGCTGAGGGCGGTGTTGTAGGCGCTCTTGGAGTTGCTGCCCACGGCCTCCTCGCCGGTCTTGGGATCGGTGGGCACGGCGGCCAGGTCCAGCGCCTTGCCGGCGGCGGACGGGTCGTCCTGCAGGGCCTTCAGCGCCGCGTTCGTGCCGATCGTCACCCATTCCTTGGCCACGGCGGCGGCCGCGCCGACGCCCTTGCCGCCGATCCCGGACTTGTCGACGATCGTCAGCCCGCTCTTCAGCACCGCGCTCAGCAGTTCGGCCTGCTCCTTGCGGTCGGTGGTGATCGAGGCGGCGGCCGCCTGCACCCCGCCGACATAGTGGCCCAGGGCCGCGGCGTTCTCGTAGCGCTCGACCTGCGAGCCGTTGGGCAGGGTCACCTGCGTGGTGGCCTCGAAGCGGTCGATCGGGTTCTCGGCCTTGCTTCCGCCGACCTGGAGTTGCTGCATCATGTCGGCCAAGGGCGCGGTCTGGCCGTCGTTCAGCATCTGCTTGGCGTAGGTGGCGAAGGCCGTGCCGTCGCGGGTCTCGGCGTTGAAGGCCAGCTCGCGCGCGACGCCCGAGACGTCGCTCCCAAGCACGCTGGTCAGGCCCTGCGCCATCGTGCGGGTCGCCGCGTCGCGGTCCATGACGCTGATCCCCAGCAGCAGGTTCTGCTGCGGGACGTCCTTGAGCACCGCCGAGCCCTCGGCGAACAGCCGGGCCTTGAAGTCGGCGTTGGTCGACTGGGCGCCGGCCTCGAGGATCCCCTTGTAGGTCGAGGCGTCCAGCGTGGTGGAGTTGGTGTGCGAGGCGCCCGCGCCGCTCATCGAGGCGACCGTGCGCGAGCTTTCGACCCGGCCGATCGAGGCGTCGAGCACGCCGCGCAGCTGGTCGGGCGTCAGGGCGTCGAAGGCCTGCTGGGCGGCGGCCGGGTCGCCCTTCAGGCTGGCCAGCACCTCGCCGACGGCGGCGGCCTCGGCGTCGCCGTGGCTGGTGATCTGGGTCGAGCCCATCAGGGTGAAGGGGCTGGTGGTGTCGGCTGTGTGATCCAGGGTCGAGGCGGCCTGGGCCTGCACGTAGTCGACCTTGACGTCGGACGAGGCGTGGGTGGCGATCGCCTGGCCCAGGGCCGCGACGTCGGCCTTGCCGTGATAGTCGCCGCCGGCCTTGGCGAAGGCGTCCGACAGCTGTTTCAGCTGGGCGCCGTCGAGGTCCTTGGCCATCTCGACGAAGAAGTCGCGCTTCTCGTCGGCCGACAGCCCGCCCAGGCCAAAGCCCTTGCCGTCGTTGATCTCGCTGGCCAGCTTGTCCAGCGTTCCGTCCTTGGCCAGGGTGTCGATGGCGGCCTTGGCGTTGGCGGAATCCAGCTTGGTCAGGGCGCCGACGGCGGTCTTCACGTCGCCGTTGGTGATCGGGTTGAAGAGCCCGCTTTCCAGCGACTTGTGGACGCTGTCGACGGCGTCCTGAGACGGCGGCGGGGTCTGGCGGGTGGGAACCGAGGACGAGACGGAGTCGAGCATGGCGGCGGCGTCCTTGTACGCGCCGCCCGGGGCTCCGGCGGCGCCGGCACTCTCCGCGCCGGGGGCGCCGACCGCCAGCTAGGGAATTCCCTAGATCTCGCGCGTGATCTCGATCGCCTGCCAGTCGGCGTTCGATCCCTGACCGTCGGGGTCGAAGCTGTAGTGCAGCGCCCGCCAGTCGTCGGCGACGCTGCGATGCCAACCGATCGCCTTCCAGCCCTCCGGATAGTTCAGCTTGTCGTCGAAGTCGGGCGCGCCCAGGGGCGAGCCGAGCACGGTCTCGGCCTTCAGTCTTGCGACCGTGGCGGCCGGATCGGCGGGCTTGAAGTAGATGCGGCAGAACGAGCCTCCGCCCAGGCGGCCTACCGACAGCAGCACGGGCCGGCCGTCGATCTCGCCCTCGCGCACCTCCTGCAGGCTAACCATGCCGTTGCCGACCAGCAGGGACGGTACGGCCTGACCTTCCAGCGCGGTCCAGCCGGTAGCCCGGGCCTTGCGCAGGATGTCGCCGTGCGAGGCTGGGGCGATGCAGACGTCGCGGAAGGTCGCCAGTTCGCTGCGCAGGTCGGGCGCGGCGACCGGCGGCTGGATGGCCGAGACGGCGATGGCCCCGCCTCCAGCGAGGACGGCGGCGGCGAGAGCGGCGACGGCGATGGCGCGAGTTTTCATGATCTCAGGTTGTGTAGGCCTCGCCTCTCCCGGTCAAGTCCGGTTCAGCTTGCCGCCGCTTCCAGCGTCTTCAGGCGGTTGACGGCGTTGGTGTTGCCGGGATCCAGGGCCAGCGAGCGGCGGTAGTGGACGATCGCGGCGGCCTTGTCGCCGTTGGCCTCGTAGGCGTCGGCCAGGCTGTCCTGGGCGTTGCCGCTTTCGGGATAGAGCTCGGCGGTCAGCTTCAGCACGACCAGGGCGGTCGGGGCCTTGCCGAAGGCCAGCAGGCGATAGCCCCAGTCGTTCAGCTCGTGCTCGTCGGGCTTGAAGGCCGGATCGCGGCGCAGGCGGGCGACGACGGCGTCGGCCTGCTCCGGTGGAGCCGCCGCCAGTTCGGCGCGCAGGGCGGCGACGCCGGTCAGGGTCATGCCGGGCACGAAACCCTGGGCGATCTCGTCGATCAGGTCTTCCGGCGTCGAGCCGGCCAGGTTGCTCAGGATCGCCACCCCGACCTTGTCGTTCGGATAGAGATAGACTGCGTTGCGGCTGCCGCCGGTCATGCCGACGACCAGGCGGTCCGGGCGCTTCAGCACCAGCCAGCCCAGGCCCCACTGGCCCGGCTTGCCGTCGGTGTAGGGCACCGGCGTCCACATCGTCGTCTTGGCGGCGTCGCCCAGCAGGCGGCCGTCCATCAGGGCGATCATCCAGCGGCCCATGTCCTCGCCGGTGCTGTCGAGGCCGGCGGCGGCGCGGGCCAGGGGCGAGAACACCTCGCGCCGCACAGTGGGCTGGTCGGGCGTCTCGCGCTTGTAGCCGTAGGAGACGGTGCGCCTGGGGCTGGGATCCAGGCTGTCGCCGTAGCGCGAGCGCGTCATGCCGGCCAGGGCGAACTGCTCGCCGCCCAGCGGCTCGGACACCGGCCGTCCGTGCAGGCGGTCGATCGCCATCTGCACCAGGGCGTAGTTGGTCTGGCAGTAGTGGAAGCGCTCGCCGGGCGGGAACAGCACCGGCGCGGCCAGGGCCTCCTTCCAGGCCTCGGCCTCCGAAACCGCGCCGTCCTTCTGGCGGGGCACGAAGTCGGGCAGGCCCGAGGTGTGGCTGAGCAGCCGGCGCACGGCGATCCCGCGCCAGGCCTCGGGGAGATCGGGCACATAGGCGCCGATCGGCTGGTCCAGGTCCAGCCGCCCGGCCTGCACCTCGCGCATCGCCGCCACGCCGGTGAAGGCCTTGGTGATCGAGTTGATGGGGAAGGTGGTCTCCCCGGTGACCGGCGTCTTGGTCGCCAGGTCGGCGACGCCGTAGGCGCGGGAGAGGGCGATCGCGCCGTCCTTGACCACCACGACCTGCAGGCCGGGGATATGCCGCTCGGCCATGGCCCGGCGGATGACGGCGTCGGTGCGGGCCGCCGGATCGGCCGTGGACGCGGCTACGGCGATGGCCGGCGCCAGCAGGGCGACGGCGCAGATCAGCGGCGTCCAGCGCATGTCGAAATCCCCTCGCGTTGCGGGGCGCAGAGGATCAGGCGCGGGCGGGGGAGCCCAGTTAAGTTTTGGTCATGGGGGAGCGAATTCTGAACCCTCTCTCTTAGAGAGAGGG
>NZ_QHJY01000378.1 GCF_003185805.1 Caulobacter sp. D5
ATGCTCAAATCCGGACAACCCTGGCAAAAGCCCGCTTGACCCAACACAGTCGCCGGATAGGCCCTGCGGGCTTTCCGGGATGACGAGTAGATTAGATTACGCGACGCCCGCCGCCAGCACCCGCACCTCGTAGACCGTCACCGGCCTGTCCCCGGCCTCGATCCGCACCCTCGCCGTCCCCTCGCCCGCCGGCAGCGGGACATCGGCCGTGAAGAAGCCGTCGCGGCGGTCGGTCGGGGTGGTGAAGCGGCCGCTCTCGGCGCCGTCGGCCAGCACCTTGGCCGACTGGCCGATGTCCTGGCCCCAGTAGACGAGCTGCAGGATCAGCGGGCCGGGACGGCGCTTGAGCGTCATCTCCAGCCAGCCGCCGGGGGCGATGCGGCGGCCGCTGCGGCCGTTGAGCTGGATGATCTCGCCGGCCCCGGCCTTCACCGCGTGATCGACCTCGGGCTGCTGCTCGCCCAGATAGACGGCGTCGACGGTGCGGGCGACGGTGTCGATGCGCTGCTGCTCGGCGGCAAGGTAGGCCGGACCCTCGGCCGCCCAGCGGGCCGGGGTGAACACCGGCAGGTAGATCGCCTCGCGGCGGCTGTAGCCGGTGAAGAACGGCGTCAGCTCCACCCGTCCGCCCTGGGCCAGGGGGACGTCGAAATTGTGCGGGTGGGCCCGGGTGACGCGCAGCAGGGCGGCCGGATCGCCCTGGCCCAGCAGGGCCGGCGCCGGGCGGTCGAACGGCCGGTCGGCGGGACCAAGGTCGGCCGACAGCACCAGCGGCCCCGACAGCAGGGCCACGAGGTTGGGATCGTCCGGCGTCGGCTCGGCCCGCACGGTCATCGGGATGGTCAGCCGCAGGCGATCGCCGGCCTGCCAGCGGCGCGAGACGCGGGCGTAGCCGTCGCCCCGGGTCTGGATGGCGACCGGCCGGCCGTTGAGTTCGAGCGTGGGCTTGATGCTCCAGGCCGGCAGGCGCAGGGCCAGTTCCCGCTCGCCCTTCGGCGCCCGTTCGATGGTCAGGGTGACGTGGCCGAAGCTTGGATACTGGGTGTCGAGATCGATGGCGAAGTCGCCTTCGCCGAGGTCGAGCCTCGAGGCGATGAAGAGGTTCAGCCACAGCGTCTCTCCGCTGCGCCACCAGATGCTGTCGGCGTGCTTGGCGTGGCTTTCCATGCCGCTGCCGACGCAGCACCAGAAGCTGTCCTCGTAGGTGGAATAGCTGCGGCGACCGCCGGCGGCCATCGGCATGAAATAGACGAAGCGGCCGTCGGCCGGGTTCTGGTGGGCCAGGATGTGGTTGAGCTGGGTGCGCTCGTAATAGTCGAACAGGGCGCCGTCGGGCTTCCAGCTCCACAGATGGCGGGTCAGCTTCAGCATGTTGTAGCTGTTGCAGGCCTCGCAGGTGGTCTCGGCCATGTGGCGGGCGATCTGGCGCGGCTTGCCGAAGTGCTCGCGGTCGGAATTGCCGCCGATGACGTAGCTGTGGTCGCGGGTCACGGCCGTGTGGAAGAACCGCGCCGCCGTCGCCTCGGCCGGATCGCCGCCGACCTCGTAGAGGCGCGCCAGGCCGATGACCTTGGGGATCTGGGTGTTGGCGTGCAGGCCGGCCAGCTCGTCGCGCTCCCCGGCGATCGGGTCGAGCACGGCCTTGTGGCGCAGGCGGCGGGCGATCTTCAGCCAGCGCTCGTCGCCGGTCAGGGCGTAGGTCTCGGCATAGGCCTCGTTGAGGCCGCCGTGCTCGGTGACCAGGATCTTCTGCACCTGCTCGTCGCTCAGGCCCTCGATGATCGTGGCGAAATAGCCGGCCAGGCCGGTGGCGACGTCGAGGGCGCCCGGGGTTGCGGCCAGGCGGTGGGCGTCGAGCAGGCCGGCGTGCACCTTGTGCCAGGTGTAGACCGGCACCCAGCCGTCGTTGAGGCTGAAGCGCGAGGCGCGGATGTCGCCCCGGCGCAGCTCCTCGAACACCTGCTTGCCGGCCGCCGCGTCGGACTGGCCCCAGCGGGTGGTCCCGCCGACATAGCCGTCGCCGTGGGCGGCCTGGACGCGGGCCAGCTCGGAAACGGTGTAGGCCAGGCGCTCGCGCAGCTGCGGATCGCCGGTGTGGGCCACCTGCAGCGAACACGCGGTCAGCCAGTGGCCCAGGGTGTGGCCGGCGATGCTCTGGGCCTCCCAGCCGCCATAGACCGGGGCCTTCACGGGCAGGCCCGCGCCCTGGTGGAAGTTGTGCAGCAGCCGGTCGGGCGACAGCGACAGGAGATAGGCGCGGTTCGCGTCGGCGGCGCGCTGGTGATACGAGGCCTTCAGGACGATGCAGCGGGCCGGCACGGGGGTGGCGACGAT
This sequence comes from Caulobacter sp. D5, assembly GCF_003185805.1. GTDB lineage: Bacteria > Pseudomonadota > Alphaproteobacteria > Caulobacterales > Caulobacteraceae > Caulobacter. The sequence continues at coordinate 2,335 of NZ_QHJY01000378.1, forward strand.
CCGGGGGCTTTGCTCGACCGGTTTGGCGGCGGCGGCCGTCGCGGCGAAGGCCAGGGCGCTGGTGGCGAGCAGGAAGGCGCGTCGGCTCGGCTTGTGCGGGTCCATGGCGTTCTTCCCTGGGTCATTTGTCTGACTATTGTGGGCAAGAGAGCATGATGGGTGGCGGGGCTCAAGTCGGCGGCCCTCCCTCCTCCCGTAAAATCCCCGCGAAAGCGGGGACCCAGGTGTTTTATCGTCGAGCGCCGAGGGTTGCAGAGAAAGCCTGGGTCCCCGCTTTCGCGGGGATTTTACGGGTTGGGGTGCGATCCCGCTCCACCCGCTTGCCAGACCCGTCATATTGTCTGACAAGAGCAAAAACACGGGAGGATGCGAGTGACCCTGGACATGCACCGGCGCGGCCTGCTGGCCGCCGGACTTATGGCCGGCGCGGCCTCGACCACCGCTTCCGCCGCCGCCAAGCCCAAGAAGGCGCCCGCCCTGCTGGCCCCGCGGCCGCCGATGGGCTGGAACAGCTGGAACAGCTTCGCCACCACCATCACCGAAGCCCAATCCCTGGAGACGGCCCGGATCATGGCCGCCAAGCTGCTGCCGTTCGGCTACGACGTCTTCACGGTCGACATCCAGTGGTACGAGCCCGAGGCGGCCAGCTACGAGTACAACCGCAATCCCCAGCCGGCGATGGACGGCTTCGGCCGGCTGATCCCCGCGCCCAACCGCTTTCCGTCCAGCGCCGGGGGCAAGGGCTTCAAGGCCCTGGCCGACCAGGTCCACGCCCTGGGCCTGAAGTTCGGGGTGCACCTGATGCGCGGGATCCCGCGCGCGGCGGTGAAGGCCAATCTGCCGGTGCTGGGAACCAAGGTCCGCGCCGCCGACATCGCCGACACCGCCAGCATCTGCACCTGGAACCCGGACATGTACGGCGTCGACATGAGCAAGCCCGGCGCCCAGGCCTATTACGACAGCGTGTTCAGGCTGCTGGCCGACTGGGGCGTCGACTTCGTCAAGATGGACGACATGAGCCGGCCCTACGACGCCCACGCCCCCGAGATCGAGGCGGCGCACAAGGCGATCCAGGCCACGGGGCGCCCGATGATCCTGTCGCTGTCGCCGGGCGAGACCCCGGTGCCGCGCGCCGACCACGTGCGCCGCCACGCCCAGATGTGGCGCATCTCCGACGACTTCTGGGACGAGTGGTCCATGCTGGAGGCCCAGTTCACCCGGCTGGAGAACTGGAACGAGCACCGCGTCGTCGGCGGCTGGCCCGACGCCGACATGCTGCCGCTGGGGCGCCTGGCTTTGGGCAAGCGCGACACCAAGTTCACGCCCGACGAGCAGCGCACCCTGATGACCCTGTGGGCCATCGCCCGCTCGCCGCTGATCATGGGCGGCGACCTGCGCCACCTGGATGCGCCGACCCTTGCCCTGCTGACCAACCGCGCCGTGCTGGCGGTGAACCAGGCCAGCACCGGCAACCAGCCGCACTTCATCGCCGACGGCGTGCGGATCTGGTCGGCCCGGCCGGAGGGGGCGCAGAACGCCCGCTACCTGGCGCTGTTCAACACCACCGAGAAGCCGAAGGCCGTGGGCCTGCCGCTGCGGGACCTGGGGCTTTCGGGCGCCGTGACCGCGCGGGATCTTTGGACGGGCGAGGACCTGGGCCGCGTGTCGGGCCGGGTGGAGCGGGTGGTGGCCCCGCACGGGGCGGCGTTGCTGCGGCTGGGGTAGGTTCACCTCCCCTACCTTTTCCCGTCATCCCGGCCGAAGCGAAGCGCAGAGCCGGGACCCAGGGGCCGCCGCAACGCGCCGGCCACGTCCGGGCGGCGGGATCACGCACGGCGCCCGGTCCCCTGGGGTCCCGGATAAGCCCTGCGGGCTTTCCGGGATGACGAAGGTTTGCGGGTGATGCCCCTGCCGCGCAAACGCGCTATGCACGGACCCATGGAGCGTGGGCGCAGCATCCTCATCGTGGGCGGCGGGACGGCCGGGTGGCTGACGGCCGCCTATCTGGCCAAGAGCCTGCGCATCGCCGAGCAGGACCACCTGAAGATCACGGTGCTGGAGTCGCCCGACATCGGCATCATCGGCGTGGGCGAGGCGACCTTCCCCACCATCCGCACGACCTTGCAGTTCTTAGGCATCGACGAGACGCGGTTCATCCGCGAGACCTCGGCCACCTTCAAGCAGGGCATCCGCTTCGTCGACTGGGGGCACGCGCCGGAAGACGGCCGCCGCCACCAGTATTTCCACCCGTTCGAGGCGCCGTTCTCAGCCGACGGGGCCAGTCTGGCCCCCTACTGGCTGCTGCAGGACGAGGCCACGCGGCCGCCGTTCGCCGAGGCCATGACCATCCAGGCGCGGGTGGCCGGCGCCCAGCGCGCGCCCAAGCGGCCGCACGAGGGCAATTTCGCCGGGCCGCTGAACTACGCCTACCACTTCGACGCCGCCAAGCTGGCCCAGGTGCTGGCCGACCGGGCCCGGGAACTGGGCGTGGAACGGCTGGAAGGGCTGCTGACGAACGTCGCCCTCGACGCCGACGGGGCCATCGACCACGTCGCCTGCGCCGAGCATGGCCGGCTGGAGGCCGACCTCTATGTCGACTGCACCGGCTTTCGCGCCGAGCTGATCGGCCAGGCCCTGAAGGCGCCGTTCAAGTCGACCCGGCCGGTGCTGTTCACCGACCGCGCCCTGGCCTGCCGCGTGCCCTACGAGCGGCCCGACGCGCCGATCCAGAGCTTCACCGTCGCCACCGCCCACGAGGCCGGCTGGATCTGGGACATCGGCCTGGCCGGCGCGCGCGGCGTCGGCTGCGTCTATTCCAGCGACCACATGGACGATGCTCGCGCCGAGGCGATCCTGCGCGCCCACATCGGGCCGAACGTCGAGATCACCCCCAAGGCGATCAGCTTCGAGGCCGGCTATCGCGAGCGGCAGTGGGTGAAGAACTGCGTGGCCGTGGGCCTGTCGGCGGGCTTCCTGGAGCCGCTGGAATCGACCGGCGTCGTGCTGATCGAGGCGGCGGTGGCGATCATCGCCGAGCTTTTCCCGCACAACGGCCCGATCGACGCCCCGGCCCGGCGCTTCAACCAGCTGATGACCGCGCGCTACGACAACATCATCGCCTTCCTGAAGCTGCACTATTGCCTGAGCCGGCGGACCGAGCCGTTCTGGCGCGACAACGCCGATCCGGCCTCGATCCCCGAACGGCTGGCCGAGCTGCTGGAGCAATGGCGTCACCGCCCGCCCAGCCGCTACGACTTCATCCTCGATCTCGAGACCTTCGCCTTCTTCAACTACCAGTACATTCTCTACGGCATGGGCTTCAAAACCGACCTGTCGCCGGGCCGGGGCGAGTTCCCCGACGTGCAGTCGGCCGCCCGCCAGTTCGCCCGCATCCGCGCCTTCGGCGAACGCGCCACCCACGACCTGCCCAGCCACCGCGACCTGATCTCGCAGATCAACCGCTTCGGCTTCGACCGCCCGCTGGAGCCGGCGTAACTTTCCCTCTCTCACAGAGAGAGGG
>NZ_QHJY01000379.1 GCF_003185805.1 Caulobacter sp. D5
AGCGGGCGAGGGGCCGCGCGGCGCCAGCGGGCGGCGGACGATGGCCTCGGCCCGGGCCAGCCAGCGGTTGGCCTCCTGGATCGCCAGGGCGGGCGAGCGGCTCTGGCGCTGCTGCTGGTCGCCTTCCAGCCAAAGGTCCAGCTCGAAGTCGGGGTGGCGGGGATCGTCGAAGATCATGCGCAGGCAGACCCGGCTGGCCTGCTGGACGATCTGGTCGATGGCCCGGCGCTGCTCGCCCCGGAACACGCGGCCGATCACCTGGTTGTCGACCGAAAGCTCGGCCCCCATCAGCTCGTCGATACGGTAGAGCAGGCACCAGGTCCCGTTGTCCCAGGCGACGGCGGCGGTGTTGGTGTCGAACGAGAAGCCCGCGCCCTTGCCGCGGCCGTGAGCGATGATCACGGTCTCGGGTTCGCCCTTCAGCACGTGGCGGAGGGCGCGGCGGATACGCCGCTCTTCGTCCATGAACCAGATGGCCGCGCTGCCCATGAAGGTGACGGCCGAGCCGGCGATGGCCACGAGAACAAGGAGACGCCAGAACTCGCTCATGGTTTCGGAAACTAGCGGCGTTCGCGGATTCGCGACAGGGGCGCCCGATACCGGTGGGCGCCCGCGATCAGAGCTTTAGCCTGGCCACCACCGGCACGTGGTCCGACGGCTTTTCCTTGTCTCGTTCGTCGCGGTGGATCGTGACGTCTTCGAGGAGGTCGGCGGCCTGGGGCGACAGCAGCAGGTGGTCGATGCGGATGCCCAGGTTCCTGGGCCAGGCGCCGGCCTGATAGTCCCAGAAGGTGTAGCCGCCCGGCGCGCCGTCGGCCTGCATGTAGGCGTCGGTGAAGCCGAGGTTCTTCAGCGCCCGGAAGGCGGCGCGGCTCTCGGGCTGGAACAGGGCGTCGCCTGCCCAAGCCTCGGGATTGGCCACGTCCTCGGCTTCGGGGATGACGTTGTAGTCGCCGGCGATCACCAGCGGCTCCTCGAAGGCGAGCAGTCCCTTGGCGTGTTCGTGCAGGCGGCGCATCCACGACAGCTTGTAGGCGAACTTCTCGGTGCCGATCGGATTGCCGTTGGGCAGGTAGATGCCGACCACCCGCACCGGCTTGGGTCCGGAGATCACCGCCTCGACATAGCGCGCCTGCTCGTCCTCGGCGTCGCCTTCGAGCAGCGGCAGGCCCTTGCGGACGTCTTCGAGCGGATGCTTCGAGAGCAGGGCGACGCCGTTGTAGGTCTTCTGGCCGTGGACGACGACGTTGTAGCCCAGGCGCTCGAAGGCCTCGGCCGGGAACTTCTCGTCGATGCACTTGATCTCCTGCAGCACCGCGACGTCCGGCGCCTCGGCCTCGAACCAGGCCAGGACGTTGTCCAGGCGGGCGTTGACCGAATTGACGTTCCAGGTGGCGATGCGCATGGCGGGCTCCGAGCAGGCGCCGGAGGCTAGGGGGCGCGGCCCTCGGGCTCAAGCGGCCAGGGGGAGATTTCGGGGGATAGGGCGCTTAGCCGATCTGATCGATGATCAGTTCGCGCAGTTCGGCGCGGGTGAGGCCGGGCCAGGCCCAGAGCGTGGCGGGCGAGAGCGGGGAGGTCACGGCAGGCGAAAGGTTCGGGGTGCGCGGCTTTTGGACAGCGGTGGGCGCACGAGTGGTGTTGGTTTTCATAAAGTTCCAGTTTGGGAACGGCGATGTCGTCGTTCCGGATAATCGAATTAGGGGAGAAAAGCCCGCCCGCGCCGCAGGGCGGCGCTAGGGCGAGGATGGCGCTTTCGTGCGGCATTGAGGCCGCAGGTAATGAGCGCTCGCTTACAAATAGGGGAGGCGGCGTCGCATTACAATGGTCGCGCGACGATCGCGACGCCAGGTCGCAGGCGCCGAAGAGCGCGACAGACGCCAAGTCGCGCCCGTTTCAAGCGAGGCTCGGCGTTGGCCCGCAGGCCTTCGCGATCAGATCGAGAAGCTGACGCCGCAGCCGCAGCTGGACTTGGCGTTGGGGTTCTTCACCCGGAACTCGGCGCCGGCCAGTTCGTCGACGAAATCGATCTCCGAACCCTTCAGCAGGGCAAGGGAGATCACGTCGACCAGGGCCGCTGCCCCGTCGCGCTCGATCTTGAGATCGTCGTCCTGCGCGGCCTCGACCAGATCGAACCGATATTGGAAGCCCGAGCAGCCGCCGCCATCGACGGCGACGCGCAGCATCACCTCGCGACCTTCGGCCTCGGAAAGCGCGTGCAGCCGGCGGGCGGCGTTCGAAGAAAGCGTAACGGTGGTGTCGGTCATGGCTGTGGAAACTTCATCTATCGCCTATATGAGGACGTCCGCGCCCCGGGGAAAGGGGCGATCAGCAAAGGCCGCTCATGTCGACGTCTCCGTTCGCCGTCCCCCGCGCCCCTTACGCCGAGGATCCGGCCAAGTCTCGCGGCCGGCGATACCAGGAAGACGAGAGCCGCACGCGCACCCCGTTCGCCCGTGACCGCGACCGCATCATCCACACCTCGGCCTTCCGTCGCCTGAAGGAAAAGACCCAGGTCTTCGTCGCCCACGAGGGCGACCAGTTCCGCACGCGACTGACCCATTCGCTGGAAGTCGCCCAGATCGCCCGCTCGCTGGCCACGGCCCTGGGGCTGGACGTCGATCTGGCCGAGACCATCGCTCTGGCTCACGACCTGGGCCATCCGCCGTTCGGCCATGCCGGCGAGGACGAACTGGAACTGCAGACCAAGGACTTCGGCGGCTTCGACCACAACGTCCAGACCTTCCGCGTGGTGACCGAACTGGAGCACCGCTATCCGGACTTCATCGGCCTGAACCTGACCTGGGAGACCCTGGAAGGGGTCATCAAGCACAACGGTCCGGTGGTTCATAAGCTGGGCGAGCCGTCTTGGAAGGCGATCTCCAAGTACGACGCCGAATACGGCCTCAAGCTGGACACCTGGGCCTCGGCCGAGGCCCAGGTCGCGGCCCTGTCGGACGACATCGCCTACAACAACCACGACATCGACGACGGGGTGGAGGCGGGGCTCTTCACGCTGGACGAGCTGATGGACGTGCCGCTGATCGGCCCGATCCTGGCGGCGGTGCGCAGCGAACGCCCGGAACTCGACGCGCGCATCACCCGTCTGGAGGCCGTGCGCCGGATGATCGGCGCCATGGTCGACGACGTCATGGGCGAGACCCTGCAACGGGCCGCGGCCACCGGCGTCGCCTCGGCCGACGAGGTGCGGGCCCTGCCGCATGCGCTGGTGTCGTTCTCGGCCGACATGCTGGAAGACCTGGCCCGCCTGCGCCAGTTCCTTCACGCCAAGATGTACCGCCACTGGCGGGTGAACCGCACCCGCAGCCAGGCGCGCCGCATTCTGGCCGAGATGTTCACGCTTTTCTTGGCCGAACCCGAGGTCCTGCCCTCTGAATGGTTCGCCAAGTCGCAGAACCGCGACCAGGCCGGAAGGGCCCGCGTGGTGTGCGACTACATCGCCGGCATGACCGATCGTTTCGCCATCGAGGAGCACCGCAAGCTGTTCCATCTGGATGTCTGGAACTGACGGCCTGCCGCCGCGGAAGGAACATGCACAACCGGCAAGGGTGCGACAGTTCTGAACGGGGATCGGGTCCAGTACAGTACGAACTTGCGCGCGTGATTCGCCGATGGCGATGCGAGCGCCGGAATTCTGGAGCCTTGTGAGATGTCCGACCCGCACCGCGGCGCCTATGCGCCGCCCACTGATGCGCCGCTGTCCTTCGATGCGCGCCAGCCGGTGCGTGGGTCGAGGCCGCTGCCTCTGACCCTGATCATCAGCGCGGTGGTGCTCGCCACCCTGCTGGTCGGCGTGTTCCTGGTCTATCGCAACGGCATCCGTGGCCCCAACGAGCCGCCGCGCACCGTGGGCGAGCCGGTGGCCGAGATGAAGGCCGCTCCGGCGCCGGACCAGAACAAGCCCGACGAAGCCGCCGGACTGCAGATCTACAGCCACGAGAACCCGACGGCCTCGCCGACCTACGCCGCGCCGCCGGAAGAGCCGATGGCCCGTCCGACCGCCCCGCCGCCGGCCGCTCCGGTGCAGAGCGCCAGCCTGCCGCCGGCCAAGCCGCCCGTCG